>JACRLY010000031.1:0-30711 GCA_016219595.1 Ignavibacteriota bacterium | reverse complement strand
TAATTCAAAAACCTCTAAATCTAGGTGCTGATATAGTAATACATAGTGCTACAAAATATCTTGGTGGTCACAGTGAGTTAATTGCCGGTCTTGTTGTCACAGCTACAGAAGAATTGGGAGAAAGAATAAAATTTATTCAAAACGCTACAGGAGCTATCCTTGCACCCTTCGATTCATGGTTGGTAATTAGGGGTATTGAAACACTGGTTTTAAGAGTCCAACAACATTCATTCAGTGCAGAAATAATTGCAAGATTTCTAAAGAACCGTGAAGAAGTTCAAAATGTTTTTTATCCCGGACTTATAACTCATCAAAACTTTGAAATTGTTAATAATCAACAGAAGTTATTTGGTGGAATTGTATCGTTTTCATTGAAAAATGACACAACTGAAAGTGCAATTAAATTTGCAACTTCAACGAAACTTTTCAAATTAGCAGAAAGTCTTGGAGGACCAAAAAGTTTAATTTGCCAGCCATCAACTATGACACATAAATCCATCCCTGAAGAAACAAGAAGAAAAGCCGGAGTTGTTGATAGTCTTATAAGATTATCAGTTGGACTTGAAGATGTTGAAGATTTAATTGAAGATTTAGAAAATGCATTTACAAATTTATAATTTTATCAAAAGGTAATAACATGAAGATTGCAAATAATATTAGTGAGCTGATTGGGAATACACCTTTAGTCAGAATAAACAAATTATCAGAAAACATTAAAGCAGAAATTGTTGTCAAATTAGAATTTTTCAACCCAGCAAGTTCAGTTAAAGATAGAATTGCATGGGCAATGATTTCTGATGCAGAAGAAAAGGGTTTAATGAATAAAGAAACCGTGATAATTGAACCGACAAGTGGTAACACAGGAATAGGACTTGCTTTTGTAGCTGCGGTAAAAGGCTATAAGTTGATTACTACGATGCCTGAAAGTATGAGCATTGAAAGAAGAAAATTGATTCGTGGTTTCGGAGCAGAAATCGTATTGACACCTGCAGCAAATGGCATGAAAGGTGCCATTCAAAAAGCAGAAGAACTTGCGAATGAATATAAAAATTCATTTATTCCTCAACAATTTAAGAATCTATCTAATCCCGAAATCCACAGAAAAACAACTGCTGAAGAAATCTGGAGGGATACAGATGGTAAAATTGATATCTTGGTAGCCGGAGTTGGTACAGGAGGAACAATTACAGGTGTTTCCGAAGTATTAAAAGCCAGAAATAAAAATTTAATTTCAATTGCTGTTGAACCCTTTGAATCTCAAGTATTGGGGGGTCAACAGCATACTCCACATAAGATTCAAGGAATTGGGGCTGGATTTATTCCGGATATACTTAATAGGGAAATAATCGATGAAATTATACCTGTTTCAAGTTTAGAAGCAATCAGCACTGCAAAAAGAGCAATTAAAGAAGAAGGTCTGTTAATTGGGATTTCATCCGGTGCAATTTTAAATGCTGCTTTACAAGTAGCAGAAAGACCTGAAAATGAAAGTAAACTGATTGTCAGCATATTACCGGATACAGGCGAGAGATATTTAAGTACAGATTTATTAATGTATAGTAAAATTGATGACAGATAATCATTTTCATAATCTTATTTCTGCTTTGAACATAAAAAATGAAGACTCGAATATTTATCGCAGATACTCAAGTAATAAGCCAATGCCTTCATCTGAAGCATTAAATGAAATAATTCAAAGAATAAAAAAAATTCTATTCCCAGGATTTTGGGGTTATTCTGATATTAATGGAAGTTCAATAGATTATTATATTGGTGCTAATCTTGATATAATTCAAAGAGGGTTGTCAGAGCAGATTAAAAGAGGGATTTGTTTCTATTGTGAATTATCCGAAGAAAATTGTATTACATGTAAAGGAAAATCGGATGAATTAACAAAATTGTTTCTTAATAAATTACCTTTTATTAAAGCATTACTTGTTCAAGACATAAAAGCTGCCTATTCAGGAGACCCTGCTGCTAAAAGCTATGAAGAAGTAATTTACTGCTATCCGGGAATTATTGCTGTTACTTATCATAGAATTGCTCATGAATTACATAAGCTTGGTGTTCCAATAATACCAAGAATGATTAATGAAACTGCTCATTCATTAACAGGTATTGATATACATCCGGGGGCTCAAATTGGTGATTCTTTCTTTATTGACCATGGAACCGGTCTAGTAATTGGTGAAACATGTATTATTGGAAATAATGTTAGGATTTATCAAGGTGTAACTCTTGGTGCAAAAAGTTTTCCAATTGAAAAATCAGGTGAAGTTATAAAAGGCATCGATAGACATCCTATTATTAGAGACAATGTTATAATTTATGCTAATGTAACAATTTTAGGGCGGATAGAAATAAAACAGAACACCGTAATCAAAGGTAATGCTTGGATTACCAGCGAAAATAATTTTATAAATAATTTTTAATAATAATAAAAGATAATTATGAGAAAAAATATTAAGATAGGACTATTTGGTTTCGGATGTGTCGGAAAGGGATTATATGATGTCTTACTTCAGACATCCGGACTTAGAGCCGAAATCGTAAAAATCTGTTGTAAGGATAAATCTAAAAAGAGACCGATAGATTTAAAATATTTCACTTTCGATAAGGATGAAATTTTAAATAATCCAGAAATTAATGTTATTGTCGAATTGATTGATGATGCTGATGCAGCTAAAGAAATTGTTTTCTCAGCATTGAAAAAAAAGAAAGCAGTAGTAACAGCTAATAAAAAAATGGTGGCTGAGAATTTGAGTGAATTATTAATTCTTCAGAACAAATACAAATCACCTATTCTTTATGAAGGGGCTGTTTGTGCCAGTATTCCAATAATAAGGAATCTTGAAGAATATTATGATAATGACCTTTTAAAATCCATAAAAGGAATTGTTAATGGTACTACCAATTATATCTTAACAAAGATGTTTAAGGAGAAAATTTCTTTTGAGAGTGCTTTGAACTCTGCTCAGGATAACGGATTTGCTGAATCAGATCCTAGTTTGGATATTGAAGGATTAGATGCTAAATATAAATTGAATATAATTTTAGCACATGCTTATGGTTTGTTAATTGAACCGAAAGATTTTATAAATATTGGAATAAGCAGAATTAATAGTTTCGATTCAAATTATGCAAATGAAAAAGGCTGTAAAATCAAACTTATTGCACACTCTTATAAAATTGATAACAATAAAATAGCTTCCTTTGTAATGCCTCAATTTATAGATAAGGAAAATGAACTTTATGGAGTGGATAATGTTTTTAATGGTATAATTACAGAAAGTAGTTTTGCTGATAAGAATGTTTTTATTGGGAAGGGAGCAGGTGCTTTTCCAACTGCTTCAGCTGTATTATCAGATATTTCTGCTTTAACATACAATTATAAGTATGAATATAAAAAACTTATTCAAAATCTATCATGCACCTCAACAGATAATTTTGATATTGAAATCTACTTAAGAATAAAGAACTCCAAATATATTGACTTTAAATATTTTCAGAATATTACTGAGAAGTATGAATCTAATGATGCAAGTTATGTTGTTGGTACCATAAATTTCAATACATTGAAGAATACCGGGTGGTTTGAAAATCCCGATTATTCTATTGTTTTAAAAGGTTTGAAATAAGGGAAGAAAAATGAAAGTTATAATATATTTAGTAGAATTTCCATCAGGAATGTAGGATCAATAATAATGGTTAAATAAATTAATGAAATATGAGGAATTACTTATAAAGAAAATTGTAATTGGGTTGGTTAAGATTAAACGATTTTTTTTAGATAGTTATATAGAAATATTACAGATATAGTAATATGATAATAAAAATACCTTGACATACATAGTAATTTTCATTATATTTGTATTGTTGTTTGTTTTAATTATGAAAAAAGTTATTTATGAATATTAGTTCTGATTTAATAAGAGGTCATATTGACACCATTATTTTAAACTTGTTAAATCAAGGTGACAAGTATGGTTATGAGATTTCTAAAATAATTACTTCTCAAACCAAAGGTGAATATGAAATTAATGAAGCGACCTTGTATTCAAGTTTAAAAAGACTTGAAAAAGAAAAATCCATAAACTCCTACTGGGGTGATGAATCCCAGGGTGGAAGAAGAAAATATTACAAAATTACCGAAGATGGAAAAAAAGTACTAATACAAAACAAACTTGATTGGGAATTTACAAAAAAAATTATTTCAAAACTTATATAAAGGGAAAATTATGAACAACAAACTGAAGTCTCACTTAGATAAAATTTTTGGTCCTTATGCCGATTTGAATAACGTAAAGGATTTGAAAGAAGAGTTATACTCGGATTTACTCGAAAAAATGAATGACTTCATAAGCCAGGGAAATGAGGAAGAAACAGCACTTGAAAAAACTATTAATTCTATTGGTGATGTCTCTGAATTAATTGATGAAATCTGCGATAATACAAGGAAACTTCAATTTCAAGCCGGTATGGATTTTTCAATGTCAGCTCTGAAGAATTCCGATATGAGTAATACAACAATTATTGTTGGTAAATTTAATTACTCCGACATGGCGGGAACTAATTTCAATAATTCAGTCCTTACGGGCTCTAAATTCAAATGTACTAGTTTGACAGATTGCTCATTCAATGGTACCGACCTGACAGGTGTGGAATTTAATAAATCTGATTTGAGCAGAGCAATATTCAGAAATGCAAAGATTGAGAATACTAAGTTTCATTATTCGGATTTAAGTGGAGTATCGTTCGAGGGGCTGAAAATAATTAATGCCAACTTTGATTATGCAGGTTTAAAAAGCACTAGTTTTAAAAATACAATTCTGATAAATGTATCTTTTAAAACAGATGTTAAAAAAACCGATTTCGATGGAGCCAGTATGGATAAACTCACCTTTGCTATTCTCAAAGGATACAAAGCTAATCTTAATAATGTTACTATTTTGGAAAATATCTAAGAAGGGTTAGTGTTAGGAAAATTGAAAGAATAGAAAATTATACGATATTATTCAAAAGCATGTAACGGCTGATACTATATAGTTTCTGAACTATCAAGATGAAATTGCTCAATGTCAGAGTGCATAGAAATTCTTTGATTTTCATTAAGAGTAATTTGGTATTTTTAATTCGTATCCCGTGATTGATTTGCTGTGGTCGGGGACGGAATTGAACCGCCGACACGTGGATTTTCAGTCCACTGCTCTACCAACTGAGCTACCCGACCGATTGTCGAATTACAAAATTACGTTCTTTTCTTCTTTTTTCAAAACTTTTATGTTTGATTAACGTCTCTATCTTTTTTGAATTGTAGTAGAAACAATATTATCCTTTTTCTAAAATGGAAAGGTTTGGAAAAAAAATCTTAATTTATGTTTTTTTTTATGACGAGTTTGATAAAAGTTAATGAACAATTTCAAGGACGAAATTGATAAACCGAGAAGTAACTGTGGAATAGTCGGCGTTTATGGCAATCCACAGGCATCGATAATGACATATTATGCCCTTCACGCACTTCAACACAGGGGACAGGAAGCAGCAGGTATAACAACATTTTACCCGGATGAAAAAACGGGAAGAAAGCGATTCGCCTACACAAGAGGTGAGGGATTAGTACTCGATGTATTTTCAGACCCGAAAATATTGACCGATGTACTTAAAGGGGACATGGCTATTGGGCACAACCGTTATTCAACAACAGGTTCTTCAAAGCGAGCAAACATACAGCCATTCACGATGCGTTACAACAGCGGCATACTTTCGATTTCGCATAACGGCAATCTTACAAATACAGATACACTCTGGAAACAATTGCAGAATGATGGTGCTATATTCCAGACAACATCCGATTCTGAGCTTTTTCTTCATTTGATTGCAAGGAGTAAACAACCGACAATTATCGAAAGAATACGTGAGGCATTGAGAACTGCGAAAGGCGCTTATTCCCTTGTCATACTCACTGAAGATTCTCTGATTGCTGCCCGTGACCCTCACGGATTCCGTCCTCTCAGCATTGGGCGTTTAAAAGTTGGCGATAGTTATTCTTATATGGTAGCATCTGAAACTTGTGCATTCGATATTGTGAGTGCAGAATATATTCGTTCTCTCGAACACAACGAAATGATTGTGATAAACAGAAAAACTCTCGAATCCGGTGAGATTGAATCATATAAAATCGAAGATATTACACCTGAAGCAAGACATTGTATTTTTGAATATATATATTTTTCACGACCCGACAGCAAAATATTCAATCACAATGTTGACAAAGTCCGGAGAAAATTGGGCAAGAACCTTGCCGAAGAAAGCCAGATTAAATCAGACGAGGGCGAAAAAATTACTGCTATTGCTGTTCCCGACAGTGGGAATACAGCAACACTGGGTTATGTGAATATTAATAATAAACAAAATAATCCTACAGTATTTGAAATTGGATTAATAAGGAGTCACTATGTCGGCAGAACATTCATAGCACCCGGGCAGGACAACCGTGAGTTTAAAGTCAAAGTGAAATTCAATCCTGTAAAAGGAGTCATTGAAAACAGAAATGTAGTTATGATTGATGATTCAATTGTCAGGGGCACAACCTCAAAATCATTGATTAATTTGGTACGTGAAGCAGAACCAAAACAGTTGCACATGAGGATTACTTCTCCACCAATTAAATATCCCTGTCATTACGGTATGGATTTTCCAAGCCGCGAAGAATTAATTGCCAATGATTATAAAAACGAGGAAGAAATCGGAAAAGCAATAGGTGTTGATTCGCTTCATTATCTTTCGATAGAAAAGTTATTGGAATCGGTGCCTCAGGATAAAGGTGTAGGTTATTGTACTGCATGTTTCACCGGGAAATATCCTGTTCCAATTGATGCTAATCACCATAAATTATCAACTGAAGAATAAAATGGATTCTCATAATCAGGCAGAAAATAAATTCAAATCCACACGGGAAAAAGGAACTGAGGCTGAGGATAAAGCAGTAGATATACTTGTCAACAAAGGCTACAAAATAATTCACCGTAATTTTACTTATGGCAGAGTAGGAGAAATAGATATTGTCGCAAAGGAAGGGGAAACACTTGTTTTTGTTGAAGTAAGGTCGAGAAAAACAAAAGATTATGGTTCACCCTTAGAGTCGGTTTCACCAAAAAAGCAAAGAGTATTACGCAAAGTTGCAGAAGGTTATTATTATATAAACAAATTAAATGATGTGGAATCACGCTTCGATATTATCGCAATTGATTACAGCGAAAATCCTCCAATAATTGAACATCTCATTGATGCAATTTGGTAATAAAATAGATATTCGAATTTTAGATTTACCCTTCCAAAGCTCGCAGTTCCTCAATTGTTGCTCCGCTATCCTCGCAGAATAAAGTTTTCAAATCGGTATTTGCAGGAACTTTAATTTTTCCCAATCTGTAAAGTTCACCCAATTCAATTAATGTGATTATGTTATAAGTATTGTTTTTCTCAAGCTGAACATATACAACATCCCTGAAAACATCTATTTTCACAATCTTTCCCCTTCCAGCTTCGAGTTCAACCTGGGAGTTGACAGGAGGAAATTTTTTCATTGATTCATTATAACTTTCATATTCATATAGCAAACAGCATTTCAACCTGCCGCAGTATCCGCTTAATTTGGTAACGTTATTCGACAGTTGCTGAATTCTCGCATGGTCGAGTGTCACGTGGCAAAACTCACAAGCAAAAGATTCACAGCATAAATCCCTGCCGCATGAACCTACTCCTCCCAATCGTTTTGCTTCTTCTCTTGTGCTGATTTGCCTGAGTTCAATTCTTGTCTTGAATGTTCGGGCAAGGTCTTTGACAAGTTCACGAAAATCTATCCTTTGAGGAGCCCCGAAATAAATTGTCAGTCTTTGCCTGTCGAACTGCCATTCTGCATCAGTGATTTTCATATCGAGTTTATGCTTTGCAACCAGGTGTTTTGTTTTATTTATTGCAGCAGATTCATCTTCTGTATTTTTTAATAACTTATCAAGGTCTTCAAGAGTAGCCAGCCTGAGTATTGAATATAAAGGCTCAACATTTTTGTATTGTGCTTTAAGTTTTTCTGAAGCATTTTCACCGCATGCGGTAACAGTTCCTATATCAAATCCATTGTCAATTTCAACTATTACAAATGCACCTGTTGTAAAAGAAAACATTTGGGAATTCTTATACAATAGCCTACGTTTGGATTTGAATGTAACTTCACAAAAATTAGTATAATCAATTTCCGGGTGATTGCCGTATTTGAGAGAAGCAACATGGAAACCACACATGAATTTTTCATTCACGATGGGCTCATGATGCTGAGATAATAAACTTATGTCATGTCCTGTCAGAAGCTGATAAGGACATTTGCATTTACCCGGTGGAAGAAGCTCCGGATATTTTGTATTAAATATATATTTGAATAAATTTTGTTGGTCATTTAATATATCGTTCATATAATTACCAAATTAACAAGAGAAAGACATAATTGTCTTTTTAAGAATATCAAAGAACTCATAGTATTATTTGCAACATAATAAAAAGATTCGTAGAAAGCAATCTAAAAATAATTTAGTCAAAAAATATTGTAACCAACTGTTGCCATATCTAAATTAACTTTTTTCAATATGTTAGTTGATTCTAAATTTATTAATTATTTTAGCTAAACAAAAATAAATTACGTAAATCGTGTACTGTTCTCAACAATACAAGTTGCGAAGCCACATTCTTTCTCAATTGGTTAACCGATTTTTCAAGAAATTCTATCGATTTATTATATTCTTTGCTGGGATAGCCTGTAATAAATTTTTGTATTATTTCTGCCTGGTCAATATTAATTATTTTATCTGTTTTTCTTGTTTTTGATACATTAATAACATCTCTCATCCAGATAATCAGCATTGATAAAATTAATTCAAGTTCCTTTTTATCATATTTTTTTACAATTTTTTCGATGTGTTCCGATACCTCCGACCTGTACATTTTTTTCCTAAGCATTGAACGTAGAAAATCTATCGCCTGTTCTCTCATCTCTTGCATGGATTCTCCAAGAAAATCAATTGCCCTTGTATAAGACCCCTGGGCAAATGCAGAAATCAAAACAGCCACATGATTTTCAATATTGTTTTTTTCCTGCAAAGCTTTGCATATATCATCATCGCTTAATGGCTCACACCTTATTTGCTGGCAGCGGGACAAAATTGTGGGCAGTAATGCATCTTGTCTCGATGTAGTGATTAAAATTGTAACATTTTCATGTGGTTCCTCCAGTGTTTTCAGGAATGCATTTGCAGCTTCAGTAGTCATTTCATCAGCACGCATAACAATCACACAAATTCTTCCTTCTCCGGAACTTGTCAAAACGAGTTTTTTTTTCAATTCCCTGATAGAGGCTATCCTGATTTGATTAGCATTAGTAAGGACAATCTTATTATAAGGATTTTCAGCTTTCAATTTTATCTGTTCATGATATTCTTCAAGTTGTTCTTCTGTCAACTTTTCCAAAACACTATCCTTTTTTGAATCTCCGGATTTTCCGGTAGGCATCGGGAATATTAAATGTATATTACGGTGGTGCAAGTTATTTGCGGCTTTACAACTCGAACATTCCCCGCATGATTCAATTCCGTTTCCGGTTTTTATGGGAGATTTGCAGTTAACCACACATGCAAATTCAATTGCTAAAGCATCCTTTCCAATTCCTTCCTGCCCCCATAAGCAATATGCATGAGGTATTTTGTTATCAATTATTGCCTTTTGCAGTAAATTTTTTACTCTATTCTGACCTATTATTCTATTCCATGTCATAAAACATTTTGTTAAACGTTATCATAAAGATTATTTTTCACAAAGCAAGATAGTAAATTTGTTTTATCACTCCAATTTTTTTTAGGGTTTGAATAATGGCAATTAAAAATAAATCGAATGGCGGGCAAAAAGTAAATGAATTAACTTCCGAGCAAATAATGCTTCAGGTTATAGCCGAATCAAGGCTTGGTGCATCCTGTTCGCAAAATCGTGGTCCCGGGTGTTCTGTCGAACAAATAAATTTAAACGGGAATAAACCGGCTCACATACAGCTAAATCTGAAAGGTGAAGAAATTATAGATGCTTATAAAATTATGCTGAAAGCGCGATTTTCAGATGAAAAGCATTTAACTTTGGTGAAACAGGGAAAATCATTTTTTCATATTGGATGCAGCGGACATGAAGCTGTTCAGACCGCAGTATCAATGACACTTAATAAAGGGCAGGATTGGGGTTGGACATATTACAGGGATGCAGCGTTCACCTATGGGATGGGAATGACCATTAAAGAATATTTCCTTCTTGCCGCAGGAAAGCCTGAATGCCTGTCTTCAGGGGGAAGACAAATGCCCGGACATTACGGTAATCCGAGATTAAATCTTCCTACTTCATCCTCCCCAACCGGTACTCAATTTCTGAATGCAGTTGGAACTGCACTTGCTTCGAAAAAAAATGGTGCTAAGGAAGTTACTTATGTCTCTTCAGGTGAGGGCACAACAAGCCAGGGAGAGTTTTATGAAGCGGTTAACTGGGCTTCCAGAGAGAAACTGCCAGTTTTGTTTTGCATCCAGGATAATGGATATGCTATTTCTGTTCCAAGAGAACATCAGTCCATGGGAAGCAGTGTCGGACACTCATTCTGCTGTTATTCCAATCTTAAGATGTTTACATTTGACGGTACTGATTTTTTTGAATCTTATAAGGCTTCACATTCAGCAGTGGAACATATAAGGGCCGGAAAAGGACCTGCCCTGCTTCATGCTATGGTTGAAAGGCTTTTGCCACATTCATCAAGTGATGACCAAAAAAAATACAGACCTGCTGACGAACTCGAATCTGCAAAGAAAACAAAAGACTGTATTCAAAAATTGAAAAATTACTTACTTGAAAATAAAATTATTAGTGAAAAAGAAATATTTAATATTGAAACTGAAATAAAAAAAGAAATCGATGAATCTGCTGACTGGGCTTTCACACGACCTGACCAGAAATCTGAAGATTCAACAAAACATGTTTTCGCACCTTTAGAATCGAGAAATTTGAATTATTCCACTTCAGAACCGGCAGAAGGAAACAGTGCTGTCCTTGTCGATGCGGTAAACCATGCACTTCATGAAGAAATGAAAAATAATCCAAAAATATTAATCTTCGGTGAGGATATTGCCGACCCGAAAGGAGGTGTTTTCACTGCAACTAAAGGATTATCGAAAGCATTCGGGGAGGACAGGGTATTTAACTCCCCACTTGCTGAAGCATCGATAGCAGGAGTAGCTCTGGGATTAGCTGTGCGTGATTATAAGCCTGTTGTTGAAATTCAATTCGGAGATTATATCTGGCCCGCATTCATGCAAATAAAAAATGAAATTGCAACAATGCGTTACCGTTCAAACGGAGGTTTTTCGGCTCCTGTTGTAATAAGAGTGGCAGTTGGGGGTTATATTCACGGTGGATTATATCATTCGCAAAATATCGAAGCATTCTTTTCTCATATACCCGGATTACTTGTCGCTTACCCAAGCACTGCAGCCGATGCTAAAGGATTGCTTAAAACCGCATGCAGGCTGCAAGATCCTGTGATTTTCCTCGAGCATAAGGGAATGTACCGTCTGCCATACTCAACTACTGTTGAACCCGATGAAAATTATCTGCTTCCATTCGGGAAAGGTAAAATCGTGAAAGAAGGTTCGGATGCTACAATCGTAACTTATGGCATGGGTGTAAAAGATTCACTGAATGCAATAAAGGATTTTGAAAAGAAGAATGGGAAGACTGTCGAATTAATTGATTTGAGAACGATAATTCCCTGGGACAAAGAACTTGTAATTGAATCTCTTAAGAAAACAAACCGGCTCTTAATTGTACATGAAGATACATTGACAATGGGCTTTGGCGCAGAGATTGCGGCGGCTGTTACACACGAGGCATTCAAATATTTGGATGCTCCTGTAATGCGTCATGCTGCCAAGGATTCTCATATTCCATACTCTCCGATTTATGAGAATGATATTCTACCAAATGCTGAAAAGATTTTGAAAGATTTGGAGAAGCTGGTATCATTTTAAAATTCTGAATTATGAATTCTGAATGCTGAATTTGAAGAAGGAAATAGGAAATCGAAGTTTGGAAGGATGTCATTCTGCACTTAGTTCAGAATCCATTGTCTGAACATGATTTCATAATTAAAGGATTACAAAAAAAAATCGCGCAAATCCGCGTAGAAGCAGCTAAGTTCACAAACGATAATTTCATTATGAATTGTTAATTATTAATTTTAATAATCGTTTTAGCACTTGCCGAACCTTGCACCCTGACAAAATATATGCCCTGTAGTAAGTCATCAGTCGTTAGTCGTAAGTCGTAAGTCTTACCTGATTCAATAAAATCAGTTTGCTTTGTCAAAACAGTTCTTCCGAATTGGTCATATATAATAATAGTTTCAGAATTATCATTTCCGATTATTTTTAAATTAATATAACCGATAAAAGGATTTGGGTATATATTTAAGTTCAATTGTGTATTATAATATTGTACTTGACTATATTTACCTTCAATAAAAGGAATACAACCATTTGATGTACTTATGATTTTACCTCCATATCCAACTACCCATCCATTATTTATGTCTGTGAAAAAGGCTGAAGATATACCATAACTCAGACAATATGTATCAATCCATGTTTGACCTCCATCTGTTGTTTTATAAACACCGAAACTAGTATTTATCCAGCCAATACTATCATTTATGCAAATTATATTACTAATATTTGCTTCATAAATAAAAAAAGTAAAAGCGAATCGAAAATTATTTTTTTTCCAATTCAGCCCTGCATCTGTTGTTTTTAAAACAATTCCACTGTCACCACAAATCCATCCTTTCTTTTCATCAATAAAACTAATTGAATTTAACATTGCTTTTGTTTCACTTGATTGGGGTGTCCAATTATTTCCTCCATCGGATGTATAAAGAATAGTACCATTATTTCCAACAACCCAACCGATTTTTGAATTTATAAATAAAATTGAACGTAAATCATTATAAACGTCTTTTGTCTTAATTTGCCAGTCTTCACCACCATCTGTTGTTCCAATAATTACTCCATTTTTTCCTACAGCCCATCCAAAATTGTTATCCCAAAAAAATATTGATTGTAATGTCGAATGTGCTTGAGTGTCTTGACTAATCCAATTCTTACAGCCATTGGTTGTTTTCCTAATTCCATAAAAGTTACCTATCGTCCAACCTGTTTGATTATCTTTCAAAAAGAAAATTGAATTTATTGTTGATTCATTTTTCATTGTTAATTTCTGCCAGAACTTACCTCCATCACTTGTGTTTAATATTGTACCTTTTTTACCTGCTGCCCATCCATTCAGAGAATCAATAAAAAAAACAGTATTCAAATCATCCCTATATCCTTCTGTCAGGTTAATCCATGTTTTTCCACTATCTAAGCTTTTATAAGTATAACCATGATCGCCTACAATCCAGCCAACATTATTACCAGTAAATATTATTGAATTACCATAAATACTATCTGCTGTTTTTCTCCATGTAATACCCCCATCTGTTGATAATATCACACAATTATAACCTAAAGCGCATCCATTTTTTTCATCAATGAAATAGATCGAATTTAACCTGATTGCCAAATTTGTAGTTTTAAATATCCAATTTTCACCTCTATCGGTTGTTCGCAATATTATATCAATATCTGACCATTCCGAACCACCAACAGCCCATCCGAGACTATCATTAATAAAAAATATTGAATTTAGAATAAGAGTATCCCCTATGTCTCTATTTATCCAATCTTGACCTCCATCTGTGGTCAGTGACATTAGACCACCATCCCCTACAACCCATCCGTTATTACTATTTATGAAATAAATTGATTTAATTTCAATACCTGAGGATTCAAAATAATGAGGCGTATATTCCCATGTTTCACCGCCATCCGTTGTGTTATATAAAATCTTTAACTCACCTGATACCCACCCATTTAATTTATCAGTAAAAAAGATTGTATTATAATTTTCAACTCCTGTTAATCTCTTTTTAACCCAATCCTTCCCTCCATTTGTAGTTCTTAGGATGATACCCCATTCACCACAGATCCAACCATTATCTTCATCAAAAAAATATATTGATGTAAAGTTTTCATCAACATAGATAAATTGTTCAACCCAGTTATTTCCTCCGTCAACTGTTTTTAATATCGTTCCAGCATTTCCAACTGCCCAGCCTCTTAATGAATCAATAAAATATACATCATTTAAATCATCCCCTTGAGGTAGTGGATTTTGCCAGTGCCAATCCTGCTGTTGTGCAAAACATGATAAAGAAATAGCAAAGAAAATAATTATCTTTTTCATTTTGTGTCCTCCATTTGTATATAATGACACATTAAATGCAATTTTGTCTCAAATTTAATAAATATAATAATAACTATAATCTCAATATAAAAAAGAAGTTTTTTCTTATATATTACATAAAATATATTTCTTATTTGTTTATTGAAAAATTTTTAGAGCTTTGCATGAATAAAACCTCTTTACTTTAAAACGATTTGATTCTGCTGGATAATGGATTCTGAATCAAACTAATATGATATTCGTAATTAGAAATTCGTAATTGATTTAATAACTCATGTTGTCTATCTTCACTTTGCCTCTGAATATCCTGTATATTAATATTTTGTAAACCAGCATTATTGGTATTCCAATACAAGCTACTATAAACATAATCATAAGTGTTTTAGTTGAAGAAGCAGAATTAAAAATCGTCAGGCTGTTTTCCGGATTAGGATTTGAAATAACCAAATTCGGATAAATATTAATTGCAATTATTGCAATACAGAAAACTATAATGGCACACGATGCTATGAATGCCCTGTAATAAAGCCGGCTGTTGATGAATCCGGGAATCACAATGATTGATAATATAATAAATGCGGGTAATATAAACCAAACAGGAAATATAACAAAATTCTTCGTAACTCCTGGATACATAATTATTGTCCATGCACCATGAATAATATATGAAATTACAAAGAGTACAAGGGATGCATTAATTCCTTTTGCAATTTTTTGCTGAAGTTCTCCCTCGGTTTTCATTGCAAGGAATATTTTTCCGTGCATGCGTATGAGCAACAAAGAAGTAATACCTGTCATTATTGCATAAGGTCTGAAAAGAGTATATAGAGTACCTGCATACTCTTTATCCTGGTAAATTGGTATTCCTGTAATTATATTTCCTAATGAAATTCCCAAAATTGAAACTATAAGAAAACTTGAAAGACAGAATACTACATCCCATGTCTTTTTCCACCCGGCTGATTCCACTTTACTTCTGAATTCAATTGATATTGCTCTACCGATGATGGCAAGAAGAAACAACATAAACGGAGTATAGAAACCTGAAAACAGGGTTGCATAAACATCGGGGAAAGCCGCAAACAAAGCTCCTCCTGCTGTAATAAGCCATACTTCATTTGCATCCCAAACAGGACCAATTGCATTAATTGAGGTTCTGCGTTCTATGTCTGATTTCAATCCGAGATGTATCATTCCAACACCGAGGTCAAACCCGTCGAGAACTGCATATCCTCCGAATAATACAGCTAATAATAAAAACCATACAACATTTAATTCCATCGCTATCTCCCGCAAATTATGAAACCGAAGCCGGTCCCTGTTTTATTTTTTTAAACATTAAATATATAAATAATACTCCGAGCATCAGGTAAATTGAAGTAAACATAATTAATGAAAACCATACCTGGTTTGATACCGCTTCCCTTGTTAGTAAAATGTTCTGAACAGCCCAAGGCTGGCGTGCAACTTCAGTCGCTATCCAACCTGCCATATTTGCTGTATGTGGCAATATGAATGAAGGAATGAATAAGGCTAAGAGCCATTTGGTTTTAAATAATTTCCCGATAATTAAATAGAACAACCCAATAATACTTATAGCAATCATCAATAATCCAAGAGTAACCATCAGATGATATGATTGGAAAGCAACCTGAATAGGTGGATTTTCTTTCACAGGAGGTTTCCCCGGTCTTTCGACAGGTGGAATGTCATTGATTCCAATCAGAGGTTCTTTCGGGTCAAAGAATACCAGGTAGGAAAGAAAACCGGGTAAATCAACTCCATACACTTTTTGATTTTTTTCATCTACCCATCCGAATGTATATAAATTTCCCGGAGCAGTTTTGAAATGCCCTTCATAAGCAGCTAGTTTTGCGGGTTGATGCTTGTATACACCTATTCCGCTGTGATGACCCGAAAAAAGCTGTGTTAATGATGAAAAAACAGCAAGGAACAAAGCCATTTTCATTGTTTTTTTTGCATGCTCTACATCAATCTTTTTCCATAGCCAATATGCAGAAATACTCAAAACCAGGAATGCACCTGTTAAAAAGCAGGCACTAATAACATGTTCGAATCTTTCCATTGTTGATGGATTGAATACCATCGTCCAGAAATCAGTAATTACTGCCCTTTCAATTTTAACTCCATTAACGACATTATAAACAAGTTTATATCCGGTAGGAGTATTCATCCATGAATTAGCAACTATTATCCAGAAAGCACTCAGAATTGCACCTAATGATACCATGATTGTACTGAAAAAATGAAACCTTGGACTAACTTTATTCCAACCAAAAAGCAAAATCCCTAAAAATGCTGATTCAAGGAAAAATGCAAATATCGCTTCTATAGCAAGCGGACTTCCGAATATATCACCAACATACCTTGAATATGTCGCCCAGTTCGTTCCGAATTCAAATTCCATTACAACCCCTGTTGCAACTCCAACTCCGAAAATTAAAGCAAAAACTTTTACGAAATATTTAGTAATCTGCTCATAAATTTTTTCTCCTGTTTTCAGGAATTTCCATTCCATATATATGAGTAGAATACTTAAACCTATGCTCATAGGAGGATATAAAAAATGAAAACCGGCTGTAATGCCGAATTGAATTCTCGATAGTAATACTGCGTCTTGCATAATTTTTCTATAAAATATATTTCATACTTCGTTCAATCAGTTCATTCACTTCGGTGTTTGATTTTGCTTCAGCAATTACTCTGACAATAGGTTCTGTATTTGAAGCACGTAAATGGACCCATTTATCTTTAAAATTAATTTTAATCCCATCTTCCCTTAGTGGAACACCGTCATGAAATTCCATAATCAGTTTATTAATGATTGTATCAATGCTTCCGGAAAATTGCTTTTTACTCTTCTTCATTTCATAATACGGAAGCTGCTTAACAAGACCTGATAAGGTTGTATTCTTCGATGCAATAAGTGAAAGAATAAGTGCAGTCCCAACTAAGGAGTCTCTCCCATAATGACATGCCGGAAGAATTACACCGCCACTTCCCTCACCGCCAATCAATGCTTTTACTTCTTTCATTTTATTAACCACATTAATTTCTCCAACAGGGGACCTGAAAACTTTTGTACCGTATTTATCAGCTATATCTTCCACACGTCTTGTAGTTGAGTGATTAACAACAACATTAAAATCAGAGTATCCATGAAAACTATGTCTCATTTCAAGAGCCGATTCAACCGATAATACAATTGTGTTTTCTTCTCCTATCGGGTTACCTGTTTCATCAATCAGAACCAACCTGTCAGCATCCGGGTCAACGGCTATTCCAATATCGGCATTGTTAACTTTAACAGCCTCAGCAAGTCCCGTTAAATTTTCAGGTAGTGGTTCAGGTGTGTGTGGGAAAATTCCTGATTCATCGCAATATAATTTAATTACATTACAGCCAAGTTTTTCCAATAACATAGGAATTGCTTTCGAGCCTGATGAATTTACCGCATCGACAACAACCTTCAAATTTCTTTGTTCCAATTTCTCAAAAATTACAGGTTCAGCCAAAAAAGGCAGTGTCAAAATTCTATCTATGTGGTTTTCTATGGCATTACCATAAATTATATCGGATTTGTCTTCCACTTTTATTGAATTAATGGTCTTAATAGAATCAACTTCATCCCATAATATCCGGTTCCATTCCGAATTTAAGAATACACCGCTATCATCAATAAATTTCAATCCGTTCCACTCTGAAGGATTGTGTGAAGCGGTTATAATAATTCCTCCGGTAGCATCTGAATGTTCGACCATCAACTGAACAGTAGGAGTCGGGACAACACCGAGAAGATGCACTTCCCTTCCGGCTTCCTGAAGTGTTTTTCTTACTATATTTTCAATCCAAAGTCCCGAAGGTCTTCCGTCCCTTCCTATCACAATTGCACCCGGGTGAAGAATTTTCGAAAAAGCATAAGTATATTTATAAATTAATTCTTCATCCAAGCCATCATTCAATGTTGCTCTTAATCCTGATATAGAACGTATTACCGGCATAGTGTTTATTTATTACTCCTATTTAAAATACTTAATACAAAAATCGTAAAAACATTTTAATAAGTCGCAAAATGAAATTAATTTGTTTTCGTGTTACATTAATAATAAAATTAATATGCTAAAAAAGTTACTAAATAATGAATATCTGAACCTTTCAATCAGAATACTGATTGGTGGATTATTTATTTTTACAGCAATATCAAAACTTGCAGATTTAACAACTTTTGCTAAAGAAATTGAGAATTATAATATACTCCCGTTTTATCTGATAAATATTTTTTCAACAATATTGCCCTGGGTCGAATTACTTTGTGGATTGTTCATTTTAACCGGAATCAGATTAAAAGCCAATGCTATAATTAGTGTCGGATTATATTCTGTTTTTACGATTGCAATTCTTATTGCTATGTTGCAGGGGCTAAGTATTCATTGCGGTTGTCATACTAAAATTCTCGCTGATAAAGTTGGATTGGAGAAAGTTTTGCAAAATACCGGGTTGTTATTACTTTCATTTTATCTTTTCTTTTATCCTGTCGGCAAACTTACTTTTGAAAGATTAATTAATTCACAAAATCATCATACCGAAGAATAATTTACAGTAAATTTTAAATTAATTCCCGATATTCTTAGATTTGTTTATGAATAATAAGCATTAATTTATATGTATTCATCGGAAATAAAATCCATATTAACATCATTTGTCGATTTTGCATCTCCAAGAAGATGTGAATTATGCGGATTATATTTAGGAACAAATCAAAGAAGACATGAGTTCATTTGTGATGAATGTTTTAGCAGGTTTCCACCCCCGGTGGCTTCTAATCTTATCCTGGAAAGAATAAATAAATTTTATCCTGAAAGTCAGTTAATAAATTATTCATTTTCATTATTTCCGGCAACGGAAAAATCTGATATGATGGAACTGATATATTCATTAAAGTACAGAGGTTTTTCAAGGATAGGGAAAGAACTTGGTTATGAACTTGGAGAATTAATAAAAAAAAATTCGCAAATAAAATATGATTTTATTATACCGGTGCCAATCCATCATGCAAGATTGAGAGAAAGGGGTTTCAACCAATCGGAATTAATTTCTTTGGGTATTTCCAATTCATTATTAGTAAAAACCGGATTTAATATTATAAAACGTGCAAAATACACTCAAACTCAAACAAAGTTAAATGCAGTCGAAAGGAAAAAAAATGTTGAGGATGTTTTTATCCCGGCAAATCCAAATGTTAATCTTAGCGGCAAAAATGTTCTTCTCATCGATGATGTTTTTACTACGGGTTCAACTTTGTATCATTGTGCTAAAACCATTAAGACTATGGGTGCTAATTTAATTGATACTGCTACACTCGTTTTTATCAGTCAATAACTTTAATATTTTGTAAAAAATACAATCAGTATTAACTTTGAAAATATAAATGCATCTTTCTGTTAAATTAAATTAGGAATTAATTGTGAAAACAAGGTTTTATATATCGGCAATTTTATTAATTGCAATCGCTTATTCAATATTACTTTCACAGTCGCCTTATGACAGCCTGAAATATAATTATCCATATAAGGACGGGATTTCATTCGAGAAGTATAAGGAACGCCGCCTGAAGCTGTCAAAATATATGTCAGCGAGGGCAATCGGTATAATATTTTCTTCTTCCTTTTACAGCCCAATCGGAAATTTTTATCAGCCTAATCTAATTAATTCAAATATGTTTTATCTTACAGGAATGCCCGACCAGAAATCAGTTTTGTTAATCATTCCCGGAGATTATGAATATAACGGTGTAAAATGCAATGATTTGATTTTCCTTGAAAATCAAAGCTCTAAAAACACAATGTGGTACGGCAGAAAAGTTAATCTTTATGATGCGGAAGGTATTTATGGATTCAAAAAAGCTCTGTATCTTCAAAAACTCGAATCAATTTTTGATGAATTGCTAATCCTAAGGGACACTTTATATATAGCAGAATTTCCCCTGATTACAACCGAAGGTATTGTTCAGGGTGAATTGTCAGATGTGAAAATCGATTTTATATCAAAGCTGAAACAAAAAAATCCAAGATTGATTGTTAAGAATGGGATTACAGGATTAAAACTCATGAGGGAATCAAAAGATGAAGATGAGATTAGATTAATTAAAAAGGCTATAGATATAACTGTGCAAAGTTTCAAGAAAGTTATTAATTCCGCTAAAACAGGCGTGACGGAATACCAGATGAAAGCATTAATGGAATATACATTTAATAAACTCGGAGCTGACGGAACAGGTTATCCTTCCATTGTTACTTCGGGTAAAAATTCAGTTTTCCTCCATCAAACAATCAACCGTGATACAACAAAAGACGGCGACCTTGTAATAATGGATTGCGGTGCGAGATATGAAGGTTATACGGCTGATGTGACAAGAACATTTCCTATAAACGGGAAATTTACAAAAGAGCAGAAAAAAATATATAATATCGTTCTCGAAGCTGCCGATTCGGCAATATCTGTTTGTTACAAGGATAATAGTTATTTAAATCCACACGTGAAGGCCACATCTGTCATACAGCGTGGTTTAATGGAATTAGGAATAATCAGCAATCCGAATGATTTCATTAATTATTTTTCACATGGCACATCCCACTTCATTGGGCTGGATGTTCATGATGCTGGTACATCTATTATTCTGAAGGCTGGTAATGTGTTAACTATTGAACCGGGAATTTATATTCCCGAAGGAAGTAATTGCGACCCAAAATGGTGGAACATCTGTGTCAGAATTGAAGATAATGTACTAATTACAGATGGAGAACCCCTAGTACTGACTAAGGACCTTCCGAGAGAAGCCGGTGATATTGAGAATATGGTCGGAGATGAATGAATAAATTAATTTATTAATTATACTACTCTTTTATTTCCCAATATAATTTGGAGCGAAGTTCCTGTATCCAGGTATCATAATAATTTAATTTTTTGAAGTTCAGAGCCATCTCTTCAATATCTTTCCTGTCATTTTCAAGTGTTGGAAAATGTGAAACTATAGTCCTTTTCCTATATAGTATCTGGAAAGCGGATTTACTTTTTTCAGTCACATAAGGTGTAGGTTCACTAATACCACCATCTGTCAGTTTTTCAACCAAAATTTTTACATCGGGAGGTAATTTTTGAACAGATGTTTTTGCTATATATCCGCCAAAACCTTTTGTTTCATTTTCATCTGAATATTTTTTTGACATATCTTCAAATGTTTTATCATTAGCAAGACTGTCCTTAATACTTTTCAGGAAATTTTTTGTTGTTTCAATATCATCACTGGTGCCTCCAACTTTAAAAAGAATGTGCCTGGTTAATATTGAGTCCTTCTTTTTATCAATTGCCTGTATAATATGGAATCCGAAAGGAGTTTCAACAGGCAAAGAAATCTGCCCCGACTGTAATTCAAATGCCGCTTTTTCAAATTCCCTTATTAATTTACCTTTGGGGAACCAGCCGAGCTCACCGCCATTGTTTGCAGTAGCCAAATCATTGCTGTATTTTTTTGCAAAAGCGGAAAATTCACCACCGGCAACTATTGAATCTCTTACATTTTTTGCAAGTTGATATACATCTTCTTTGGCTTTATTCGATGCATTTACAAATTTAACAAGATGAAATAATTCAACTTGTTCAGGTATATTTTGAAGTGAATCCTTGTATTTCGTGTAAAACTCTTCAACCTCTCTCGGAGTAACTTTCAGGTTCATAAGTTTTGTCTGCTGCATCTTTTCTGCTAGCAGTTTCTTTTTAATTATTTCTTTTGCTTCATTGCGAATTTGAGATAATGACATACCGAAAATATCTTCAACTCTCTTTTCGGAACCAAATTGTCCAATATATTGCTGTAGCTGATATTCCCATCTTTGCTCGACTTCATCGTCGGTAATTATGACCGAATCCTCAATCGCTTTGGCAACAACAAGTTTTTCATTAATTAAAGCATCAATCACCTTTTTCTTCATATCGCTGTTATTTACAAGAGAATCAAAAACTCTTTGCTTCTGGTCATCGGGAACATTCATGCTTGGGCTTGATTGTGCATACATTATTAATGCAGTGTTGACATCTGTTAAAGTAATGACTTCATTCCCAACTACTGCTACAATTTTTTCAAGAGTCTCACCTTCTTTAGGCTGTGCAAGCATAATTGTATGAAATAATCCTAATATAATCGTAACAAACAAGTTGAATTGAAATAATTTTTTCATTTTATTTAAAAGTTATTTAATAAAAAGAGCCGGACAAAATTCCGGCTCCATAATTTTCTTATTTAGATTTAAACTGTCTTATTATCTGGTCAATTTTATCGGGATAAATTTTAACATTAAATTTTTCCTTTAAGTTATTTAGCCACGCAGAAGCTAATTTTTTCTGAATTTGGTCCTGGAATGCAGGTGCAAAATCGGGAATAGCTTCTTCAAATGTTTTTTGCCTTACAGGTTCAAATGTATTCACTTTAATAATTGAAAATCCCTTTTCATAAGGCTGAGGTTCGATTATCATACCTGGTTGTGCATTTTTATCGGATGCTATTTTTGCCAGTTTATTATTTTTTGGTGTAACTTTTCCCCATTTACCTTTCTTTTCACGATAGCCTGCACGCTGTGTATTTTGAGCCGCAAGTGTATCGAAAACTTTATCACTCTCGGTTATTTCCTTGTATATTGCTTTTGCTGATGAATCTGACAATACATATATTTCACTTAAATCATAAGTTGGTTCTGTGTTGTATCTTGTTCTTGTCGAATCCCAATAAGTATGGGCTAAAGTAGAATCAAATTTCAATTTACTCCAGACTTCGATATCTTCAACTTTGAATAACAAAATACCATCCCGGAATTCCTTCAATAACTGTGCATAATCTGTAAATTCCGTTTCGAGTGATTTCGATGCTGCATCAAAAACCAAGGGACTTGTTATTTTATCTATCGCTTTATTCAAACCGGAATAATTTGTACCTAATCCTCTTAGTTCGGATTTCTTTTGAAGCATATCAATAAATTCACCGATTGTTGTTGATTTCCCCTGGAATGAATATAATATTTCAGGATAAATATTTTGTGGAATTTTTTTCGTCCAGGCAGTATCCAAATTAGTTTTATTAGTATCCAAATACGATATTAAGTTATTGATATTAGTTTCATTGAGTTTAAATCCCAAAGTATTTCTTAATGAATCAAGATAGAATTTTTTATCTGTTTCAAAATATTGTCTTTTATATTGCAATTTTAATTCAGCCTTGTCCTTCTCAGAATCGAATTTCTTAGTTGAATCTCTTTTTATAATATGAATACCATATTCAGAACGTACCTTACCCGAAAACTCACCATCTTTCAGAGAGAATGAAGCAGCTTCGATTTCAGGAAGGAGATTCCTTTGTGTATCCTCAAATCCGGATGAACGTGAGTAGTAATCTCCGAGTAATCCACCTTTTTGAGCAGTCTTCTCATCGTCTGAATTTTCCTTAGCAAGTTTTTCAAAATCGGCACCTGATTTCAATAAAGCCAAAAGACTGTCTGCTCTTTTATTTGCTGCTGAATCTCCCCTGTCTTTTGTTGTAATCAAAATATGATGCAGTAAGATTTTAACACGGGATTCCTTTTTAACCAATTTAATTATAAAATAACCGTATTTGGTCCTAATTAGTTCAGGCCAGAATTGACCTACATTCAACCTGAATAAGGCCTCTTCTATACTCCTGATGACTCTGCCTGCTGTTATATAATTCAGAACCAATCCACCTCTTCCGGCAGTCTCTTTATCCGATGAAGAATCCTTCGCTACCTGTTCAAAATTTGCACCGGATTTTAATAGATTTAGTGAACGCAACGCTTTTTGATAAGTATCGGCTGTGTCCGGATTCGGTGTTGAGGGTAACTGGAACATTATTATTGCAATCTGGTATTCGTAATCTCTTTGTTTCAACATTTCTTCTACTTTGGGTTTGACCAGTTTAGCTTCATAAAAATATGATTCTGCCAAAATTTTCCGGTTTTGGGAAATTTCGGAAAGAACACCGGAATCCTTATCAAAACCACGGCTGAGAGCATCATTCACTTTCAATCTGTAATTGACATACAAATTCAGAAAATCAAGGATACTATCCTTTGAAACATTGTACAGATTCATTTCTTTCCGGCTCATGTTTTTCTGGTATGCTCTTTCCAGGTCATTGTAAGTAATTTTTTCAATACCGACAGTGGAAAGAATCTCTGTTTCGATATTTTCAATTTTTTTTGTGTTTGATGTGATGGATTTTTTTGTTGTTTTTTTCTGTGCATTTACAGAAACTATGAGAAATAATAAAAGAATAAATAAAGATGTTAGACGCAATGCCTGTTTCATAATTTAATCCCCGATTTTATTTAATTTGACAATTCTTTTCTTATACAAGAATAAAATTTTAACATTACATTTTTTCAAACTTTTGTTTGAGATGTAAAAAACTATGAGGTTTTTAACACATTAATTAACTTTTTATTGTATTGTTAGTTTTACCTTCCTAAAAAATTATTTGATAATTTATAAATGTTCCCGGCTCCAATTGTTATGAGCATGTCACCTTCTTCAAGGATATTTGACAAAACACTGTTTACATCATCAATGTTTGGAATGTAATGAATTCCTTTATGACCAAAATGTATGGCTGCGTCAGCAATTAATTTACCCGTTACACCTTCTATAGGAGCTTCCCTCGCCGGGTAAATATCCGTAATAATCGCAATATCTGCATCGTCAAACGAACTCCCGAATTCTTTATAAAATGTTTGAGTCCTTGTGTATGTGTGAGGCTGAAATACTGCAACTATCCTTTTTTGCCAGCCATTGCGTGCTGCCTGAAGAGTTGCTTTGATTTCCGTAGGATGATGTGCATAATCATCTACAACAGTTATCCCGTTAATTTCACCTTTGATTTCAAACCTTCTATAAACACCGGTAAATTCGGCAATAGCGTCCCTGCTGATATTGAAATCAATACCAAGACTATGGCAAACAGTTATTGCGCCGAGCGCATTTTTTATATTGTGAAGACCCGGAATATTTAATTTAAGTTTTCCTTTATTTTCACCATAAATTATTATATCACATTCGGATGAACGTTCGCTGAATTTAATATCTTCTGCTCTTATATCGCATTGTTTCGACAATCCGAAACTGACAATCTTTTTCTTGATTTTTGCTATGACTTCTTTGACACCCGGGTCATCCAATCCCACAGCCACCAAACCATAGAATGGAACTTTGTTCGCAAATTCGGCAAAAGTAACCAGTAAATCTTCAAATCCGTCATAAATATCAAGATGCTCTTCCTCTACATTATTAATGATTGCTATTGTCGGAAGTAATTGTAAAAATGACCTGTCATATTCATCGGCTTCCACGACAATCCATTCTCCCTTGCCGAGACGGGCGTTTGTTCCGCCCAATCCTTTTAATCTTCCTCCTACGATGACAGTAGGGTCATATCCTGCTTTCATCAGAATCAGACCACACATGGAAGTTGTCGTTGTCTTACCGTGTGTTCCCGATATTGCAAGACAATAACTCAAACGTGAAGTCTCAGCGAGCATTTCAGCCCTTCTCAATACAGGTATGTTTCTTGAATAAGCTTCTATTGTTTCCGGATTTTCTTCGGGTTTAACTGCACTCGAATAGACACACACCTCGGCATCCTGTACATTCGATGCATTATGACCGATGAATATCTTTGCTCCTATTGAAGCAAGATAATCGGTGTTATCCGATTGTGCCAGGTCGGAACCGCTGACCCGGAAACCCTGGTTAATTAGGATTTCAGCGATACCGCTCATGCCGATACCGCCGATACCGACAAAATGTACTTTACTTACACTTGAAAACATTTTTCTTTCGATTTATTCAGAAACTTCAAAAATAAGGATAAATGTTAAAATATATTAAATTTTGAATTTTAAAATTAAATAAGATAAATTAATCTGCAAATAATAATTTTATTATATTTCAACTGTAACTTTTTCCTATTATTTTTGTTATTACAATAAATAATATGTAAAATTTCTGTAACCTTGTATTGGTTTCATATATCAATATATTATGATTGATGGGTATTTGATTATGATTTACAAGATTGACATTTTTTATTAATCTTCTAGTACTGTGTGCAATTCATGAATTGCACAATAATATGTAATTCACATTAGTGATTTGAGAAAAGAAAATAACTTTATATAAAATAAATTTCTCAAAATAATGGATTCGATTATGAAAAAGCTTGCTTTTTATATTCTGATAACACTTCTGTTTTCAATTTACGTAAATGCCCAGTGGAAAGAATGTAATAATGGTCTAAATGCTTATTCAATTAGATGTTTTATTAGTGTTGGATATAATATATATGCAGGCACTGAACGAGGTGTCTTTATGACATCAGACAATGGTGATAATTGGAAAAATATTGGTTTTAAGGATACTGTAATAACAACAATATCAAGTATGGGAAAAAATATTATTGTGGGCGAGTATGGTGTATATTTATCTACTGATAACGGAATTAGCTGGGTGGTAAAAAATTCAGGATTACCGTGTTTATGTGTTATATCAATGATAATAAATGGCGATTATATTTTTGCAGGAGTTGATAATTATAGTATTTACAGGGCAAAACTGAGCGACCTTGGTATTACTGATGTAAAAGAGACAGAGCAAACAAATGAAATTAAAATAATTCCCAATCCCGCTTCGGATGAATTCAGATTGAAGTTTCATTCGCCGATTGAAACGACAGTGCAGTTGAACGTTTTCGATTTAATAGGCAACTGTGTTTTAAGCCAAACGCTAAAAAGCAGCGAAGGCACAAACGAAAAAACAATTAATTGCGAAAAACTGCCACAGGGATATTATTTCGTTAAAATAAATATGAATGAGGTTGTGGAAACGATACCGATAGTGATTTTGAAGTGAATTAGGAATTGGAAAAAGTCGGAAGCTGGAAGCCGGAAGACCGAAGTAATTAATCTTTAGTCGTAAGTTGAATTTTATTTTAATTTTATACTCTGATAAACTCTGTGAAACCATTTTTTTCTTTTTCCAGTCATTTCATCATACAGATTAATGCAAAGAGCAGTGAGAATCCGTAACATCAGTAAAATCCGTGTGCTATTCACTTGGCTTCAATTTTCTATCATCTATTTGCTATTTTCTTTTTGCTATTATCTTTTTCAGCTTCGACTTCCGGCTTCTGGCTTCCGGCTTCTGGCTTCCGGCTTCCGACTTCTGGCTTCCGGCTTCCAACTTCCAACTACCAGAAAAACTTACAACTCATACATCTCCGGTCTTCTGTCCTTGATTATATCATTAAACTCATTAAATGATTTGTTCCTGGTTTTTGCCGGTTCAATTTCAGCTATGATTACCCTTTCGTCATCGGGTCCCGCTTTTGCCAATACATTCCCCTTATAATTATAAATCCGGGAATCACCATTGAAATGTAAAGTTTCACCATTGCGGGTTTCGTTGCCAATCCTGTTTGCCACCGCTATGTAAACATTATTCTCCAATGCACGGGTTGATAGAGAATTCTGCCATACATTGGTAACAAGATTCGAAGGACAAACTATTAAGTCAGCCCCTTTCAATGCCAGTGTTCTGCTTGCTTCAGGAAACCGCCAGTCATAACATATCATCGGACCGCCCGCAGAAGATTCTGCTATTTCTTTAATTTCTTGCCTGTTAATAAAATATTAACCGGTCAAACTTAATTCAGGAAATACAATTAATTGAGCTTCGGTGTCATTTATATAGGATTTTATTCTTGAATAATTTGCATCTTTTCCAAGTAACACAGGAGCAAATTGAATAACAGCAATCTTCATACTATACAAACATAAAATTGAAAATATTATAAATTAATCTGAGAATTGGCAAAATTAACAAATTCATTTTAATTCAGGGATTGGTTAATATTAAAAAATGAATTTGTACTTTTTCGCAGATAGGAATTATTCGGCTAATTTAATAATTATATACCTTATTTTTTAACTCGTTAGAGATTACAATGATACTACCTGGAATTATGAAAATAATTTCATTTAGTTAACAAATAATTAAAAATAATTCATAAAGAAAAAAAGGTTTTTTGTTTTTTAAAAAAATTTGTTTCTTGCAGGGTAATCAATTGTGTAGGTTTTTACACACTTTCATTTTTCTTAAAGTTAGGAAAATTTTTTTTAGACTTAACGAAATAATTTTTGGTGGCTTAGTGTTGATAAAACTAAAGAATATAATTACGAAAATATTGATTCTGGCAATTGTCAGCTCATTTGTAATATTTGAAACACCGGCATTATATTCTGCAAGCACCAAAAAAATCACATCAGTAAAATCAAAACACAAAAAGAAGAAAAAAAGAAGACATAAAAGAAGACATTATAACCCAAGTAAAACCAGAGCTTTATCGATTGATATCATCAGGGCTAATTCAGAGCAGATTTGTGCTTTGGCAGGATTGAATCCATTACCTGCCGATTCAATTGGTAAATTACCTCCATTAGTTAATGATGATTCCGAAAATGTTGACCCTTATGATGACAGCTACGAAGGAGAAATCGGCGAAAATATTGCAGAGTTAGAACAGGAAGATGATGTTCCTGTCGACATGGAAACTTTTAAGATGCTATGGCTTTCTTATGTTGATGAAGGTGATTTTAATGATGATATGACCGAGGGAGGCATCAGTAAAAAAGATATTATGGATGTCATCATGCATTGGCTCGGAACACCATATAGATTTGGCGGAAGGAATAAATCCGCAACAGATTGCTCCGGGTTCGTACAAAATGTTTTCATGGAATCAAGCAATTTATTATTACCGAGAACTGCAAGAAACCAGTTCAATGTCGGGATGAAAATAAAAAGAAGTGAATTGCAATTTGGTGATTTGATTTTCTTCCACACTTACACAAGACGTTTTCCATCACATGTCGGAATATATCTTGGTGATGATTTATTTGCCCAGGCAAGCTCACGTTACGGAGTAACTGTCTCCTCACTCGAAAGCACATATTATAAAAATCGTTTCATTGGTGGTCGCCGCCTTTCTGTTCAGGATTTAGTCCGCTACAGTAAGAATCCTGACGCAATAATCAATAGCACACAGTAGTTTAAGAATTTTCAATTTTCAATTTTCAATTTTCAATGAATTTTTAATGTTCAATTATTAAAACCTTATCATATCCTAAAACCTTAGTAAAAATAATTACTTCATAATAAACCTTATTACCCTATTTTGGCTTTCATTTTTTGTTAAATTACGTTATAACATTAGCTGAATAATAATAATTATTTAATAAATTTGTCTTTGTGATAAAGACAAGGAATGATGATTATGAATATTCAATACATAACTGATGATAATGGAGAAAAGACGTCAGTCATTCTTCCAATTGAGTATTACACTCAATTGCTGGAAGAATTGGAAGACCAGCAGGATGTGAAACTCTATGACGAAGTGAAAGCAAGAAATGAAAAGAGTATCCCGTTGAGTGAATATAAAGAGAAAAATAAATAAGTACGCGAATAAGACCAAGCTTATAAATTTTTATTTATATTCTATAAAGATTTCTCCCTCACAAATGTTATTGATACTAATCTTTCTTTCTCTTTTTGCTGCATTGACATTATGTATTTTGAATATTTCTTTATATCATAATCAAATTCTGCAAAAATTTTTTCTCTGTTTTTTCTTACCTGTTCAACAATTCTGTCTTTCCACATATTAAACCTCCAGCATTTCTTGGGGTGTACATAAAATCGGTACAAATAAAGAATGTTCCATGTTGTATTTACTGATTTTTTGGCTAACTATTGCGTTAGCAATATGTTGCAATTCCATGAAAGTAAAAAATCAATTTTATAATAAACTGTAATAGCCAAATGGAAAGCATCAATTCTTGATTTTTCTGGAATCCCCAGAAGTTTATAAAAAGCTACAGCTAAATTTTCCACTTCTTTAGTATGTTCTAATAAATTTAAATCATGTAACATACCTGTCCTTTTCGAAGACGCAGACTTATCACCCTGACTTAGCTCACTAATTACAAATTGAGAAATGTAGCAATCAAATTGTTTCTTAGAATGCTTCCACCATTCTTGAGTAATTCGTTGATTTGATGCAACAATCAAATCTCTGCTTGGATTTGCAGTCAGATAGCTAATTACGCTTGTCTCAATATATACTTTTGGCTTTAGCATGTTTGAATTTGAATATAATATTTACTC
>JACRLY010000030.1 GCA_016219595.1 Ignavibacteriota bacterium | reverse complement strand
TCGGATGAGTATAAATCAGAAGCATCAGTTCTGCCAGCTTCAGTGACTCTTCGTAATTCTGGTCATAGGAATATTTCATTACATCCTTAAGCCATTTCAGGTCTGCACCTGCACAAAATGTTTGTCCGTTACCCGTAATCACTATCACTCTTATATCATTTTCACTTTTTAATTTTTCGAATGCATCATACAGCTCATAAATCAAAGTGTTATTAAGAGCATTGTGAACCTGTGGCCTGTTCAATGTAATTATACATACTGCTCCCTGGTGTGAGAGTGATATTGTTGAATACTCATGAGTTAAATTCATAATTTCTTTCTTAATTTTTCACATTCTGAAAATACCGTAATTCTGGTCAGGTATTGGTCTATTCAATGCCATCGAGATACCCAGAGCAAGAACATTTCTTGTATCTAAGGGGTCAATAATACCGTCATCCCAAAGCCTCGCACTGGCATAATAAGGACTCGATTCATGTTCATACTTTTCGAGAATTGGTTTCCTGATTAAATCTATCTCTTCTTTTGATAATGTTTTTCCTGATGCTTCTAATTGTTTGATTTTCACTGTAGCAAGAACATCAGCCGCCTGTTCACCACCCATAACTGAAATTTTACCTGTGTTCCACATCCACATCAGATTCGGATAATATCCCCTTCCGCACATTGCATAATTTCCTGCACCGTTTGAACTGCCAACAATTACTGTGAATTTTGGTACTTGTGCATTAGCTACTGCATGTACGAGTTTTGCTCCGTCTCTTGCTATGCCTCCATGCTCATATTTTTTTCCGATTATGAATCCTGTTATATTTTGTAAAAATATTAAAGGTATTTTTCTTGATGTACATAGCTCGATGAAGTGAGCTCCTTTTAAACTTGATTCTGAAAATATTACCCCATTGTTTCCTAAAATACCCACCGGATAACCCATAATTCTGGCAAAGCATGTAATCAAGGTTGTCCCATAATTTTCCTTAAACTCCTGGATTCTGCTTCCATCCACAATTCTTGCTATTACCTCTCTTATATCGAAAGGCTGGCGAATATTTTTCGGAACAATTCCATAAATTTCTTCCGGGTCAAGATATGGCTCTTCAGGCTCTTCCCTTCCTATATCAAATTTTTTCTGATGAGCAAAATTCTCTACAATGTTTCTTGTTATATCGAGAGCATGTTCATCGTTCTGTGCTATATGGTCAGATACACCGGAAATTTTTGTATGTACTTCAGCACCTCCAAGCTCTTCATCAGTTACAATCTCCCCTGTAGCAGCCTTGCATAATGGAGGTCCACCGATAAAAATTGTTGCCTGGTTCCGAACCATAACTGTCTCATCACTCATGGCTGGGACATAAGCACCTCCAGCCGTACAAGAACCCATCACCACTGCAATTTGTGGTATTCTTGCTGCTGAGAGTCTTGCCTGGTTATAAAAAATGTTCCCGAAGTGGTCTTTATCCGGAAATACACCGTCCTGCAAAGGTAGAAACACTCCGCCCGAATCAACGAGATATACACAGGGCAGATTATGCTGCATTGCAATTTCCTGTGCCCTGACATGCTTTTTTACAGTAATAGGGTAATACGTTCCTCCCTTGACAGTTGCATCATTAGCGACAATCATACATTCCCTGCCTTTAATTACTCCTACACCACATACTACTCCCGCAGCAGGGGCATCGTTATCATACATGTCATAAGCAGCGAATGGCATAACTTCAAGGAAGGGTGTATCATTATCGCAAAGCAATTTGATTCTGTCCCTTACAAGGATTTTTTTCCTGTCTAAATGTTTCTGTCTTGACTTTGGAGGACCACCCTGTTTGATTAATTCATATCTTTCTTTTAAAAGCTTTGACAATCCGAGATTGTATTCCCTGTTTTCCTGGTATGCAGGACTTTTTGTTGAGATTTTTGACTTAAAACGATTCATCTGATTTATTCCGATTTTATTTTTTACATTCCTCTTCTGTATTTACCGCCTATTTCGTAGAGAACTTTTGTGATTTGTCCCATAGAAGCATATTCGACAGTATTTAATAATTCTTCAAAAATATTTCCTTTTGTAAGCGCCACCTCACGCAGCCTGTTCAATGCTTTTTCAAGATTATCTTTGTTCTTCTTACGGAATGAATGAAGTTGTTTTAATCTTTCATTCTTCTCCTCATCAGTTGCTCTTGTGATTAACATCTTATCGTAAGGATTTTCGGATTGTTCCCTAATAAATTTATTTACCCCGATTATCGGGTATTCACCTGATTGCTTCAATGTTTCATAATACATTGATTCTTCCTGGATTTTAGAACGCTGATACTGGGTTTCCATGGCACCCAATACACCTCCACGCCTCGATAATCTTTCAAATTCATCAAGCACGGCTTCCTCAACCAAGTCAGTCAATTCTTCCATAATGAATGACCCTTGATTTGGATTTTCATTCTTCAGCATTCCGAACTCATTCGATAATATCATCTGGATAGCCATCGAGCGCCTGACCGATTCTTCAGTAGGTGTTGTTACAGCTTCGTCATAAGAATTTGTATGCAATGAATTGCAGTTATCATAAAATGCAAGAAGCCCTTGCAAGGTTGTCCTGATGTCGTTGAAATCAATCTCCTGCGCGTGAAGTGAACGCCCTGATGTTTGTATATGATATTTCAGTTTCTGACTTCTTTCGTCACCGCCATATTTATTTTTCATTGCTATAGCCCAAATTCGTCTGGCTACTCTGCCAATAACAGAATATTCAGGGTCCATACCATTTGAAAAGAAGAATGAAAGGTTCGGAGCAAATTCATCAACCGGAATACCACGATTAAGAAAATATTCAACATAGGTAAATCCGTTTGCAAGAGTGAATGCAAGTTGTGTAATCGGATTTGCTCCGGCTTCCGCAATATGGTAACCGCTTATGCTTAGAGAATAATAATTCCTTATATTATTTTTTGAAAGAAACTCTTGCAAATCTCCTATAAGTTTCATCGCGAAATCAATAGAGAATATGCATGTATTCTGCCCTTGGTCCTCCTTCAGCATATCTGCCTGAACAGTGCCTCTCAATTTTCTGAAAGTATCAATCTTCAATTTTTCCTTTTCTTTTTCATTCAGCTTTTTACCCGATTTTTGAATTTTTTCAAGCTCCCTTCTGTAGGCAACCATGAAAAAGAATGCAACCATTATTGGAGCAGGTGCATTTATTGTCATTGATACTGATGTAAGAGGATCTGTCTGGTCAAATCCTTTCAGCAGTACATTCATATCTTCAATAGTGCAAATTGAAACTCCGCTTTCTCCTATTTTACCGTATATATCAGGTATCTCACTTGGGTCTTCACCGTAAAGTGTAATACCATCGAAAGCAACGGATAACCTTGTTGCATCTTCTGCCTGACTGAGAAAATGAAATCTTTTATTTGTTCGTGCCGGACCTCCTTCACCTGCAAACTGTCTCTTCGGGTCTTCAGTTGTTCTTTTGAATGGGAAGACTCCGGCAGTATAAGGAAAACTGCCAGGCAGATTTTCTTTATAGAAAAATCTTACTAATTCCTTCCATGATTCATATCCGGGCATTGCTATCTTCGGTATCTTTGAACCGGAAAGACTTTTATTATACAAGCTGATTGAAAATTCTTTTCCCTGAATGTTGTATTTCATCTCATCCACCTGGAAGCATTTCTTTTGTTCATCCCAGTTGGAAAGATATGATACAGTTTCAGGTTCAAGCTTATTCCATTTTTCTGTGAATTTATCTTTCAGCACTTTCATTGCCGATGAATCATCAATCTGCTTGATAGCTTCACGTATGGCATAAGCATCGTTTGCAAGGTTTGCCTGTTCTTCTGCTTTTTTCTTATAATCTCTTACAGTATCTGAAATCTCTGCAAGATAATTTACCTTCTTATTATCAATCAATCCGAAATCTTTTTCTAATGAAACCGGTAATAAGTCAATCATCTTTTTGTTTGGTTTGTAATCACCTTTTTTCTTTTCCTGCAAAAGATTCAGAAAATCTTTGAATAATTTATTCACGCCATGATTATTGAACTGATTACTGCTTGTAGCATAAACAGGCAATTCGACTTTTTCCAAAGGTGTAGTATGAGGTACTTTCAATTGATGAGTCCTGATATAATGGATTTTAACTTCCCTCAATGCATCCTCAGAACCAATCTTCTCGAATTTATTAATTGCAATATAATTTGCCATATCCAGCATATCAATTTTTTCCAATTGCGATGGAGCCCCGAACTCGGCAGTCATTACGTACATTGAAAAATCGCTGATTTTTGTTACACTGCTGTCGCCCTGACCGATTCCACTTGTTTCGACAAATATTATATCGAACCCAAAAGACTTAAGGACAGAAATTGAATCCTGTATTGATGCACTTAGTTCATTTATACTTTCTCTTGTGGCAAAGCTTCTTAAATATACCCTGTCATTATATATCTGATTATACCTGATTCTGTCACCGAGCAAAGCACCTCCGGATTTTGTCTTAGATGGGTCAACTGCAAGAATACCTATATTCACATTTTCTGTGAATGACATAAACCTGCCGATGATTTCATCAATCAGAGAACTCTTTCCGCTTCCCCCTGTTCCTGTGACACCAATTACTATTGATTTATTCTTATCAAATTGTTTGTACAGTTTTCTGAGTGCTTCATGTTCTTTTGCTTTGAGTGTGATATTCTCGAAGAATGTAATCTGCCTGGCTATATCAAAGTGATTTTTAATATCATTTTTCTTCAGATATGTTTCAGTGATATTTAAATCTTTTTTAGCCTTTTTCTTCCTGAAATCCAATACCCTTTTTATAATATCATCGGCAATTCCGTCAATTCCTATTTTCTGCCCGTCAACTGCGTGATATAATCTTTTTACTCCATATTTTTCTAATGCTTCTATTTCTGAAGGTAGAATAACTCCTCCTCCACCCCCGAAAATCAACTTATCGGTTGCACCAAGACGATTCAGCTCATCAACAAGAAATCTGAAATATTCGTTATGTCCCCCTTGGTATGAACTTATTAGTAATGCATCTACATCTTCCTGTATTGCTACAGTTATTACTTCGCTGACAGAACGGTTATGTCCAAGGTGAATAACTTCCGCTCCGCGTTTCTGCAATAATCTTCTGTATATATTTACCGACACATCATGCCCATCAAAAAGGGCTGTGGCTGTTAATACTCTTATTTTACTCATTTAAAGTTCCAAATCCTTTACTTTTATGTCAATTTATATTTATTTCGGAGCGCTTGCGCATCCTTTTAATAGACTGCCAAAAATATTCACCCCGGTATCTTTTGCTTCTTTCGTTTTCTTCTCATCAAATCTTATTACTTCAGCTTCTGTTATCTCATTTACATTGACTGAAATGTCGAGGAATAAATATTCTGATAAACTGTCACAAATAATACTTTCCCGAGCAGAGAATAATGAATCAGTTGCAAACAGCATCGCTTTTCCAATTACATTATTTGAATTTTCTGCAAAGTCCCCTTTGAATTCATCAAAAAAATAATACTCTCCTGTTTTAATCTTTATCCACACAAATTCATCATTAATCCCGAAAAACTCTGTTTTTCCAACAATAACTTTTTTGGAGGTATAACATCCTGAAATATTTACTACAATGAAAATAAAAAATAAAATATGAAAAAATCTTATTTCCAATATTAATAATCTATTTATTTTATATAATATCTGATTACTTCAGCAAACTTCTCGAAATCACTAATCTCTGAATCTCACTCGTTCCTTCGTATATCTCTGTGATTTTAGCATCCCGATAGTATCTTTCGACATTAAAATCTTCAGTATATCCATACCCTCCATGAATTTGTACCGCTTTCCTTGCACAATCCATAGCAACTTCCGAAGCTTTCAACTTAGCAACAGCAGACTCGGTTGAATAATTTAAACCTTTATCCTTCATCATTGAAGCTCTCCAATTCAGAAGCCACGCAGCTTCGTATTCCATCCACATATCTGAAAGCATCCACTGTATTGCCTGAAAACTTGCAATCGGCTGGTCGAACTGGAATCTTTCCTTAGCATATTTGATTGAATCTTCGATGCAAGCTCTTGCTATTCCAAGTGCCTGGGCAGCAATGCCCAATCTTCCTCCGTCAAGAGTAACCATTGCTACTTTGAATCCCTTATTAAGCTCTCCGAGTAGATTTTCTTTTGGTACAACACAATCCTCAAGTATTATTTCAGCAGTTGATGACGACTTAATTCCAAGCTTTTTCTCGATTTTTCCGATTTTGTATCCGGGTGTATCTCTATCTACTATAAATGCACTTACCCCTCTCGTTTTTTGGCTTGGTTCTGTTGAAGCTATGAGAATGAATACTTCTGCTTCTTTGCCATTTGTAGCAAACAATTTTGAACCGTTTAGCACCCATTTGCCATCAGCCATCTTTGCTGTTGTCTTTGTAGCACCTGAGTCCGAACCCGCTCCTGCTTCAGTCAATGAAAAGCTTCCGATTTTCTTTCCCGAAAGAAGGTCAGGCAAATACTTCTTCTTCTGTTCCTCCGTACCAAATCTGTAAATTGGGTCACACACAAGCGAAGAATGTGCCGATACAATTACTCCTGTCGAAGCACACCACCTTGCCCCGTCATCCCTGAACTTGGTATAGCCCGATGCCCAGTGGGAATTTTTGAAGTTATTTCTGTGAAGTCTGGCCCCATTTGCTCCTTTCCATAGAAGGTTGAAATAGAGGTTAGAGCTGCTTGGGCACATCGAATAATCCTCCCGTCCTGCTGGACATATGGGAATGCTTCAACCTTCAGGAGTTTGCCATTAAATTGGACATCGAAAAAGCGCTTACAGACAAGAAACAGGAATTTATTGTTTTTTTTAATAATTAAGAAAATTATTTTCAAGTTCAGCATTTTTTCATTAATATATAAATCTAAGTTTAACAAAATAACAATAGAATTTTAATTTACCAATACATATAAAATATGTAACCATATTGTTATCGTTATTTTTTTAACTTATTAAGAAATTTAGTATTTTCATTTTTATTGATTAGCTTATTTGAATCAATAAAGTAAATTTATTTCGAAATTAATATAATATCAGGATTTATTTATGAACATCAATCGCAATTTTACTGGTGAACAAATTCTATTGAGGGATACAGTCCGAAAATTTGCCGAAGAAGTTATCAAACCCAAAGCCCGTGAATTAGATGAAAAAGAGGAATTCTCAGTTGAAATTACCAAACAAATGGCTGAGATGGGATTGCTTGCCTGCTTCTTACCCGACAAATATAATGGCTGCGGCTTGGATTATGTTTCTTATATCATGGTTGTCGAGGAGATTGCCCGTGTTGACGGTTCTCATGCAGCTACCATTGCGGCACATAATTCCCTCGGTGCAGGACCATTATATTATTATGGAAATGAGGAGCAGAAGAAAAAATATCTTCCCAAATTCGCTGAAGGCTATCTCTGGGGATTCGGATTAACAGAGCCGGAAGCTGGCTCCGATGCAGGTAACACTCAAACTACTGCCGTTCAGGATGGTGATTACTGGGTGCTTAATGGAGCTAAAATTTTCATTACAAATGCATCTACAGATATTACACTTGGCTCAACTGTTCTCGCTTGTACAGGAACAAAACCGGGCGGTAAGAAAGAACTATCCTGTTTTATTGTTGAAAATGGAACTCCCGGCTTCACAACTAAAGCAATGAAAAACAAATTAATGTGGAGAGCCTCGAACACAAGCGAACTGTACTTTGAAGATTGCCGTGTTCACAAAGATAATATGCTCGGCAATCGTGGTGACGGTTTCCACCAGATGCTCGGCACACTCGACAACGGAAGGCTCTCGATAGCTGCAATGGGACTTGGTTGCGCCCAGGGTGCTTTCGAGGCCGGGTTAAATTATGCAAAAGGAAGAAAGCAGTTCGGTAAACCAATTTCAACTTACCAGGCAACAGCATTTAAACTTGCCGATGTCGACATGGGTTTGGAACTCGCAAGAAATTACCTCTATGAAGTCTGCCGTATGTTAGACAGAAATGAAAATATTACAAAAGAAGGTGCTATAGCAAAACTGTATTGCTCCGAACTTGCACACATGGCGGCAAACCATTGCGTCCAGATTCATGGCGGCTACGGATTAATGAAAGAATATGATGCCGAGAGATTTTACCGTGACCAGAAATTACTTGAAATCGGCGAAGGTACTTCCGAAATTCAACGCCTGGTAATATCGAGAATGATTGGCTGTTTTGATGTATAAAATCTTTTTTTATCTATACTTCATTGTAAAGTTATATGATAACTTATAATAGCTACATAGTAGCGGCATATTTATAATTTGGAATCAACTGAATTTATGAGCTACGTAGTAGCGCCATATTTATAACTAAGAAACAATTGTGTGTAATGAGCTACATGGTAGCGGCATATAAATTTTAAATAATAAACATGAATAAAATAGAACTAATATTTCAGTATTTCGAGGGTTGTCCCCATGCTGGTACATTAAGGCAAAATGTAAAGGAGGCGATTGTTGGATTTGAAGAGAGTATTGTCTATAAAGAAGAATTAATTGACACTCAGGAACTTGCAATAAAGAATAAATTCAGGGGTTCTCCGACTTTATTAATAAATGGAGAAGATTTTGAGAATATGCCGCCGCCGGAACATCCTGCTCTTGCATGCAGGTTTTATCCGAATGGAGTTCCCTCAAAGGAAAAAATAAGTGCACGATTAAAACAATTATGAATAGCCACTATCTTTAGATAGTGGGATTGTTTTCAATTCCATCATGGACTTTAGTCACTTATTGTTAGAAGATAAATCCAAACATGGCAAGTTCATTTCCACGACTTAAAAGTCGTGGCTATTAATGAATAAATAAATTCAATTTAATTTGCTTTAAGTCAAAAAAATTATAAATTGTAATTCTCCAAAAAAAGAAAATTTGATTAATAATATATTTTAGGAGTTAAAAATGGTAGGTATAGTAGGTTATGGTGCTTATGTGCCGGCGTACCGAATCAAAGCAAGCACAATCGCAGACCAGTGGGGCGATGATATAGTCGCTATCGAGAGAGGCTTGCTGATGAAGGAAAAAACAGTTCCCGGCAAAGATGAAGATACCATTACAATTTCAGTTGCAGCAGCTAAGAATGCTGTAAAACGTGCGGGAATTGACCCGCAGAAAATCGGAGCAGTTTATATCGGCTCCGAATCACATCCTTATGCAGTTAAGCCCTCAGGCACAGTTCTCGTAGATGCTCTCGGAATAGGACCTAATGTCCATGTCGCAGATTTTGAATTTGCATGCAAAGCAGGCTCGGAAGCAATGTTCGTTGCCTACAGTCATGTCAAATCAGGCAATATGGATTATGCTATGGGAATCGGCTCGGATACATCTCAGGGAGCTCCCGGCGATGCTCTAGAATATTCTGCATCTGCAGGAGGTGCGGCATTTATTTTCGGAAAAGATAATGTTATTGCAGAAGTTTTGCATACACACTCATTCACAAGCGACACTGCTGATTTCTGGAGACGTGAGTATCAGCATTATCCACGTCATGGAGGCAGATTCACTGGTGAACCGGCTTACTTCAAGCACCTTCTTGGCTGTGGAAAATTATTACTTGAGAAATCAAAAATGAAACCAAGTGATTTTGCGTATGCTGTATTTCACATGCCAAACGGGAAATTCCCCTTAAAAGGCGGTGAAATTCTCGGATTCAAAAAAGAGCAGATGGAACAAGGATGGCTCGTAAATATTATGGGTAACACTTATTCAGGTTCCTCTCCAACCGGATTGACAGCAATTCTTGATGTCGCAAAACCGGGTGATAAAATCTTTATGGTTTCGTTCGGTTCCGGTGCAGGAAGTGACGGCTTTATTTTCAAAGCAACACCGAGAATCACACAGGTTCAGAACAAAGCACCTAAAACAAGAGATATGCTCAACGGTAAGAAAATATATCTCGATTACGGTAAGTATGCCGCATTCAGAAGAAAAATAAGGTTCCTTGAATAAATAGATTTAAAAATTTATAATTTGAAATTTAAAATGAATGTTTAATATTAAATTTAAAATGATAAAAAAATTGGAAATTAGAATTTAAAAATTGAAAATTCATTAATTAAAAATTCAGTGAAAATTGAAAATTAGAAATTGAAAATTCAGGAATAAAATGATAATGATATGAAAATAAAAATTAATAAATGGAGGTTAAAATGCGCGAAGTCGCAATAATCGGCGTCGGTATGACCAAATTCGGCGAGCTTTGGGGGCAGGGCATCAGGGATGTATTTGCAGAAGCGGCTCTCAAAGCAATCGAAGATTCCGGCGTTGATAAAATTGATTCTTTATATGTAGGCTGTATGTCCAGCGGTCTTTATGCTTACCAGGAGCATTTAAGCTCTGTGATGGCTGACTACATCGGGCAAAAAGGAATACCATCCGCAAGAGTCGAGTCTGCCTGTGCATCCGGCAGTACATCTGTCAGGGCGGCATTTATGGAAGTCGCATCGGGTATGAGCGACATAGTCATGGCAGGCGGTGTCGAAAAAATGTGGGATGTCGAAGATGGAACTTTCGTTCTTGCTACTGCATCCGACCAGGAATACGAAGCATACAGCGGAGTTACATTCCCGGGATTATATGCAATGATGGCACGGGCTTACATGGAAAAATACAAACTCACACGTGAAGAACTTGCTCAAGTCCCGATTAAAAATCATAAGCATGCTGTCAACAATCCGAACGCTCAGTATCCTTTTGAATTGGATTTAAAAGGTGTGCTTAGTTCTTCTATGGTTGCTGACCCGCTTCGATTGATGGATTGCTCCCCAATCACTGACGGTGCTGCTGCAGTCATTCTCTGTCCTTTGGATAAGGCTAAGAAATACACCAAGCATCCAATAAAAATTCGTGCTGTGGGTGCGGCAACAGGACCGATTGCACTTCATGACCATGTTGATATGACTAAGCTGGATGCAGTTCGCATCGCAGGAGAAAGAGCATACAAGATGGCTCAGTTGAAGCCGAACGATATTTCCTTTGTCGAGGTTCATGACTGCTTCTCTATTGCCGAAATCATAGTTGCCGAGGAACTTGGATTCTTCAAGTATGGCAAGGGCGGCAAAGCAATAGCCAACGGAGAAGCTACTTACGGAAGCAAAATCGTAATCAATCCAAGCGGTGGATTGAAAGCGAAAGGACATCCTGTCGGTGCAACGGGTGTTGCTCAAATCATCGAATGTGTCGAGCAGTTGAGCGGCAAAGCGGGTAAACGCCAGGTGAAAAATGCAAAATACGGTATGGCTCAGAATATGGGCGGTTCAGGTGGCTCTTGTGTTGTACATATATTGGAGGCAGTATAATGGCTATAAGTCCGAGATATACACGCGAAATTCCGCATCGTTACAGGCTCGAAGCCCAGAAATTCGAATGCGGTGCAGTTACTCTTCCGAACAGGTACGTCTGTCCCGATAACTGCTGTAAGAAATCGAAGAAAATCACTCTGAAAGGAAAAGGAAAAATCCTTACTTATACAATCATCTACATTGCAAGTGACCCTTACACAAGGGCAACTCCATTTGCAGTGGCAGTAATCGAAACCGAAGAAGGAGCAAGGCTAACGGCACATGTCGTGGACTGCAACTTCGACGATTTAAAAATCGGAGCAAAAGTCGAATTGATTTTCCGCAAAGCAATGGAAGAAGGCGCCTCCGGCATCATCAACTACGGCTACAAAGCAATTCTGGTTTAAATTTTTAGCAATAACCCCACACTTAAGTGTGGGGTTATTCTATCGCATAAAGATTAAATATCTGTAGCAAACGAACACCCAGCACCCACAATGAACCAGTAGGGATTATATATACAATAAAGCTAACAATTTTTACCACAGAGGACACAAAGTTTTTTTTGGTTATATAGAGCCAAAAAGGTGCAGATTTGAGCATCCGGAGCAGATTTGACATCATTTTCATTTTTCATTTTTGAAAATGTCCTGTTTTGTCATGGTTTGTCACATATTTTTTAATTTTTGGATTGCCATTAAGTAATTATAATTGATTTGTAAGGAGTAAGAAATATTGCTTTAGTGGAAATAAGGCAAAAAATGTCCTGTTTTGTCACTTTTTGTCAAGTTTTTATTTTGATGTCAGTGTCTTTTTGTGCCAGTTAGTGACAGTTTTTAGAAATTCTGAATTATGAATGCTGAATTCTGAATGGTTGTTAAAAATTATAGAAAATAGAAGAAAGAAAATAGTAAATGGCTATTCATACCGGTATTGACTGGATTCAGCCCGACATTGGTTTGCAAAGAACGAGCGGGGCAAAGATAAGGATGTGGGAATGATATGTCAAGAAAACGGTTTTAAAATAGTTTTAAAATGGTTTTAAAATGATTTTTATTTAAATTTGCATCATTGAATAATCAGTTGAGTACGGAATTTGAATTTATTTTAAAAAGATATTAAATAAATAATTACAATATTCCTATATTAGAATATATAATTATTTTAAATAAATTATTAATGAATTTTTAAAAAGATATATTATACATTATAAATAAATTTTAAGAAGAATTTCTTGGAAATTGATTTAAATACAAAATTAAAAAAGCTAGATTTAATTTCTGAAGATGAAACTAATAATGGCTTTTATTTTACTAATGAAAAAGATAATTTAAAAGAAAAACCACATATTTATTTCGCCTTAGAAAAAGCGATCAAATATGATGTAGATGCCGTTTTTTTTAGATTATTCGATAGTACAAGACCACCAATACCACAAATATATGTTTATGATTACACAAATAAAAGTTTTCATGAACAGGAATTTACAATAAAACATAAAAAAATTTGGAACTCAAACCAAGTACCATTAATTTATGTTTTTCGTGAAACCGACATATTAATTTTCAATAGTTATAGTCCAAAAGTAGATAATGAATTCACGTACACATTTTATCAAAAAATTTCATTGGCTACAAATATTGACATTAAATTAAAACAAAAGAATGATATATTGATTAGAGACTTTTCAGCTAGGAATATTGCTAATGGTACTTTTTGGGATAATGAAAAATACCGAAATGATTTCAGAATCAAGAATGGAGTTAGTGAAAAACTAATTTCTAACTTAATTAATATTAGAACTAAATTAATATTTGATGAAAGGGTATATAAAAATAAAATTAATGACATAGAAAAAAAAGCAATCATACATAAGCTTTTAATAACAACAATACTTATAAAATACTTGGAAGAAAAAAAAGATGAAGATAATAATACAGTATTTAAAGAAGAATTTTTTAAAAAATATCAAAAAGATGCAAAATCTTTTATTGATGTTTTAAATTACAATGGAGATATTATTCAATTATTTGATGATTTAAGCGAGAAATTTAATGGAGAAATTTTTAAATTAGAAAATATAGAGAAAGAATTAATAAAAAAAATAAATCTTAAATTCTTTGCAGAATTTTTTGAAGGAAAAACTGATGATAATGATCAATTGACTTTATGGAGATTATACAGTTTCAATGATCTCCCTGTTGAACTAATAAGTAATATTTATGAAGTATTCTTACATGATTTAAATAAAAATGATAAAGCTAACAAAAATGGAAACAAATATGGAATATTCTATACACCTCCTTTTTTAGTAGATTTTCTTGTTGAACAAATATTACCAATTTCCAAAGTCGACACTAACATTGATTGCAAAATACTTGACCCTGCTTGTGGTTCAGGAATTTTCTTAGTACAAGCATTTAAAAGACTTATTTTTCGTTGGAAAATAAAAAATAATTGGCAAAAACCAATTTTTAATGATTTGAAGACTTTATTATCAAATAGTATTTATGGTGTTGATATTAAAGAAGATGCTATAAGACTAACAATTTTTAGTTTAACTCTTGCAATTTGTGAAGAATTAAATCCAATAGAAATCTGGGAAAATTTAAAATTAGAGAACTTAAAAAGTAATCTATTTTCAAAAGATTTTTTTGAATTAATTGAATATAAAAAATTACCTAATGATTTTGATTTTATTATAGGGAATCCACCATTTATTAAAGATTTGACCGAAAAAGCAAAAAGTATTAATAATAAAAGATTGAAAGACGGTTTGCCAAATTTACCTGAACATTATTCATTATCTTTTTTATTTTTAGAACAAACAACAACTTTATTAAGTGATAATGGAAATATTTGTTTATTATTTCCTGCAGACGCTTTCCTATTAAGAAGAAATGAATTCCAAAAATATTTTTATAAGAAATTTAATATACATTATATTCTGGATTTTGTGCCACTTCGTAGAATTTTATTTAAATCTGCATCTGTTGGAGTTGTTGCAATATGTTATAATAAATCAGACAATTCAAATAATAATACATTGCACGTTGTTATTAGAAGAACAAAAGCATCTGAAAATAAATTATTTTTTGAATTAGATAAATATGATTTCCATTATATCAACCTTATTGAAGCAATTGAGAATAATTTTATATGGAAAGTTCATATTCTTGGTGGAAGTAGAAGACAATTTGAATTAATTAAAAAACTTAATAATTTTAAGAAATTAGGTGATTTTATAAAAATAAATAAAACACATATAAAAACTGGTTTATCAAATAAAAAAAATCTACCTTTTTTAGTAATTAAAAGGAATATTTTAAATTATTCATTGCAAAATAAAATTGCATGGAGTATATCTAATTTATCAGAAGTATTTAAGTCAGAAGTTCATAAAATTTATTCAATTGACAATAATTTAAAATATTTAAAATTTATACAGAACAAAATAAATACTGAAAATAATTTATATAAATTTTTTATTCTTAATACTAGTAACAGAGCTGGCTTCTGATGTATATTTAAATATATTAAATACTATTTATAAGAATTTTAAACCTTTAAATCCAAGTGTTAATAATATTATTATTTTTCCTTTTTATTGTGGTAATAACAGTTGCATACCAAAAATTGATATACCAGAAAATAAATTAAATTCTTTAATGAAATTAGAGAAACCGAACGCGAACATTAAATTTATAAGAACTATAAGAATACATGATGGTGATTTTATTTATATAATAAAACCAAATCAGCTCAGGTATTGGCTTAGATCTGTAGCTATTAGAGATGCAGATGAAACATTTGATTATTTAATTAAAAATAATAGGCAAAATGAATCTTAATATCCCAAATAATTTTCCATCGGAATTTGGACAACCTTCAAAGTATTTATCAGAGCAACCAATTTTAACTGTTCTCGAATTTATCGAAAATTTATTACCAACATTTGTAAATAGGTATAAAAATACTATCTTAAATGAAAATGGATTAACTCAAAATTTAGTTCGTCTTTTAGGTTCAAATCTTTCTGATAATTATCCCTTTTTCTTCGATAAGGAAGGCATTCAAGATGTAACAAAAGGGAATAGTGCATCTGTTGATATTGAAGTTATTTCAAAAACAAATTTTTTCATAGAATGCAAAACTTATGAAAAAGAAGAACCATTCTTTGCCTTTGAAGCTAAGATACTTGGTGTAAAAGAAAAATATCGTCATAAAGAATATTTAATAGGATTTGATAACAATTATCAACCAAAACCTTGTGGAGGTATTGAAAGATTTAAAAAAAATATTCATTGTAGTAAAATGAGTAAAGCAGGTATGATTGGTTATATAATTAAAAGTGATTTTAATACTTGGAGAGAAAAAATAAATCAATGGATACAGGAATTAATTATTAATCCTGGCAATGATTCTATGACATGGTCAATTAATGATAAATTGACTAATAATAATAATCAAAAAAATAAGGATATTGCAAAATATTATTCAAATCATGAACGCATTAATGATAACTCAAATATCCTTTTAATACATTTGTGGATTAATTTATGTTAGTTTTCTACTAATATATAATCGCTATGCGATAATAATGGTTAAACAGTATGGATTCTGTTATAAATTCAGAATGAATCCTTCGACCGGCTCAGGGTGACAATAATAAAATTCAATTCGTAATTCTCCTGAAACCAAATTGCACTGAATACGTAAACTAAAGAGTAGCTTTAATTTTAATGTTGGGAAAATGATATGAAAAATTTTATAATTCCTTTGTTATTTTTTGTACTGGCTTTCAATGTGTGGGGACAAGATTATACACCCTTTCCAAAGAAAAATGCCTTC
>JACRLY010000085.1:29748-41194 GCA_016219595.1 Ignavibacteriota bacterium | reverse complement strand
TGACATTATTAAAAAAGACGGAACAAGATTATTACTTGTCCCAAATCTAAAAAATGCCGGAAAAATGAATTTTTCCGATTTTTTACAGAATTATGATGAATTAATCAGAAAGACCAGGGACAATAAATTAACTGTCGATGATTTAACAGGTACGACAGTAAGTATCACCAATCCGGGAATGATAGGAACTACTGCCTCTAATCCAAGATTAATGAAAGGACAAGGATTAATTGTAGCTGTAGGTGCAATCGAATATCCAACAGAGTTTCAGGCTGTTAGACCTGAAGTGATGACCTCTCTTGCTATTTCAAAAGTTGTAAATATAACCAGCACTTATGACCATAGGATTATTCAGGGAGCTGAATCAGCAGAATTTTTAGCATACATACATAGATTGCTGATAGGTGAAAATCACTTTTATGACCAGATTTTTGCTTCATTGAAAATTCCATTTGAACCTATAAGATGGACCAGAGATAATACAGTAATAGATGCCTTTGGTAAGGTAGATGAGAAGGAAGCAATCGAAAAAGCTGCGCATGTAATGTTAATGATTAATGCATATAGGGTAAGGGGACATTTACTTGCTTCAGTTAATCCATTAGGTTATGAAAGTTATTATTATCCTGAATTGGATCCAGCTTATTATGGATTTACCATTTGGGATTTGGACAGGATATTCCATGCTGAAGACACCTGGGAAAACAACAATCTGCCTTTAAGAGATATAATTGAAAGATTACGGGATACTTATTGTAGTGTATCAGGATTCGAATTTATGCATATCCAGGACCCAGTTAGAAAATTATGGATAATGAGACATCTTGAAAAAGGAGAACTAAGCAGGGAATTAAATAATGAAGAAAAAATTGAAACACTGAGAAAATTGACTAAAGCTGAATTATTCGAAAATTTACTGCATACAAAATTTATAGGTAGTAAAAGATTTTCTCTTGAAGGAGGAGAATCAGTTGTTGTCATGCTCGATAAGATTTTCGCAAAAGCAGCTAATGAAGGTTTGCATGCTATAACTCTCGGTATGGCTCACAGGGGCAGACTGAATGTACTGGTTAATAATATCGGAAAATCAGTTGTGAAAATCTTTGATGAATTTGAAGGTTCAATCGACCCCGAATCATATCACGGTTCAGGCGATGTCAAATATCATTTAGGTGATACGGGAACTTATATTACTAAGGAAGGGAATAAAATTGAAATCATACTATCTCCTAATCCAAGTCATCTGGAACTTGTCAATCCGGTAATAGAAGGTATGGCAAGAGCGCTTGAAAATTTAATAGATGACAGTTCACATTCATTGGTATTACCTATACTGATTCACGGTGATTCTGCATTTGCGGGACAGGGGATTGTTGCTGAAACGCTTAATCTTTCACAGCTTGAAGGATATAAAACCGGTGGAACAATTCATATTGTGATTAACAATCAGATTGGATTTACAACAAATATTGGTGACTCACGCTCATCGGTTTATTGCACTGATATTGGCAAAATGATTCAGGCACCGATTATACATGTAAACGGGAATGACCCTGAAGCTGTTATGAAAGCCGGCAGTTTTGCTTTTGATTACAGGAAGAAATTCGGTACCGACATTATAATAGATATGCTTTGTTATAGAAAATACGGGCATAATGAAGCGGATGAACCTTCATATACTCAACCTTTGCTTTACAAAAAAATAAGAAGTATGAAATCGGTAAGGGCTTTGTATGAGCAGGAACTTATTCATGAGACTGTTTTCACAATTGATGATGCCGCTAAATTACATAATGAGGAACAGGAATTTCTTAATAATTTATTTATTGAACGTAAGAAAAGTAATGGGAATAATAGTGATATTAAAATAACCAAATCTGAGCCGGTAACAATTGAAACTCCTTCAATTAATATTGATACATCAATCTCAAAAGTATTATTAAAAAAACTTTCTGACATAGTATCAACCATACCTGAAGGATTTAATGCAAATCCTAAATTAATTTCTTTATTCAGGAAGCGTTCAGAAATGTATGATGAGAAAAAGCCTTTGTTTGATTGGGCTATGGCTGAATTACTGGCTTTCGGCACTCTTCTTTCAGAAGGAATAAATGTAAGAATTACAGGACAAGACACAAGGAGAGGCACATTCAGCCAGCGACATGCAGTTATTACAGATATTGAAACTAATGATAATTATGTCCCTCTCAATCACATTGGAGAAAATCAAGGCAGACTCAGAATATATGATAGTCCGCTCTCCGAAATTGCTGTTCTCGGTTTTGAATATGGGTACAGTACAATTGCCGGTAATGATTTAACAATATGGGAGGCTCAATTCGGTGATTTTGCAAATGGTGCCCAGGCTATGGTTGACCAGTTCATTTCTTGCGCTGAATCAAAGTGGGGGAAGACATCTAATTTAGTTATGCTTTTACCCCATAGTTACGACGGCCAGGGACCCGAACATTCCAGTGCCAGACTCGAAAGATTTTTACAATTGTGTGCTGACAATAATATAATCGTTTGCAATTTGACTACACCCGCACAATACTTTCATGCTCTAAGAAGACAAGTGCTGATGAAGAATAGAAAGCCATTAATTCTGATGACACCTAAATCAATGTTGAGACATCCTTTAGCTGTAAGCTCGATAAAAAAAAGATAAAACCAAAAAAGTTTTATTATGTTCCGGAAAGGTCTATTATGATATTTTTTCTGAAAAAGTCAGAAATAAAAGGAATGCTATTGATATAATCAGAATTGAGCAGCTATATCCATTTGATTACACAAAATTTAATGATATATTTGCTAAATACGGAAAAGATGTTAAGATTTGCTGGGTTCAGGAAGAACCTGAAAATCAGGGAGCCTGGAGATTTATCGAGAAAGAAATTTATAATATCTTAAGAGAAAAAAATAAAGATGTGAATATAAAATATATAGGCAGGAAAGCCGCAGCCGCAACAGCTACGGGTTCACATAAAAAGCACGAAGAAGAACAAAAAGCACTAATAGATGAAGCTTTGAAATAAATTCAAAAAAATTATAAATATTAAACCGGGAGTTGATATGTTCAGAAATTTATTCATTTTATTAATAATTATATTTTCTACAGTTAATTTATTAATATCGAAAGAAAATTCAAAAGTAGATTCATATTTAAAAACTGAGCAATCAGGTTTCTGGGAAAATAAGGGACAAATTCTCGATAATACTGGTAAACAAAGAAATGATATACTTTTTTATCATTCTTCACCCAATATGAAAATTTATTTAAAAAATGACGGTATTTGTTATGAATATAGAAAAATTGAAAAAAAGGAAATTGTCAAAAATAATCTTCAATCAATTGCAAATAATGAATTTGATGTAAGAAATTTAAAATCCAAAACAATAATTAAAACTCATACGGTAGATATTCAATTATTAGCTTCAAATCCCAAACCTGAAATTATAAAAGAAGGAATATCTGAAGATTATAATAATTATTATGGTGGAAATTTCGGTGAAAACGGATTACTTTTTGTACATAATTATCAAAAGATTATTTATAAAAATGTGTATCCAAATATCGATTTGGTTTATTATGTAAATGATGATAATCAAGAAAATAGTTTTTCAGTTACAAATAATGGTATAACAAAAACTTATAAAGATATTAAATATGATTTTATTGTCAAACCGGGTGGGAATATTTCATCTATAAAAATTAAATATACAGGTGCTGAAAATGTTTCCATAAGTCCAAAAGGTTCATTATTGATTAAAACATCACTTGGTACAATCGAAGAAGCAACACCATACAGTTTTACTAACAACCTGAAAGAAACCGAATCGCCTTTATCAAACATAAATAATAAAATTGTAGATGTAAAATATAAACTTGAAGATAATATATTAACTTTTAGTGATGCAGACTATGATAAATCCGGTAATCTAATAATAGACCCAAGATTAATTTGGGGAACATATTATGGAGGGGAATTTATTGATGAAGCTATTGCAGTTGCAGTAGATAAAGTAAATAATATCGTAGTTACAGGCTACACAACCAGTAATTTTAAATTAGCAACCACAGGAGCTTATAATATTACAGGTGATTCTCTCGGTGGACAAGCATTCATTCTAAAACTCGATTCTACAGGAAAAAGAAAGTGGTGCACATATTATGGGACACTCAGAAGTGACACTATATTGGATATAGGAACGGGTATAGATTGTTTTACCTCGGATAAAAGCATTGTGGTTGCAGGTATAACATATAGCGATGACTCAATAGCTACCCCAGGAGCTTATCAAACAGTAAGGGGCGGAGAATCTGATGTATTTCTTGCAAGGTTCGATTCCAATGGGGTCAGGAAATGGGCTACTTATTTTGGCGGAGACAGTGCTGAAGGTGATATAAGCCGTGGTGTAAATTTATGTATCAACGCAAAGGGGGATATATTAATGACAGGATGGACTAAAAGTCCGACAGGAATTGCAACACCCGGTGCATATAAATCTGTTTTGAATAATAACATGGATGCATTCATTGTAAGATTTGATTCATCCGGTAATAGAGAATGGGGAACTTATTATGGAATCGATGGAGTTTTGGATTATGGTTCTGCCATTGCTACAGACCAAAGATGTAATATTTTTGTAACCGGTAAGACAAACAGTATGGCAGGCTTGGCAACTCCCGGAACACATCAGTTTTCTTCTTGTGACGGATTTGATGCATTTGTTACAAAATTCGATTCAAACGGAACAATAGTATGGGGAACTTATTATGGCGGTTGTTCTCCCGATGAAGGTTTCGATATTTATCCTGACGGATGGGGAAATGTAATTTTAACAGGTTTTACATCAAGTGTTACGGATATTTCCACTCCAAACTCAATGCAGCCTATTTATGCAGGTGGAGGCGGTGATGCTTTTATGGCAAAATTAGATACTAATGGAAGGAGATTGTGGGGAACATATTATGGCGGTTCAGGCTACGATATTGGATTAGGTTTAACACAGGATAAATACAGGAATATTGTATTAACAGGAATAACTAATAGTGCCGATAATATCACTACAATATGTACTCAAAAAGCAGCTCCCGGTGAGGGATTGAATCAGTTTCTTTCAAAATTCGGTCCGGATGGTTCTATTCAATGGGGAACTTATTATTGTGCTTATACCAATGGTTTGAATTTGGGTGGAAGTGATATTGATATTGATAAAAATGGTGATATAATAATTGTCGGAGGAACCAAGGATACGTTCAACGTAGCAACACCCGGAGCTCATGATGTTGAACTTGATACCACAAGACACGAATCACCTCTCGGACCTTACTGGGTAGTTTTTGACGGATTCATTGCAAAATTCGGACCTGTTATACCACCATCAGAATTTGAATCTAAGGATGACGAGCCTCAATATGCTTCAGTTTGTCTAACAGCCGGACCTGTAATTGGTCCGTACTGTGTTGGTCAGGAAATTGTTGTACCTTTTAAAACTTATGTTACATTTAATTCCGGGAATGTTTTTACTGCAAAATTATCTAATAAATATGGTGAGTTTGTAACTCCCACAATTATCGGAACCGTTACAGCAACTTCATCGGATACAATAAGGGGTATAATTCCTGTCGGAATACCTTTTGGAAGAAGTTACAGGGTGATGGTTTCTGCTTCCAATCCGCAAACAGTCGGTGAACCTAATCCTTATGAAATAACAATAGGACCATGCTTTGCAGTCGATTCTATTTACGGACCATTCTGCCAAGGAGAAACTATTGATGTTACATTCGGTGCATTTTTAGATTATAACAATAATAATGTATTTACCGCCCAGTTGTCCGATTACAAAGGTGATTTTTCTTCGCCAATTGATATAGGTACAATCAATGCAACAGCATCGAATACAATTACTGCGGTGCTGCCACGAGATGCAACTCCTGGTTCAGGTTACAGGATTAGGGTAGTTGCATCAAGTCCACAACTGATAAGTGAGGATAACGGTACAAATTTCACAATTAATCCATTGCCGCAGCCTGATTTCATAGGACCGGATGAATTATGTTTCGGTAATATGAATTTATATCAAGCCATAGATTCCTCAGAAGGATTTGATTACGAATGGTATGTTGAAAATGGTAATATAATCGGTTCTTCTAACAGGAGCAGTGTAACAGTGCAATGGAAGAATGCTGCTGATACAAAACTTAAACTAATCCAGACATACACTGCAACAGGATGTACGGATTCAATTACCAAATTGGTTAACGTGGCAAATATAATATTACCGGATTCAATAGGAGAAAGTCCCACATGCGATAAAATCGAATTAAATTACAAGGCACCGCAGAACGAATACTTAGTAGACCACACATGGATTGTAACAGGCGGCACCATAGTAAGCGGAGAAACAGACAGCATTGTAACTGTCAGGTGGGACAATCCCGGAACCGGTAAAATCAAATTAATAATCAGTTTCAGGGATGACCCTGATTGCAAGGATTCTGTCGAACAGACATTCACAGTCAAAGAATCGCCTTTTGTAACATTGGATACATTTCCTTCAGTATGCACAGACCACAATTCGTTTTATTTGAAGCAGGGAAAACCTGACGGTGGAACTTATTCAGGTCCCGGTGTATTCGAGCTTGGTTTGTTCTATCCGAATGTTGCGGGTGAAGGCTCTCATACCATAACATATTCATATACGGGTAACAACGGATGTACAATAAGTAAAACAGGAATTCTAAGGGTAAATCCATTACCTGCAAAACCAACAATAACTAAAGTTGACAGGACATTAATATCAAGTTCAGATTACGGCAACCAGTGGTATCTGAATGGAAACATTATAGCGGATTCGGTTAAAAAGACTTATTCTCCAATGCAGAACGGAACTTATTCAGTACAGGTAACCGATTCATTAGGTTGTAAATCAGAAATATCGGATGGATTCCCATATTTTCTATCAGTTGGAGACGGTATGAAATCCGGTTATTTCAGAATATATCCAAACCCGGCACAGGATAAATTAATGATAGAAATTAACACTGATTTATTCCCTAATATTGATTATAAATTGATAAATTTACTTGGTGAATCACTAATTAAATCAACAATTGTAATTTCTAATTCTAAGACAACTGAATCAATTAACCTGAAAAATTTGAAAAATGGAATTTATTTTATTGAACTGAAGCTCGGTCAGTCAATTTATAATGAAAAGATTATTATAAACAAATAGTTAAATAAAATCAGGGACAGAATTTATACTGTCCCTGATAAAGTTTAAATAAAATATTTATTAAATATTTAATTATTGCTGATATTTTACTTCTAATTTTTTCCCATCGGAAAATTCGAGCAGTGTTGGCTTCCATAGCGCCTGTAATCTGACAAATTTACTACGAATAATAGTGTCTCTCGGATTTCCCTGTTCATGTTTATAACTGTCTGTAAACCGAAATTCCTGTCCTTTTTCAAGATTAAATATAACATCTATGGGAAATCTTTTTACAATCTGGTTGTTCAAATCATAAAATTCTAGTTCACCTTTAATATGTTTAATAGTTTTATTCGATTTATTTAATATCTGAAAATGAAGAATATTTGATTGTAATGTATCTGTATCGGCTTTTTGAACACCAATATATTTAAATCCAAGGTTCAGGTGAATTTGAAGATTAGCCGATTGTGTTTTTAGCATATTCAAAATATACTCTTTTTTAAATTCTCTTTGTTTGTCAATAATATCATTTACTTTCTTACCCAGAATTGAATCAATCGAAATCCCGCCATATCTTGCAAGTCCGTTAGAAAATAATTCAAGTTCTTCAATAGATATGTTTTTATCGTTTTTTATTTTTTCAGATATTGTAATTAGATTATCTTTTGTAATCTTTTCATCAAGTAAATCCGATTTCTTTTTTTCCGAACAAGATAATAATAAAATAAAAATGAAAAGAAATAATATTGATTGTTTTCTCATAATCTTACTCCGTTATTTAATTTATATTAAAATTTATTAGCTAAATCAATAATAATACCATACCTTAAACCGCGTGAACTAACTTTGCATTCATTTATTTCAAGATACTTCATTATACTAAGTAAAATCAAAGTGCCCGCTGTTATTATATCGGCTCTGTCTGGATGTATTCCGGTAATTTGTTTGATTTGTTCAATGGACTTTGCTTTTAAATTATTAAAAATATTATTGACTTTTTCAATATTAAGAACATAATTATGGACTTTGTCCTTTTCAAATTTTGTCAATTCTTGGGCAACTGCCGCAAGAGTAGTAGGTGTGCCTGCTACTCCAATTAATTCCCCTTTGAAAATTTTCCTATCAACAATTTGAAGGTTTTCCTGAATCAAATTTTCAGCTTGTGTAATACAATCAATTGAAGTAGGTTGAATTTTGAAAAATCTTTCTGTCAACCTGACAGCACCAATTGAAAGACTATGTCTGATTTTTACGTTCTTTTTTTCACCCAGAATAAATTCTGTGCTTCCACCTCCAATATCAACAACAATACTGGGATTATCATTTTCTATAGTGCCTAGAAAACTTAATCTGGCTTCTTCTTCACCTGTGATTACATTTATTTCAGTATTAATAACTGACGATAATTCTTCAATAACAGAATTTCTGTTTATTGCATCTCTAAGTGCAGAAGTACCTGCGGCAGAAATTTTTGATACATTATTTTCATCACAAATATTTTTATATTTGATTAAGATTTTCTTAGCTCTTTCTATTGCTTCGGTTTTAATTATACGGGTTTTATCAACTGATTCACCTAACCTTGCTATGGAATGTTCATTGCAAATAAATGATAATTCACCATTTTGTTTTTTTTCACCGATTACCATCAATATAGTATTAGTTCCAATATCAATACCGGCTAATTTTATAGATTTTGGTTCATTGAACTGGGGATTATTTGCTATTTTACCCTGAAGTGCATCGCTATCCATTCGTCCTCAACAATACTGTTAATTATAACAAAACCTGCATCTGTTGCTGCTTTTATTATTTCATCTTTATTATAAATCAATATACCTGACACCAATAATTCACCTTTCTTTTTCTCCAAACCTTTATAGAATTTCTTAAAGGAGGGTAAAAGAAGATTTAAGAAAAGATTAGCTAGAATACCATCACAATCAGGAAATTCGAATTCATCGATATCTGTTTCTTTTATTTCAACCTTATCAGATACATTATTTAAATTAATATTTTCTACTGCATTTTCAATAGACCAATAATTATTGTCAAATGCCAGTACTTTTCCTGCACCAAGTCTAACAGCCAGAATTGCCAGTATCCCGGTACCGGTTCCTGCATCAATCCAATAAGAACCTTCTTTGATTGCCTTTTCAGCGAGTATACACATTAACCTTGTTGAAGAGTGCTCACCTGTGCCAAATGACATTTTAGGATTAATGGCTATTTTTATTTTTGTGCCCAGTTCTGATATTTTCCATTCAGGAGCAATTCCAATTCTTTACTTCATCTAATTTTTCCTCAATGCCTGAAAAGGGGAGTCCGAACAAACTACCATACAGAAGGTCATAAATCTCCTCCCGAATCTTTATATGTATATTTATATATTTATTTCTCAACTTATTATATTTATTTCAAAACAATTAATACAGTTATGACGTCTAACCATATATTGATAAAAATGATTATTTTTGTTTATTGACGAATTATAAAAACAAAACTAATTAAAGTTGAATGGATTGATAAACCTTAAATGTCAAGCTTAAGAAAATAAAGCTGCTTGTGATGGATGTTGACGGTACTTTAACTAATGCAAAAGTATATTATTCAGGTAAAGGGGAAGAGCTTAAGGAATTTTCAATCAGGGATGGAATGGGAATAGAACTAATGAAGATTGCAGGTATTATGACTGCAATAATAACAACTGAAAATTCCCGTATTGTTTCATCCAGGGCTTCAAAACTTAAAATTGAAAATGTGATTTTAGGTTCCAGAAATAAAAAAAAGGATTTGATTGCACTAACAGATAAACTAAATTTGAAATTAGAGAATGTTGCTTTCATTGGGGATGATGTTAATGATTTGGAAGCGATTAATATCAGTGGTTTATCAGCTTGTCCTGCTGATGCAGTACAATTAGTCAAAGAGAAAGCAAATTACATTTGTAAAAATAATGGTGGAAACGGGGCAGTTCGGGAATTTATTGAAAAAATTTTAAAATCGCAAAATAAATCAATATTATTAAAGGAAAATTGGTAAACTAACGGGGAGTAATTATGTCAAAAGATTCTGATTCAGGAAGTTTCACAAGAGGGCTTTTTTTAGGAGCCTTTTTGGGTGGAGTAGTTGGGGCTGTTACAGCTTTATTGCTTGCACCAAAAAGCGGGGCAGAGCTAAGAAAGGACATAGCTCAAAAATCTGTTGAATTATATGATAAAGCATCGGATATGCTTCAAACTGTAGAAGCTAATGTTGGGGACACTGTTCATTCGGCTGTTAATGAAGGTAAAGTCAGAGCTGCAAATATCGTTCAGTCAGCAAAATCCCAGGCAGAAGAATTAATGTCAAATGCAGATGCAGTTCTAAAAGAAGCCCGTTCCAAAGTTCATAATGCAAAAGATAGTTTAGGGGATAGGATTCAAAATGTTAAGGATGCGGCTAAAGCCGGGGTTGATGCTTTTCGAAGTGAAATGGATTCAAATTCTTAATTTAATACGGGGTGTAAATAATGGATTTAGCTCTTCAGATTATCTCTTTAATTGCATTAATTGCATTTATCATTTTAGCTGTTTATGCTGTTACGTCATTAATTTCAATGAGAAAACTTAGTGATGATGCTACCAGGTCTCTTGATATGCTTACAAAAGATGTCAGAGAATTGAAAGAAAAACTAATTGAATCACTTGAAAATCTTGACGATACTGCAAAATTGATTGGAATCTCAACACAAAAAATGGAAGAGGATGTTAATTCTGTTACGAGTATTTTAAAGCCTTTTAACAAATTGGCTGCAGACGTTTATAATAAAATTTCTCCTCCCATTATTCAGACAGCAACTCTTATTTCTGCAATATCCAAAGCAATAAGTGTTTTCGCTAATGTATTAGTTGGGAAATAAAAAAAAACCTACGAAAATCGTAGGTTTTTTTTAAATAATTCATATTTTTAATTAATTTTCAGCTAATCTGAATTTTGGGACATATTTTTCCAAAAGAACAAATCCACCGAACATTACAGTGCAGTACGTCAAATCACCTATTATAGAATTCCTGAAAAACGGTATTGCCATGGTATAACAGTTTATCAATCCGACATAAGTTTGAGGGTATAATCCGGTCATTAGCCAAACAGCAAAATTAGTAATTATAAAAAATACTGTAGATGATATTAATGATGCTAAAATTACCTTTGAGATACTTGACTTTTTGAGCAAAATAAA
>JACRLY010000085.1:0-29680 GCA_016219595.1 Ignavibacteriota bacterium | reverse complement strand
AAATAGGCTGAACCAAATAAGGCAATTGCCATTATAGGATTAACGTTTGGGATGTGAGTAATCAGTCTTGATGCAATTGCTGCAGTAATAATTCCTATAATCAACAGGAATCTTGGATTAAAATACTTATTCATATAACACCTTCTTTATTATAAAATTTATTATTTCTAATTCTTTTATATTTTTAAAAATTAAATTATTACATAATCGAGTATAATCGAATTTATAAGATATATATTTAGTTTACATAATGTAGATTATATTACATCTATATTGTATTATTACTCTTTTTCATTTTTATTAATCGTATCATTCAACATATACTTAAGTGTCTTCATAAACATTGGGTCATTATTATTAATTTTATCTCGAATTTTTTCTTTTAGTTCTCTTAATAATATTTGTTTCATTAGAATTTCACTATTTTCAGTCTTTTCTATATTTGATTCTTTTTTCACTATTTTATTTGATTCATTCATTGTACTAAATCATAGATATTTAAAACTGTGTTAATTATTATATTTATCATTAATATATTTTTATTATTAAATACAAATTATTAGATAATAATTATAAATAATTGAAATATCTTAAATTACAAATTTGAACTATAAATTTTATTATTATTTATAGTATATTTGGGTTTCCCTTTTAATTTCATGCCATTATATGGTGTATTTCTCGATTTTGATTTAAACAAATCTGAATCAACAATCCATTCTTCTCCTGGAGCAAAAATACTTAAATTTGCTTCTTCTTTCTCTTTTATAATAATAGTCGGTAATCCTATTATTTTTCTTGGATTTAAAGACATTAATTCAATTAATTTATTTAATGTAATAACGCCTGTATTAACTAAGTAACTTATTGAAATTCCAAGAGAAGTTTCAAGACCAATTATTCCGCAGGGAGCTTTTTCAAACTCAACTTCCTTCTCATACAATGTGTGAGGTGCATGGTCTGTTGCAATACAATCAATTGTACCATCGGCAATACCCTTTTTTATTTCTTCAATATCTTCATCTGTTCTCAAAGGAGGATTCATTTTGAAATTCGTATCATAGCTTTCTATTAAAGAATCATTTAATGAAAAATGATGAGGAGCTACTTCACAGGTTACTCTTAAACCGTTTTCCTTAGCTTTTCGGATTAATTCAACCGCACCGGCTGTACTTATATGCTGTGCATGGTACCGCCTGTTACCACAATAATCTGCAAGATATATATCCCTGCTCAAAATTACTTCCTCTGCAACCGATGGATAGCCTTTTAAACCCAATTTTGTTGAAACCATGCCCTCATTCATTGAAAATCCTTCGGTAAGTAAAGCATCTTCACAATGCTGGGCTAAAAGTAAATCCTTAGAGCCGGCATATTCAAACGCCCTTTTCATTATATTTGAATTTTGAACTGCATTACCATCATCTGTAAAGAAAGCTACTCCATAATCATTTAATTCAAGCATAGGAGCAAGATACCTACCTTCACGTTTAACAGTAATAGCACCTGATACACTCACATCGACGATATTATCTTTCGCTTTCTGCTTAATAAATTCAACCACTGTCGGATGGTCTATTGCAGGGTCAGTGTTGGGCATACAGCAAATTCCCGTGAAGCCGCCATTAGCCGCAGATTCGCAACCTGAATCTATATCTTCTTTTTGCTCCTGCCCGGGTTCCCTCAAATGAACATGTAAATCGAAAAAGCCTGGTGCAGCTATAAATTTGTCTGATGTTATAACCGTTGTTTTGGAGTCAATTTCAGCATCTTTTTCCGAACAATGTTTTATTATGCCATCCTTAACCCATAGGTTAACTACTTTATCAAGTTTTTGTTCGGGGCTTATAACTCTGATTTTTTTAAAATAATGATTCACTAATTCTCCAATATTTAAAATTTATTTGTAATATTCTTACAATTACTTTGATTAATACTTATATTCTATTTAATGCAATTCATAAATAGATTCTGATTAAAATCTCCATTGACCGAAATTTTATTATACTCTGTATTTTTTAGAAAACTTTTTCTATGCAAAGGACAAATCCCATATTTTTCTATTGCACGGTAATGCTCCTTAGTTGCATAACCCTTATGCTTAGCAAATCCATAAACAGGAAAGAATTTGTCTGCAACATCCACCATCCATCTATCACGTACAACTTTTGCAATAATTGAAGCAGCTGCAATTGATATCGACTTGCTGTCCCCTTTTATAATAGTTGTATATGGAATTCCGAATTCATTAAAATAATTACCATCAACTAATAAATGGTCAGGTTTTATATTTAAAGATTCAACTGCCTTTTTCATTGCAGTTTGAGTAGCCTGCAAAATATTAATTTTATCGATAATTTCATTATCAATTAATCCAAAACTATAAGATAATGATTTTTTTCTTATTATATCAAATAACTTTTCCCTTTCATTTTCCTTTAGTTTTTTTGAGTCATTTATACCGGATTTACTCAAAAGTTTATCTTGTAAAATTACTGCTGCCGCCACAACGGGACCGGCGAGAGGACCTCTCCCCGCTTCGTCAATACCGGCAATAAAACCTTTATAAATGTATTCTTTTTCTATACTGTAATAGGTTAGAATTTTTTTCATTTATTATTAATTATCCCCTTTTATAAGGCTTAAAATTGAATCATTCTTCAATCAATTTTAAAAATTCGTTTCTTAAATTGAAATCTTCTAAAATTAAACCTCTCATCACTGATGTAATCATCATAGAATCAGTCTCAGAGCCTTTAACACCACGGGAAATCATACAGTAATGCTTTGCTTTGATTACAACTCCCAATGCCCTTGGGTGAATTAAGTTTTCAATATAATCTGCTATTTGTTCTCCCAATTCCTCCTGGATTTGTCCCCTGCGGGAAAACCATTCGACAATTCTTGATAATTTGGAAAGACCCAGAATATGTTTTCCCGGTATATATCCAATTGCACATTTTCCGGAAATTGTCTGCCAGTGATGGGAGCAAACCGACATCACTTCAATCCCTTTACTTATTATCAATTCATCAATGTTTTTTCTGTTAGGAAATACTGTCGAAACTGGAGGGTCCTGGTATCTTCATGCAAACAATTCGTTTACAAACATACTGGCAATTATAGCAGGTGTATGAGTGGAATTAGGGTCATTTCTCGAAATCCTGAGTATATCCAGGACTTCTGCAAATTTTTGTTCGAGTAAAAGAATAATTGATTCCTTTTCATCCTTAACAAGTGGATAATTACCGTTAGCATCAAAAAGTTTTTTCCCGAATTTATTGAATTCTGGATATTTTATGCCGACTGTATCTCTTAATTCCTCAATCTCTTCATCGCTTAAATCATTAAAACCCTCTTTGATAACACTGACAGAAGGTGTAGTGAATTTAACTTTTTTTATAATTCCCTTTTTTGTTTTATTAGATTTCATTCCTTACCTGTACTTATTTTATAAATAGGAATTTCAATTGTATCACCAAAATATTCTACATAACTCCCATCTGTTTCATAAAGTTTTATGCAATGAAGTTTCCCATAGGGGAATTTATCCTGAAGCCTCCTCCAAAATACAATTGCAAGATTCTCAACTGTTGGTATTATACCTTTTAAAAAATCAACATCATGATTAAGATGTTTATGGTCTACCCTGGTTAATATTTCATCTTGGATTATTCTTTTTAATATTTTTAAATCTATAATATAACCCGTTTTGGGGTCAGGCTTCCCTGCTACAGTTACTTCAAGCGTGTAATTATGCCCGTGACCATAATAATTATTACACTTATCGAATATTATTTCATTTTCCTCATCACTGAATTCAGGATTATACAACCTGTGTGAAGCAGAAAATGTTGCACTTTTTGTAATATATAACATTTAATTTTTCCTCTTTTAATTGTGCAAATTTAAAAAATACTAAGAACAACCTTGATTGAAAATTATGGTGATTTAACTATTTTTATTGAATTTTGTAAAATTTTTTTAATATCAATGAATAAATAATGCAATTTTTAAATCATCTATACCTTAAATCAGGTTTTATATTTATATTATTTTTGATAGGTTGTTCATCAGTTCCTAAACAAAGAAATGAGCTGATAAAACAATCACACATTTGGAATGATGAAATAAAATCTCTTAATATTTCAGCAAATGTAACTTCAAAATACCATGACGATAGTAATAGCGGCTTTTGCAGGTTAATATTAGCTGGAACCGACTCATTATCATTAAAAATTACAGGTCCATTTGATATAATGGTAGGTAGATTATTTGCGAACAATAGAAATTTTATATTTTTCGATGCTTTTAATAATCAAATAATAGAAGGCAAACCAACTGCTCAGAATTTGAAAAGAGCCACGATGGTGCCTTTAGATTTTGGTGAATTTATCAGGCTTCTAAGATGCGAAGTTCCTTCTGACCCTAATGAATTCGTTCCAGATGATTCATATAGTAAAAGCGATGGAATACTTTATAAAAATACTGAGAATAAAGACTATATTGAATACGCATTATATTCGTCTGAAACTAATAATTTAATTCGTTATCAGAGAAAGTTAAAATCAGGACAACTTATATTAGATTTAATTTTTAAAGATTATGATAGCTTTGACGGTTTTCAATTTGCAAAATATATAATTTTTAATTTTCTGGAGTTTGAATTAAAAGTTGATATGCAGGTTACTAATATTGATGTAAATAAAGATATAAATAAAAAATTGAGTTTTACTCTTCCTGAAGGAATCAGGAGTCATAAAATTGAGTAATTTTTCATAATAATTCTGATTTATAATGCTGAATTCTGAATGTTTCGAAAAAAAAATCATAAAAATAGTATTCTAAAATTTTTTGTAGCCATTGCATTATTTATTGCATTGTTAACATCCGTTCAACATCATGCATTATCCCAAACAAAAGAAGCTGTTAAGAAAACATTACCTGTTGAAAATAAAGTCGACTCTTCCAAAAAGAATTTAATCAATTCTGATTTCCGGGCAAGAGATTCAGTTTTGAAAATCTACAGGGATTCTATTTTAAAAAAATCAGACAGCAGTAATACAGAAATCGGTAAATCCAAGCCTGGTATTGATTCAATAGTAATTTATTCGGCAAAAGATTCTGTAAGATTCACTGTCGGCAACAAAATGATGAGATTAAAAGGAGATGCTAAAATAAAACTGAAAGCCCAATCCCTTGAATCGGAAATTATTGAAATGAACTTCGGAAATTCAAACTTAAAAGCTGAAGGTACAAGGGATTCTAACAGAAAAGTCAAAGGCTATCCAAAATTCACAGACCAGGGTGAGTTTTTTGTTGGTGAAAAAATGTCGTATAATTTTCAGAATAAACAAGGGACAATCAGTTTTGGAGAAACTGAAATATCAAACGGATTTTATTTCGGTGAAAAGATAAAACGAGTTTCTGAAAATGAATTGTTTGTAAGAAACGGATGTTACACAACATGCGATGAACCACACCCCCATTTTTATATAGGTTCACCTGAAATGAAAGTAATTGCAAATGAAAAAGTATATATGGACCCAATAATATTTTATGTGGAAGATATGCCTTTATTCATAGTTCCGGTTGGATTGTTTTTCCCGAGCCGCGGTGGCAGGCAGTCAGGATTAATCATACCTTCATTTTTCTTTTCAAAGGATAGAGGTGTTGTTCTCCAGGATTTGGGATTATATCTTGCACTTAGCGATTATTACGACACTCAGTTTAAAGTAGATTATTATTCCAAAGGCGGTTATCTATTAAAAAATCAAACCAGGTGGAAATTATTAGATAATTTTGAAGGTAGTCTGGATGCTGATTATGGCAAAATAAGACTTAAACCCGATGACGAATATAATATTAATTATAAATTTGTTTTCACACATAACCAGACATTGACTCCACAATCAAATATTGTTGCTAATATGAGCTTTATGTCTCCTGATTTTAACAGGAACACTTCTATGAATTACCAGGACAGGTTGATTCAAAACATCAATTCAAATGCCTCATATTCACAAAATTTCGATAACGGAATGATGTTTTCATTATCTTTTAATAGGGACCAAAATATCATAACCGGTGAATACCAGCAGACATTTCCCCAGGTTTCATGGTCTGTACCAAGCTGGAAACCATTTAAATCTATTGCACCTTCTGGAAATTGGCTTGGAGATATTTCAATTAAATACGGAGTATCAGGAAAATATTACCAGGATAAAGTTATTCAATATGATTCTGCTTTTGTTGATAGTACACAACAATATAAACAAGATACAACTATTATTTTCAATACAAAATCGTCTATTAATCATAATCCGAGTATATCAATTTCTCCTAAGCTGGGGTATTTTACAATTACACCTTCATTTAATATAAGGGCTAATAATTATTTTAAAAGACTGACAAGAACTTATGATTCAACCGATTCTTCAACAAATGATACTTTTGAAAACGGTTTTTTTACCGAATATAATTATAACTTCGGAATATCAGCTCAAACAAGATTATATGGAATAGTCAAACCTGAGATATTCGGTTTAAAGGCACTGCGACACACGTTTCAACCTACTTTCAGTTTTTCATATACACCGAATTTATCGAATCCCTCATTTGGATTTTATGACAGTTATTATAATACTAGCACAAAAAAATATGTACAGTATTCAAGGTATGAAGTAGATGGCGGAGGAATTGCTTCAAAAAGTTTATCCCGTTCACTTGGATTTGAATTTCTTAATAACTTTGACGCAAAAATTGCATCGAAGGATACAAATCCCGACCAAAACGTCAGCTTTTTTGTATGGAAAATCAACGGTAGTTATAATATGGCAGCTGATTCTTTGAGATTCAGTGACATTAATATGAATTTCAGAATACCTGATTTGAAGTTTATCACATTAAATGCAGATGCAGGCTTTACAGTTTATGACGAAGCACGTACATATAATCAAACAACAGGTGAATTAACAAATAATTATGCACCGATTAATAAATTTCTAATCGAAAACGGAAAGGGATTGATGAGGTTAAAACGTTTAGGATTGACTCTAAGCACTGCTTTTTCTTCTGAGGGTATTTCAACCGGTTACCAGGGTGAAGAACCTGAGGTTCAGCAAACACCCAAAGATAGTATTGGCTTAGGTGACAGATTTAGAAGGAGACTTGAATATACAGATTCTACTTTTGATAATTTTGGTGATAATACCCCTGGTTATTCATCCTTCAGAATTCCCTGGCAATTGAGTTTTAACCTTAGGTTTGATTATAATAATCCTACATTAAATACATTTTCAAAAACACTGAATTTGTCAACAAATTTATCTTTTAAGTTAACGGATACATGGGATTTCAAAGGAACAGCCCAATATGATTTTATAAATAAAAAACTACTTGCACCCAACTTAAGCATAGTAAAAGATTTACATTGCTGGGAGCTTTCATTCTCATGGACTCCGAATTTCGGATATTATTTGCATTCAATCCGGTTTTTGATTAATAGTTTTGGCTTATCGGCAAAAATTGTAATTTTGAAAATATTTCTTTGTAAAAATATTTCCGGTAAAAATGAAGAAAATTTTAATTATTGAAGATGAAATTCCTGTACTCGAAAATCTGGCTGAATTAATATCCGAATCACAGGAATTCTTTGTCATGACTGCCAGCGATGGAATAAAAGGATTAGAATTAGTAGTTGAGCATCTTCCTGATTTAATTTTATGTGATATTATGATGCCCGGCATGGATGGTTATGAAGTATTGAAATCGCTAAAGCAGAATGAAATCACTTCAACAATTCCATTTATATTCCTAACTGCCAAATCCGAAAAAGAGGATATGCGGCATGGGATGGAGCTTGGTGCTGATGATTTTATAACCAAACCATTTACCTACAAGGAAGTATTCAAAGCTATTGACAGCCGTTTGCAGAAAACCGAACAAATAGTTACAAAATCCGAACAACAGTTAAATGAACTGCGTATCAATCTTGCCACAACACTTCCTCATGAGCTAAGAACACCTTTAAATGGAATTCTTGCTTCATCACATTTACTTATCGAGCATTTCGATAAAATGGATATTAATGAAGTTTTACAGGTTCATAAAAGCATTTATACATCAGCAAAAAGATTAAACAGGCTTATTACCAATTACCTGACTTTTGCAGAACTGGAATTACTATTTAAAGACAAACAAAAATTACATTCTATTAAAACCGATTCAATGGTTGAATCCCCTGAACCAATAATTAAAGACATTGCAACAAATTTTGCATCAAATTATAAAAGAATCAATGACCTTACAATAAATATTCTTAATACACCAATAAATATTACACAGGAACATTTATATAAAATTTGTGAAGAGTTATTTGATAATGCTTTAAAGTTTTCAAAAGATAATACTGATATTTTTATCAGCTCTGATATTGTTAATGGATTTTACGAATTAAAGGTCAAAGATGTAGGAATTGGACTTAGCCCGGAGCAAATATCAAAAATCGGTGCTTACGTTCAGTTCGACCGTAAATTGCATGAACAACAAGGTTCTGGATTAGGATTAATAATTGTTAAACGAATTTTGCAAGTCTATGACGGTTACCTTGAAATTGAAAGTGAATCAGATAAATATACTGAAATAAAAGTATATTTGAGATTATGCAGATAGTTTTAATTTATTCAAATAAATTTCCATTATTCATAATATTATTTGGGTCAAAGACTTTTTTGATTGCCTTCATCTTTTCTATTACTTCATTACCAAAAAGCCTGTAAAAATATTTTCTTTTTAATTTACCTATTCCGTGTTCAGCTGAAACAGTACCGCCAAGTCTTATTGCTTCATCTATACACTCATCATAAAAAGCATAACCATTTTTCAGTTCTATATCAGATTTCACAATTATATTTGCATGGAAATGACTATTTCCTATATGTCCCCAGATATAGTGGTCTAATTTATAATACTTTAACTTTTCAGTAAGATATTTATAATATTGTTTCGAATAATTATCCGGAACAGCAGTATCTGTACCTATTTTAAGGGTATTATTATTAACAATAATTTCAAATACTTTTTGAGGCAAAGCATGTCTGAATTCCTTCAATAAATTATGTTCTTTAGAATTCATAGCAGTCCAGGTATATTCTCCAAGAATTGAAAATTCAGAAATTTTGTTAAACCACTCTTCCATAACTTCATTTTCATTTTCTGACATGTATTCCTGTTCGAACCAAATAGCACCCTCTGCCCCGGCGGGAATCTGATGATAATCTTCTTTTAACAATCTTAGTGAATTATTATCAAAATACTCAATTGTCCTAGCATCAATTAAATTTTCTAATTTAGAAGATGAATTATTAATTAAGATTTCCTGCGTATTTAAAGAGTGATTAAAATAATTTCTAATTTGTGAATAATCATACTTCCTACTTGCTTCTCTTACACTTTTCACAAAACCAAATAATTTATCCAAATCACTGAAAAAAGCTATTCCACCCAGTACATTCTCGGGCATTGAATCTACCTTTAAAGTAATCTCAGTCACAAATCCCAGTGTACCTTCACTTCCAATGAATAAATCAATTACATCCATTTCCGGCATTATATAATAACCTGCAGCATGCTTTACATTAGGCATAATAATTTCTGGTAATTCAACCGAATATTTTTTTCCTGTAACTGATTTTAACTCAAGTCTATTCTCCAGAGCAAAATTTTCACCTCTTTTCAATTCAATTTCTTCCCCATCAGGAAGAATAATTTTCAATTTCTCAACATAATCCCTTGTCGGACCGTATTTAAAAGTTCTGGAACCTGATGCATTTGTTGCTACGTTTCCTCCAATGGATGCATTTTTTTCAGTTGGGTTGACCCTGTAATACAATCCATGATTAGATAGTTCATTTTCCATCTCTGAAAGTAATAATCCGGGTTGAACTGTTATTAATTTATTCTCTTTATCTATTGATAATATTTTATTTAATCTTTCAGTTGAGATTATCACACCACACTCGGGAACTCTTCCACCTGTCAGTCCGGTTCCGGCTCCGGAAATTGTCATAGGAATTTTTTCTGAATTTAATTTTTTAATAATATCGCTTACTTCATCTGAAGATTCCGGGATATACAAAGCATCGGCTCTGCCATTCATATTTGAAGCATCTGTGAGGTATTGTTCATAAGTATCTTTTTGTGTTTTTATAATCATAGATAAATTCTTTTAAATATTTTTCTTATTTTGTAATTAATAAATAATAATCTGAACATAATGAAAATATATTCAAAAATATTAATTTATACAATTATATCACTAATTTGTCTTTTGAAAGTAAAATCAATTGATTCTCCTATTATACTAAATTTAATAGAAGAAAAACCAATTTTCCCTGATAAAAATGAAATAATTGCCGTTTATCCTCAGCTTGGGTACTGTGTGAATTTTTACTCATCTGATTTTTCAAGATTCCAGGGTTCAGTCGATTGCGGTGTATTTAAAAAAGGTACCGGTTCAGGGTTAACAGGATTATTGGGAATTGAGTTTATTTATAATGAAAAAATTGGTTTTTCAATTTCAGGTGGATATGTTGACAGAAGTGGTGAATTTAATCTTGAGAGTATTTATCCTGTTAGAGATGATATTAATTCAGGTAGGGTTGTATCAATAACTACTGAAAACAAATTAACTGCTGATATCGGTTACTTAGAAATTCAACCTGACATTCGATATATTTTAACAAATAAGTTTATTAATGGACCACTTCGTTTAGTAGTTGGTTCAAGAATTGCATTTCCTTTAAATTCTGATTTTATGCAAAATGAAAGAATATTGTCTCCTGATAATGCTACATTTATTATTAACGGGCAGAAACAAAGAGAAATAATTTCGGGTAAAATAGCAACAATATCGAATTTTAATTATGGAATTTCTTTAGGATTTGAGAACTTACTGAATATAGGCAGAGGAAATTATATTAGTCAACAAATATTATTCGATTATAATATAAACAATGTCACAAAAGATGTTAAATGGAAAATATTCGGATTAAGATTCATTGCTGGTTTACGATATTCATTCCGTAAATCTATTAAAGAACCTATTCCCCCACCTTTAATTCCACTCCCATTGCCTGATACATCCATAATAGCAGCAAAAAATAATAAACAAATTATACCAAAAATTAATATAGAGTATTCAAATGTGGATGCTTATGTTTATAAAGGAAATTATTTAATGGCAACTCTACCATTAGTCAATGCAATATTCTTCTCAAAAAATTCTGCTGATATTCCTGTCAAGTATATATTGAACAATTCTAAATTACCTTCATTCATTGATGGTGATGCTGTTGAACTTCATAAGTATATAATTCCAAGAATAATTTCTATTATGGAGAAGAACTCAGACTCAAAGCTTCTGATTTCTGGGGCAACCTCTGGTAGAGAACATGAACCCGGAGGATTAAAACTTTCAAAAGTAAGGGTTGATTCAGTTTATTCAGCAATTGTGAATTTGGGTTTATCAGAAAAAATGATCAACAAAAAAGTTAAATTATATCCGGAATTCCCTTCAAATCAGGATTATGAAGAAGGAATAAAAGAAAATCAAAGAGTTGATTTATTTGTAGAAAAAGCCCCATTGCAGGAATATGTTTCACTATTAAAATTTGCTGAGATACGGGGGAATGTAAAATTAAGAATTAATCTTTCAGCTTTAAAAGAAGATAGGAAAATATATGTAAAACCATCATTTTATGATACGACTATTATTGTATCCAAATCTGATTCATTTAATATCCCCATAAAAATTCTACAATTTGATTCAACAAGTAATATCATACTATCTGTAATTACAAAAACAGATACTTTAGAAAATTATTCAAAACAAGAATTAGATGTCTCAAAGCTTCCGGTCAAATTAGTAGACCTCGACTTATCAAGATTTGAAGCAATCCTTAGATTCGATTATAATAGCAGTATCCTTGGAGTTGATAACAAAGGTTTATTAAAACAAATGTCTGAAATTTTGCCTGAAAGCACAACAATAATAATTTTCGGAAGTGCTGATGCACTTGGAACAGAAGAGAGAAACAAACAACTCGAGTTCGAAAGGGCAAATGTTACAAAGGAGTTTATTAAATCAATTTCTAATGAGAAATTCAAATTCATCACAGACGTAAATAAAACAAAATTCTCCGATGATACTGAAGAAGGAAGATTCCTCAACCGCTCTATGAAAATTAGGTTGAAGTAATTTATTATATCAAATTACAATTAATACTCAAATAATTGAGTAATTATGAAAGAGGTTAAGATTATATTTTCTACCTCAAAATTATTATTAATTTATGATTCAATTCCAACATCTGCAGCACGTTTTCCACCTGCCATTTCAACAATTACATCATCATAGTAATCAGCTATAAAACCAACAGAACTTACTGTTGTGATTAATTCATTTTCATCGAGGTTCGAACCTGTTATCGAATGAGAAAAGGTAATTGTATCGTCAAACAATAAACCGAATGACCCAAAATGCAGCTCTACATTTTTTCTTAATAGAAATTTCATAAGGTCCGGTGTAATATTTGACCCTGTTACTACATGGGCTACACATTCGATAATTGTTTCATTCTTTACAAATTCTTTAACGTTAATCATTATGTTGGAAGAACCTCTATTAATGGTATAAGTACCATCGCCAAATGAGAGGTGACCGGGAAAATTCTTTTTCAATAAAGCATTTACCTTATCAATAGTAATTTTTATATTGTCATTATTCATATTTGTCTCCAGGAAATTGAGTTTTCAAATAATTATTTTTTATCGTCGCTTGATTCGGGTAATAAACCCATTTTCACTTTCAATTCAAGCAGATCATTGTAAACAGTGGAACCTGTTGTTAATTTCTTGAATTCATCATCAAGTGAAGTATTTTCACCGGCTAATTGTTCGAATGCTTCTGCTTCGGCTTCGGATTTTTCGATTTTTTGTTCATACTTATCGAATTTGCTGAATGCATCAGTGCCAACACCGGCAAAAGCCTGAGATATCTGCTTCTGTGCCTTTGCAGCCTGGGAGCGGGCGATTAATGTGCTTTCACGGGAACGTGCTTCGTCAAGCTTTGCTTTTAATTTTGAAAGTTGTTCTCTCAACTTTTCAGCCGTAGCTTTCGCTTGTGCATAAACAGGTTCCAGGTCTTGCACATTTCGTGCAGTTACGGATTTCTTTTCCAATGCTGATTTTGCGAGGTCTTCCCTGTTTGCAGTTAATGCCTGAATTGCCTTCTGTTCCCACTCAGTTGTGTCTTTCTTAGCTTTTTCAATTTTTCTTTCAAGTGACTTTTCATTTGCAATTGCATTTGCTACAGCAAGGGTTGTCTTGTTGATAGATTCTTCCATTTCAATAATCATCTGTTTCAGCATTTTTTCAGGGTCTTCAGCCTTATCAAGGGTATCGTTGACATTAGCTTTAAAAATGTCTGAAATTCTTTTAAAAATGCTCATATTATTCCCCAATTATTTTGAATAAAAATTTATTTGTTCAATTTTTTTCTGTTAAATTACATTTCTGTAAAGCAAAAACAAAATCAAATATATCTTTTGCTTTTAACGTTTTAAGTTTATGAAATGTTTCAATTAATTCGGTATTATTATGAAAATGGAATTACAGGGAATACTTGAAAAGGTTCAGAAAGTTCAACAGGATATGGAAGCCGCAAGGCAAAAAGTAAATGCTATGACTGTTTCAGCAGATTCCGGCGGAGGTATGGTTACTGTTGTTATGAATGGAGCAAACCAGGTTCAGTCAATAAAAATAAGTAAGGAAGTCGTCAATCCCGAGGATGTCGAAATGCTCGAAGATTTAGTGGTTGCTGCAACAAACAAAGCTGTAAAGGCAGCACAGGATATGGTTTCAGAGGAAATGGGAAAAGTTACACCGATGCTACCCAATATTCCCGGCTTAAACCTGGGAATGTAAATTTAATGATTTTGATGATTTAAATATTTTTTTTATTAATTATTATCTTTAAAATGGTTTATACTTCAGATTCTATAGAAAAAATTGTAGAGCTTTTCTCATCATTACCTACAATCGGAAGGAAAACTGCACAAAGGCTGACATTCTTTCTATTGAGACAGCCGCAGGATTTTATTGACCAGTTTGCCGATTCACTGATTTCATTAAAGAAAAAAGTTAAATATTGTTCTGTATGTTATAATTATACTGAAACAGACCCGTGTCCGATTTGTTCCTCATCAAAAAGGCAGGGTAATTTGATTTGCGTTGTCGAAGAACCTAACGACGTAATGGCAATAGAAAAGACTGGTGAATTTTTCGGTATGTATCATGTGCTCCATGGCACACTCAATCCATTAGACGGAGTAAATCCTGAAGATTTGAAAATCAGGGAACTTATTGAAAGACTTGCTGATGTCAGTGAAATAATATTAGCCCTGAATCCAAGCGTTGAAGGTGAAGTTACTACTCAATATTTATCTAAGCAAATTAAACCATTGAATATTAAAGTAACGAGAATTGCAAGAGGACTGCCCATAGGTTCTGACCTGGAATTTGCTGATGAAGCAACAATTACAAGAGCATTGGAAGGTAGAGTCGAGGTTTGAATTATTATTTAATTAAGTGATATATGATGAGATTGTTAAATAAAATATACCGGTTATGATTTAATTGAAGTCAATAATTTTATATTGTTTTATAATCCTGATAGTTTTTACTTCGTGTGAATTATTTACTACTCGTGAACCTGAAAAGCCGGATACCGGAAAATCGGTTTTTATACCACCATACGATGCTAATGATGTAATAACAAATTTTACAAATTCAATTAAAGAAAAAAATGCAGATAATTTTAAAAGGTGTTTTTGGGAAAATTCCGAAATAGGGGAAGATAATTATACATTTGTTCCGTCAGCTGACGCATATTCTCTATACCAATCTATATTTGATAATTGGGATATAAATTCAGAAAGGAGTTGTTTTTTAGCCATAATTACAAAATTGGCAGATGATACATACCCTGAATTAGAATTTACTAATTCCGATTATTTAGATCAATTACCCGGTTCAAAAACTTTTATTTCAGATTATAAAATAATAATAAACCACAATATCGTGGGAAGAGACAAAATCTTTGCAGGCAAGTTGCAATTCTATCTAAAGTTGAAATCACAGGTTAATTATTGGTATATCCAAAAATGGATTGACACTAATCCATCTAATGATTCAATCAAATCTACATGGAGTATATTAAAAGCCCAGTTCGCTCAATAAAATGGATTATTTTATTAATGTTTCTGAAATCATATATACTAAAATTTATTTTTTCCGTCTGAATAAATAATTATATTTTGATAATATGAAAATACAAAAAAAAAATACTATAACTTTTTTCTATTTGCGAATTTCGCTAATTCTGATATTCGGATTTGTACTGAATTCTTGTAATAATCCATTTGCACCAAAAATCTCAGACCACATAAATAATTTATCATTAATCAGTGACCAAAAAACAATAGAAGGAGTATTTCAAAATTTTAAATATGCCTATAACTTCAAAGATACACTTGTTTATGGAAGACTCTTTGATTATGATTTTACTTTTGTCTATCGCAATTATGATTTGGGAATCGATAACTCCTGGGGAAGGGATGAAGACATGCTTACTACATTCGGATTATTCCAGGCTTCACAAAGTCTTGACTTAACCTGGAATGATGTGGTTACATCAATCTATCAGCAGGATTCACTTTCTGCAGATATATCGAGAGGATTTACTCTATCCGTTGTTTTCAGTTCATCAGATTTTATTAGGGTTCAAGGTCGGGGATTTTTCAAATTGTCACGTAAATCATTAAATGACAAATGGAAAATCAAACTCTGGCGAGATGAATCGAATTGGTAATCTTTGAAATATTTACTTTGATATTTCAAGTATTTCATATTTAATTTTACCGGCAGGAGCAATTATTTCTGCTGTGTCTCCTACTACTTTACCCATTAATGCTTTGCCAATTGGAGAACTGACTGATATTTTTCTTTTTTCGAAATCAGCTTCCTCGGGACTGACCAACATATAATCGAGTGTCGAACCGTTTAACTTATTTTTTAATTTTACTTTTGTCAATATATAAATCTTATCATCAGGAAGTTCATCCGGTGAAATAACCTGTACTCTCGAAAGTGTATTTTCGAGATTATTTATCTTCATTTCGAGAATTTGCTGGTCATGCAATGCAGCATCATATTCTGCATTTTCAGAGAGATCTCCATGAGAACGGGCTTCCGCTATTTTTTGTGCTATTTCTTTTCTGCCATGGACTTTAAGTTCCCTGATTTCTATCTCAAGCTCCTTTACTCTTTCCTTTGTCATGTAAACAATATCTGACATAAAATTCTCCCTGATTTAAAAAAAATGAAGCCATTACGAATAACGGCTTCCGTGATTTATTACAATTTAAATATTTACAGAACTGTTCTGGTTTTACAAATATAAGAAATCTATAAATTATGAAGCAAGTGCCCCATTTTATCTTTCTTTGTCTTTAAATATTTTTTATTCATCTCATTCGGTTCAATTTCCAGAGGAACAAGTTCAGATACTTCCAGACCATAACTGACCAGACCTACTCTTTTCTTTGGATTATTTGTAATCAGTCTCATTCTTCTGACACCAAGGTCAGATAATATTTGAGCTCCAATTCCATAATCTCTTGGATCAGCTTTGAAACCGAGTTCTTCGTTAGCTTCTACTGTATCCAATCCCTTTTCCTGTAAAGCATAGGATTTAATCTTATTAACAAGTCCTATTCCTCTACCTTCCTGCCTCATGTAAAGTACTACACCTTTACCGGCTTTCTCAATCATTTTCATTGAACAATTAAGCTGGGGTCCACAATCACACCTAAGTGAACCAAAAACATCTCCGGTCAAACATTCCGAATGAACTCTAACAAGTATTGTCTCATCTTTTTTCCAGGTTCCTTTAACCAGAGCAACATGTTCAAGACCATCAAAAATGTTAGCATAGACTTTAATATTGAAATCTCCATGTTTAGAAGGAAGTTTTGCTTTTGCCACACATTTTACAAGGAAATCAGATTTTAGCCTGTAAGCAATCAGGTCTTTCACGGTAATGATTTTCAAATTATATTCACCGGCAAATTGCTTTAAATCGTCGAGCCTTGCCATTGAACCGTCCTCTTTCAGTATTTCACACAAAACACCTGAAGGTTTTAATCCTGCAAGCCGCATCAAATCAACAGTAGCTTCAGTGTGTCCTGCTCTACGAAGCACACCTTCCTTTGCAGCTATTAGCGGAAAAATATGACCCGGTCTTCCCAAATCCTGGGGTTTTGTTTCCTGGTTAGCAAGTGCTCTTACGGTAGCTGCCCTGTCATAAGCGGATATACCTGTAGTCGTGCCGTGAATATAATCGACCGATACGGTAAATTTTGTACCATGCAGTGCAGAACTATCCCTAACCATGACTCTCAGGTCAAGTTCTTTTGCTCTTTCTTCAGTTATTGAAACACAAATAAGCCCTTTTGCTTTCGATGACATGAAATTGATGATTTCAGGAGTGCAAAATTCGGAAGCAACAATTAAATCACCTTCATTTTCCCTGTCTTCATCATCCATTACAATAACCATTTTACCGCATACAAGGTCATGTAATGCTTCTTCAATTGTATTCATTTTGATAGTTACTAATTACAGATTACAAATTATTTTATGATGCTTAAAATATATTATTATTTCTTTGCTGCAATTGAAGTTTTTTCAAATGTTATTTTTACATTGTCTGAAACTTGCAGAATCATACTTGAACCATCTATATCAGTAATTGTACCGTGAATACCTGCAGTTGTTACTACTTTATCACCTCTTTTTAGGTTTTCGAGCATTTTCTGATGTTCTTTTTGTCTTTTTTGTTGTGGTCTTATCATTAAAAAATACATAATAAGAATAACGGCACCAAACATAACAAGCATGGAAATCAATGAACCTGCTCCACCTTGTTGTCCTTGAGGTGACATCGCAAATATATTTGCTAAATAATTGAACATGTAAACTCCTGTTTTTTTTAATTATAAATTATGAACTACAAAATTACGAATATTTTAATATAAACAGATTACTAATAATTAATATACTTAAAGATAAGTTTAAAAAAATGATTAGGTCTGGGTATTGTTGAAATTCTCAAGTATATGTTTTTTCCAATTCAAATAATCGCCTGAAACGATTTTTTCTCTTGCTGTTCTAACAAGCCAAAGATAAAATGCAATATTTTGTTGAGTTGCAATTTGAAGCCCCAAAATTTCACCTGCAATGAATAAGTGTCTTAAATAACCTAATGAATATGATTTGCCGGTTACTATTCCGATTTCATCATCGATAGGTTCGTCTCTTAATTTATATTGTGCATTCCTTATATTTATTTTTCCCTTAATTGTAAAAAGTTGACCGTTTCTTGCATTCCTGGTTGGAAGTACACAATCGAACATATCTATTCCTCTTTCAATAGCTTCAAGTATATTTTCCGGTGTGCCAACACCCATCAGGTATCTTGGCTTATTTACTGGCAATACATCAGTAGAATAATCAACCATTTCGTACATCAATTCAGCAGGTTCACCTACCGATAATCCACCGATAGCATAACCATCGAAACCAATATCAATCATCTTTAACAGATATTCTTTTCTCAAATCAGAATATACCCCACCCTGCCCTATGGAAAATAAATATTGCTCCTTATGATATTTCGAGGTTGAATTTATAAAAGAATTTTTAGCCCTGCTCGCCCATCTGGAGGATAACTCAGCCGATTTGGATGTAGCATCTTTTGTAGCAGGATATGGTGTACATTCATCAAGAACCATCATAATATCCGAACCTAATTTTCTTTGGATCTCAATTACTGATTCCGGTGAAAAAAAATGCTTGGAACCATCAATATGCGAACTGAATGTAACTCCGTCTTCATCCATTTTTCTTAATTCCTGCAATGAAAATATCTGGTATCCTCCGCTGTCAGTCAATATCGGTCTCTCCCAATTAATAAAAGAATGAAGACCATTGAAGTATTCAATTACATCGGTTCCGGGTCTTAAATATAAATGATAAGTATTCCCCAGGATAATCCTTGCATCAAGCTCAATCAGTGTTCTCTGTTCTATAGCTTTGACTGTTCCTTGTGTTCCCACTGGCATAAATACTGGAGTAGGTATTTCCGTGCCATTAATCCTTAATAACCCTGCTCTGGCTTTGCAATCGGAGCTTTTTGTTTCTAATTCGAAAAACTTTGGATTCAATTTGAATTGTTAATAAAGTTGAACTTTAGTTTTGTAATAAATTTATTCAATGGAGTCAAAAGTGAAAGCGAAAGAGATATACCAATGCAATCTGCAATCCAATCGAATACTTCAGCATCTCTTCCGGGAATCAAAGACTGGTGTATTTCGTCAGTAATGCCAAAAATAGCTCCAAATATTAACAGGTATATGATTGCATTTTTTATCTTTAAATTTTCAAAACTGCCAAAAAGAAAGAAAATTAAAGTCAATCCGTATGCAAAATAAGCAAGCATGTGCAGCAGTTTGTCATTCCACTGGAAACCAAGGTCAAAGAATGGCGGTTGTGATTGATTTGAAAAAATAAATATTAATGCAGACCAAATCACTGCCGGAATTATAAAAATCAGTTTATATTTCATTTTCAAGTTCGACTTATTCATTTATTAAAACAAAGAGGTTTAATTTAAATCCCCATTATAAAATTTTTTCATCAATTTTTTAAAACACACAATTAAATCTGAGGCTGTTAACGTCAATTCGGAGTTTTCTATTGCATACATGTCTCCAGCCTCTGCATGAATAAATGCACCATAAGCTGCTGCCATCAACGGCTCAATTCCTAATGCTACAAATCCTCCTATAATGCCTGACAATACATCCCCACTACCACCTGTCGCCATACCGGGATTTCCATTTACATTAAAAAAAGATTTATTTCCATCGCTTATTATAGATGGCACATCTTTCAATAACACATTACAATTTAATTTTGATGCTAGATATTTTGCTTTATTAAATGTATCCTTTTCAACATCAATTCTATCAATATTCAGAATCCTTGCAAATTCGCCTGTATGTGGTGTGAGTATAATATTTTTTCTTAGCGAGGAAGACATATCTATTGCTTTCAAACCGTCAGCATCAATTATTAAAGTCTTATCGTTTGAAATGTTCTTTATTAGTTTCCTGACAAGGTTAATTGTTTCATCAACATCTCCCAATCCAGGTCCTATTATAATCGAGTTAGCCTTATCAGATGCCTTTATTATATAATCATAAGCACTATCCGCAATTGTCCCTTCAAATGTAGAAGCTAGTGTATGAGTTATAACCTCAGGTAATACAGCCGGATGGATTGTAGTGGTGCAAAGCTGAACAAGCCCTGCCCCGCTTGTTATCGCTGCATTTGAGCATAACGCAGCAGCTCCGGGATATAAGGAAGAACCTGCTATTACCAATACTCTTCCATAATCAAACTTAGATGAACGTGTTTGCCTTTCAGGTAAAATATTTCCTATATCAAATTCATCAAGCATGAATATATTTGATATACTCTCAACAATTGACTCCGGGGCACCCAAATATGCAGTAATAATCTTTCCTGAATAATTTATTCCTTCATTCAGGTATAATCCGGTTTTGGGAGCATACATTGTTATTGTATAATCAGCCTTGAAACTGAATTGATTTGCAAAACCCGTTTCCGAATTTAATCCGGTAGGAACATCTATAGCTATTTTTAATGCTTCGGTCCTGTCAATCTTTTTTAAAATTTCCAGTACAAGACCATGAAGATTTTCGCTTCCACCAACACCTATCAATGAATCTATAAAAACATCAAAATCCATATCAAGAGTTAAAATATCATTAATATCAGAAATATTCTTAATATTTAAACCTGATTTTTGAATTGATTTGAAGTTAGTATGTGTTTCGGGACTCATTTTATCTTCGGAACCTATCCAAATTACAGTAATATCATATATATCATCTAAGTGCCTTGCTAATCCAAAACCGTCTCCACCATTATTTCCACTACCACATAATATACATAAATTTGGTTCTGAATAATTATTATCATGTAATATTTCTGTAATAATTTCTGCAGATGATCTTGCCGCATTTTCCATCAAAATCTGAGATGGTATATGAAACTCTTTAATTGCAGTTTCGTCCGCCTTACGCATTTCAGCCGGTGTCAGTATATAATGCATCAGAAAATTTTTAAATATATCAATAAATAAATCATAATTTTATATATTAATCAGTTAACAAAAATAGTGAAAATGAATAATACTTTTTCAAAATGTTATATATATATAACTTTGTTGTGTTATAGAGTTAAAGTAACTTTTACTTACTTATATCGTAATTAATTATATTAAATAATTCAGAAAGAAATTGGATTTAAAAAAAATAAATAAAACTGTTATAGTTACAATTATCATTGGCTTACTCATCGTAAGATTTGCAGGCGATGCATTACTATTCATTATTGACAAATCGGATACAAATGTTGCGATTTTATGGAAGACATTGACTACTTTAATTTTAATCATTCCTGTATATATATTGATTTTCAGAGGTTTGAATTCTAAAATCAGCGGATATTCTGAAGAAGCAGAAAAGATATTTTTTTTGCAACTTAACCGTATTTCATTATTAATATTTATTTTATTCTCATTCTATCTGTTTCTGCATTTTATTAAGTTGAAAACTCAAATTTCTAACAATTTATTTGCTCTGCTTTCATCTGAAATTTATGCATTATATTCAATTATTCTAAGTGTTTATATTCTTTTCTTTATTTGGCTGTGGTTGTTAAACAAAAGACACAGAAGGACAATTTTTCAACTAGTTATTTTAAGAAACGGACTCTTTTATTTTGTAATAGTAGAAGTATTAATTACATTATTTCCTTCGATGAATAAGCCTGTTGTTTCTATTGTTTCCAAACTAATGGCAATTTTCATTGCTATTGTAATGCTTTCCACATCGAGAAATAATCAATGGCTGGCTTTGCTTCCCAAACCTGAAAAAATAAAATTACTTTGGCTGTCTTTATTTGTTGTTTTAGTAAACTCATACATTACATATTCCATTTATTTAGGTAATACTATAATTAATGTGTCATTACTTGGTTTTTCTCCCGGTGCGATTTCATTTGTGGCCTTTGTACTTGGAATCAGTGTAATTTATTTCTTCAGAATATTAATTTCTGTTTTGGCTAGTATACCTACTTCTTATATAATAGAAAGAAAAATGAGGGAATTGAGTTCATTAAGAGAATTGAATAAAGTTGTATCCGATTCAATAGAAATGAATTTATTGCTGGAAACTGTTGTCCGGCTTGCGTTAAAATCTACAAAAGGACTTGCCGGATGGATTGAATTATATGACAAAGACGGAACGACTAATATCAGTGCTTCTCAAAATCTTGATGAAGAAAAAATTAATATTTTAGATAAATCTTCCGAACTGGAAAAAATATTTAAGTCACTCGAAAAACCTCTTGTTATTGATTCCATTTATGAAGATAAAATTTTGTCCAAGTTAAATTGGTCTGTAATTCCTACTGCAAGAGCATTGATTGCAGTTCCGCTACATTCAAGCGGTGATAAAATTGGAGTCTTAGTTGTATTATGCACGGATGAATATGGTTTTGATGACGATGACGTAAAAATATTGACTGCCTTCAGTGATAATGTAAGCATAGCTATTGAAAATTCAAGGCTGGTAAAGGATTCTATCGAGAAAGAAAGGTATAAACAGGAACTTATGCTTGCCAGGAATATTACTGAAAAATTACTCCCTCAGAAGCTTCCTTCACTAAAAAATTATCATGTGAAAGCTTTCTCATTACCTGCAGAAGAAGTCGGCGGAGATTATTATGATATAGTCAATTTAAAAAATGGCAAACCTTGTATAATTATAGCAGATGTATCGGGTAAGGGAATGAGTGCAGCATTTTATATGGCACAGCTCAAAGGTGTAGTAATGTCATTGGCTAGAGAAAGTGAATGTGGTAAAGAACTTTTAAAGAGGATTAATACAACTTTATATAAAGCTATTGACAGGCAAATGTATATTACGATGAGTGCATTCGTAATTGATAACGAAGAAGGCAAAGCAACGTTTGCCAGAGCAGGTCATATGCCCGGATTATTTAAAAATAATGGTGATGTTACAGAAATAATCCCAAGGGGTATTGGGGTTGGATTAGCTCCGCAGGATACTTTTAATGAGCATATTGAAGAATTAGAACTTCAATTTAAAGAAAATGATGTTTTCCTTCTGTTTACTGATGGATTGAATGAATTAAAAAATCAAAAACAGAATGATTTGGGCATCGAATCATTAGTTGATTTACTAAAACAATCCGGAAATGATAATCCTATTGCTATAGAAAGTAAACTAAAAAATCTAATTACTGATTTCTCCCAGGATGAATCACAGATAGATGATATAACCGTTGTAATCGTTAAATATGCTAAAATGTTAAAATAATTGTATATGTTTACTTTCATTAATATAATGGAATAATTTTTGATTATTGACTATGAATTATAAAAAATGAACAATCGTCAATATCAAAATGTATTATTAAAAAGACGAGGTAACAATGATAGGGGACAACAAATTTTCGATTCAACACAAGGAAATTGAACAAGTGAATTGTTTGTATCTGAGAGGGTATCTCGATGCACACACTGCTCCTGTTCTTGAATCGGCTATTAATGATATAATTGGTAAAGGTCAGAACAAAATTTTGGTCAATTTTGGTGAATTGGATTATATAAGCAGTGCCGGATTGGGTGTATTTATGGCATTTATTGAAGACGTCAGGGATTCCGGTGGTGATATAAAACTTGCAGATATGAAACCAAAGGTTTTTTCTGTTTTTGATTTACTCGGTTTTCCTGTATTGTTTGATATTGACAAAGAAGAGAAAATATCAATGGAAAAATTCAGGAAAGGTGATACATCCATTAAGTATATAATTAAAAAATGATTAGAAATAAAGATAAAATATTGAACAAAGAAGACTTAATCTGTGCAATATGTGATTTTTCAGAACTTCACAAAATAAGAAATTTTATTTTTTCTAAAGCACTTGTTTTCGGATTCGATGAGAATGAAGCCAATAAAATTACATTAGCTGTCGATGAAGCTTGTACCAATCTGATTAAGCACTCATTTAATTTTGATAAATCAAAAGAATTTTGTGTTACCGTTGAACCGACTTCAATGAAATTTATCGTCAAAATACTTGATAAAGGCACTCCTTTTAATCCTCTTGATGTAAGTGAAACCAACATGAATGAATATTTCAAAGATTACAGGAAAGGTGGATTAGGAATCCAGATTATGCGTTCTGTAATGGATGAAATAACTTATAATCCATCCGGTATTGACAATAATGAAAACATATTAACACTTACCAGGTATGTAATTAAATGATTTGACTTAATACGCTTTAAGTTAAATAAATCATTAAATTAATATAATATTATACTAAAATTCAGACAAAATTATCCTCAATATTTATACCTCATATCCGTATATTTGTTTTTTTTAATATTCAATAAAAATTTAATATAGATGAAGGCTTTAATTATAATAATCGGATTAGGATTAGGAATTTTTTTAGGTATTTACCCGGGTTTGTCGAGACCTAAACCCAAATTTATTAAATTATTTGCTGTTCTAATTCCGATAATTACAATTTTTCTAACACTTTTACCTCCAATTGCCGGTACGTTCCAGGATGCTTTTATAGTCGGACAAAGAAGTAAAGATAAATTAGTAAATGTTCTGTTGACTCCGGTCGCAGGAACAATAAAACATGTAACTACTATCAAATCTTTATCAGATGACCCTGAAGATTACATCATTACAGGGGGCTATGAACAAATGTATGCTTATGATACTCACAACGGAAAAGATAAAATTTATAAAGTTGTTATTAATAGTAAAAAAGTACCTGAAGAATTAAAAAACGAAAAACCATTAGTTGCATTAATAAATTATAATCCTGAAAAAAATAAATATTATTTTCATTCTATAGTAAGTGTAAATCCAATACTGACACTGCCCTATGTTGCGAGTCTTGGTGAATTAGTCAGAATTTTAAATTATCATGTACCTTCTGCCTGGATTGCGGTACTTGCTTTTTTAATCTCAATGATTTTTTCAATTCAATACCTTAGAAAAAGAGATATAAAATACGATGTGATTTCATCATCTGCAGCCGAAGTTGGCACAGTATATACTATATTCGCAACGGTGACAGGAATGTTTTGGGCTAAATTTAACTGGGGTTCATATTGGAATTGGGACCCCCGCGAAACATCAATATTTGTTCTGCTTTTGATATATGGAGCTTACTTTGCTTTGCGTTCAGCAATCGAAAAAGAGGACGTTAAAGCAAGATTGAGTGCTGTTTATTCTATTCTTGCATTCATCACAGTTCCGTTTTTCGTTTTCGTATTACCAAGAATTACGCAAAGCTTACATCCCGGTAGTGCCAGCGAGAGCAATATAGGACCTGTACTGAGTTCTCAATCTGATATGTTAAATACAACAAAGCAATATATTTTTGGTTTATCAATGATGACATTTACTATAATATTTTTATGGATTTTAAACCTCAGAATACGAATAGGATTTTTGAATTTGAAAATTAATAATTAAAAAATAAGAGTTAATTTATGATAGAATTTTTAATCAAGCACTCGATATATATAGTCCTGGTAATAGTTTTGATAATATGGGCAGGTATATCGTTTTACTTACTTAGTTTGGATAAGAAAGTTAATAAATTGGAAAAAAATATTTTAAATGCCGGAGATGACACTCAGTCATCTCATATATAAAAATACTTAGGGGAGACAATTATGAAAAAGAAATACATTATAGGAGCTGTAATTGCAGTAGCTTTTACAGTTGTGGCAATACTTTCGTTCGATAGCAGTAAAATCGAATATACTAATTTTGCCAAAGCCAAAGCTACTGAGAAAACTTATCAGATAATCGGAACCTGGTTAAAAGAAAAGCCGAGTAATTATGATAACAAAGATAATACCTTCACTTTTTATATGTGTGACGATAAAAAGGACACTGCCTGTGTAATATTCCACGGAGCAAAACCCAATAACTTTGATATGGCTACTCAAGTAGTCGTTAAAGGAAGTTTTGCAAAAAATAATTTCCATGCTTCGGAAATACTGACAAAATGTCCATCAAAATACGAAGCAGAAATGAAAAAAGCCGGAAGCTAAATAATTACTATTTAATAATTTACAATACTTTACTTGAAGTTATTATTAAGTAATTAATAATAAATTATATTTCATTTTGAATACTAATAAAATTACAGGTTATATATGGTTGGGAAATTTATAATAATATTATCATTTGTATTATCTTTGGCTACGACTGTAGCCTATTTTATTTCAAAGGATAAAGATGATAAACCGAATAAATTGGGTAGATATTTATATTTAGCAATGTTTTTATCAATTGTACTTGCTTCCGGTATTTTATTATCGAATATTTTATCTTTTAATTATCAATATACCTACATCTGGAGTTATAGTTCAAAATTACTTCCTTTGAATCTATTAATTTCATCTTTTTATGCCGGTCAAGAAGGTTCATTTTTATTATGGACATTTCTAATAAGCAGTGTAGGTGTGTTTTTATTATACTATACAAAAAAATACAACTTTGAACAAAAGACAATGGCTTTTTATACAATGATACTTGTATTTTTAACGCTACTGCTAATTATTAAAAGCCCGTTCAATTTTATATGGGAATCTTTCCCTGATGTCAATCCTGATGTAATTCCTCAAAATGGAAGAGGATTGAATCCAGTACTTGAAAGTTATTGGATTAGCATTCATCCTCCGATTCTATTTACAGGATATGCATTATTATCAGTGCCATTTGCTCTTGCAATAGCAGGAATGTTCAAAAGAGATTACAATAACTGGGCGATACTTTCAACACCCTGGGTGTTGACGGCATCAGCAATTCTTGGTTTCGGAATTATGCTTGGAGGATTCTGGGCTTATGAAACATTAGGCTGGGGTGGATTCTGGGGTTGGGACCCGGTAGAAAATTCATCATTACTACCTTGGTTAATGTCGATTACACTTGTACACACTTTATTAATTCAAAAAAGGACCGGTGGATTAGTCAAAACAAATATTATACTTGCAATATTTGGTTTTATATTTGTCTTATATGCTACTTTCTTAACCCGTAGCGGTGTATTGGGTGATACTTCAGTTCATTCTTTTGTAGACCCGGGACAATTAGTGTATTTACTTCTTTTGATATTCCTGATTGTGTTCACATTGATCGGTTTGGTTTTCTTTTTTATCAGGTTCAATGATATGTCAAAAGTGAAAATTAACCTGAAATATGATAGCAGGGAGTTTTTCATTACTCTTGGTTCAGTTTTTATTGTTGCAGTCACTATAATAGTATTTTTCGGTACAAGTCTACCCCTTTTCCAGGAAATCCTCGGGAAACCCAAATCTGCAGTCGAAATTTCATTTTACAATAACTGGAGTTTACCGTTGGCTATTCTTATGTTCCTTACTAATGCATTTTCTCTTTATTTGAACTGGAAAAGCTCTACAAGCATGGGAACAGCATTAAAGAATTCCCTGGTTTCAGCAGGTATTTCAATTATATTAACTGTAATTGTAATTATAGCGGGGGTTAAAAGAATTGACCACATACTATTATTTTTTAGTTCTTTCTTTTCAATTGTAATAAACCTTGTATTTATATTCAGGGTTGGTAGAAGGAAGTTGAGACTTGTGGGAAGTTATATATCTCATTTGGGTCTTGCATTATTGTTATTAGGTGCATTGACGTCTTCGGTCTTTGTTTCACAAAAGCATATTAATCTTAAAAATACAGTAAGCGATGAAGCATTGGGATATAAATTTACTTTAGTCGGAAGAGACCAAATACAGAAAAATATGCCTGACCGTGAGAAATATAAATATCATTTAAAAGTGCAGGGAAATGGTGTCAATTCTATTGTTAGTCCGATTATATATTGGAGTGATTTTAACGAAAGACAAGCTCCATTTTTTGAACCGGGAATAAAAAGATATGTAACAAAAGATTTATATGTTTCGCCAAATGGTATAACTCTTGAATATCCATATCCCAGTAAAGAGTTAGGTAAAGGAGAAACTTACGTAGTACCGGACGACACTTCGTTTAAAATAAGTTTTATAAAATTTGACATGTCAGCCATGATGGGAAATGGCGGTGCAGGACACGCAAATAGTACTGTAGTTCCTATGGGTGCAATTTGTGAATTAATTGATAGTAATCATTCCACAATTGATACATTGATTGCAGAAATTAATATGCAAAATGGTGAATTTAATCCTGTAATGAAATCTATAAAAGGAAAAAGCTTTAAATTAGGATTCACAAGATTTATTAATAATCCGGAAAATATTGCACTTTCGAAAGTAGAAATTTCTGTAATTCCAGAACAACAGGGATTGGCTCATCCTGAAGAGGTTATCAGTTTCGAAGTTTCAACTAAACCATTTATTAATTTAGTTTGGCTTGGAGTTATAGGAATAGTTATAGGATTGGTTTTAACTATTAAAAAACCTAATATAGAAAACGGAAAGAATATAAACAAATAGCTATATGAATTGTAAGGAATTAAATCTAATTTTATTATAATTAAGTATATTACTCAAATTTTATTAAATAATAAGATTTAAAATTCAACGTCAAATAAGAAAATTTTTTATATAAATCATAATTTGGAGTAATAATGAATAATTTTAAATCATTCGCAATATTTATTTTGATTACTTTTGTTCTGGTTTCAAATTCAGCTTGTACTCAAGAAAAAACAAATGATGAAACTAAAGTTGCCATGAATACAGGGTATAATCCTCATGAAATGCTTGCATCAAATGCATCGGGAGCAGATAATGCAGCTATTGGAAAAGTATATCAGATAGAATCTGTTGGAAAAGCAAAGCAGGGTTCTGCTATTGATTTTTCATGGAAAGAAAATGGAAATACAGTTTCTTTTTTAAATTATACAAAAGGTAAGGTAGTTTTATTGAATTTCTGGGGAACTTGGTGCCCTCCATGCCGTAGAGAAATACCTGACTTGATTGAAGTAAGTAAAGACTTAGTAAACAAAGATTTTGTTTTAATTGGTATAGCACTTGAAAGAGGAAGTGATAATAATGCCAATGCTACAAAAGTTGCTGATTTTATGAAGAATAATGGAATTCCTTATAATATATTTATCGGCATCCAGGATTTAGTAAATGCTTATGGTGGTATACCGGCAGTTCCAACTACGTATATTATTGACAAAACAGGTAAAATTTCTGAAACGATTGTCGGTATGAGAGGAAAATCAGATTTTTTGGAATCAATTAACAGAGTGTTAAAATAATTTAGATTAAATTAGATAAAAAAAAATCCTGTTCAAATGAACAGGATTTTTTTTGTACGCCGGACAGGATTCGAACCAGTGACCCTCAGCTTAGAAGGCTGATGCT
>JACRLY010000084.1:1252-49049 GCA_016219595.1 Ignavibacteriota bacterium | reverse complement strand
AATCAAAATCGTTCTTTGTTCTTATACATCAAATTCCAATTTAAGAATAAATTCAATACAACATTTCATAATGCTTTGCGGGACGATATTTTTATTTTAATATTTTATAATTTGGTAATTAAATTTCAAATTAAGTAATTTATTAATTAGTAATAAGTAATTGTCTTTTCACTCCCATTCTATCGTCCCGGGAGGTTTGCTTGTAATATCATATACAACTCTGTTAATCCCTCTCACCTCATTGATAATCCGGTTTGAGATTTTTGCTAATACTTCAGGTGGAAATTCGAACCAGTCGGCAGTCATGCCATCGGTCGAGGTTACGGCACGCAATGCACATACATTTTCGTAGGTACGGGAATCTCCCATCACACCTACACTTGAAACTGGGAGAAGCACTGCGAATGCCTGCCAGATTTCATCATACAATTTTGCATTGCGGATTTCTTCAAGATAAATATCATCGGCTTTTCTCAATACATCAAGACGTTCTTTCGATACTGCTCCGAGTATTCTAATTGCAAGTCCGGGACCGGGGAATGGATGTCTCTCGACAAACCATTCAGGTACACCAAGCTGACGCCCAACTTCACGAACTTCATCCTTAAACAATTCCCTGAACGGTTCGATGATTTTCAGATTCATCTTTTCCGGCAAGCCGCCGACATTGTGATGACTCTTTATTGTTGCCGATGGTCCTTTGACAGATAATGATTCAATTACATCAGGATATAGTGTACCCTGCCCAAGCCATTTTATATCTTTATATTTTGTTGATGCTTCTTCAAATAAATCTATAAAAGTTTTACCAATGATTTTCCGCTTCTGCTCCGGGTCTTCGACATCTTTCAATCGCTCAAGGAACAATTCCGAACCATCAACCAGCTCGATTGGTATTTTGAACGATTGACTGAATAAGTCAACAACAGTCTTGCTTTCATCAGTTCTCATCAAACCTGAATCAATATGCACACAATGTAGTTTCTCACCTATTGCTTTGTGAAGCAATACTGCAGCAACCGTTGAATCCACTCCCCCGCTTAATGCTAGAAGAACTCCATCATCCCCAATTTTTTCTTTTATATCTTTTATTGACGATTCGATAAATGATTCAGCATTCCACACTTCACGGCATCCGCAAATGCTTCTCACAAAGTTGCTGAGAATTTTAGTGCCAAGCTGTGTATGATGAACTTCAGGATGGAACTGCACACCGAAAACTTTCCTGTCCCTGGAACGTACTGCACATATAGGTGAATTATCCGAATGTGCGATGACTTCGTATCCTTTCGGTGGCTCTGCCAGTGCATCCCCATGGCTCATCCACACTGTTGTTGATGATGGCAAATCCAAAAACAAATCCTCGTGTGAATCAATCAATAATTCTGCCCTGCCATATTCACGTCTTGCTGCACTATCAACCACACCGCCCTTTTTATATGCAATAAGCTGTAGTCCATAGCATATTCCAAGCACAGGTACACCGAAATCAACTACATCAAAAGATGGTATTGGTGCATCCTTTTCATAAACGCTTGAAGGTCCTCCCGAAAATATAATCCCTTTCGGATTTAGCTCCTTCATCTTATCATAAGAAATATTAAACGGATAAATCTCGGCATAAACACCATTCTCACGCACCTTGCGGGCAATAAGCTGTGTATATTGAGCTCCGAAATCGAGTATAATTATTTTTTCTGTTGTATTCATTAGAAAATCTTTTGCTATAAATTAAAAGTTAAAATTATGAAAAGTTAAGTTAAAATACATTATCTCTTAACATATTGCTTATTCTTAAGAATTAAATACTGATATGCCTGGAAATTTGATTTAGCATATAATTCCATTTCATCCGCTTTCCGCTTATACTCATTTATATAATTTGTTTTGTCTCCGGTTATATATTTGAATAATAAACGCGTTCCATCCTGTCTTACAATAAGATAAAAAATACTGTCAAGAACTCCGTATTTATCGTCGTGACTGAAATATATATAATCGCGTTTCTGTTTCAGAAGGTCTATTCCAAGAGTATTATTAATATATGGCTGGTTAATTAATCCCATAATTGTTGGGAATACGTCTATCTGACCTCCCAAGCAATTATATTTATGACTTTGTCCAATTATATTTGGAGCATATATTATTAGAGGGGTATGATGATAATCTAATGGTAATTCATAATTAGCAGTAATCGGTATCCCGTGGTCAGCAATGAAAACAAAAATTGTATTTTCGAACCAAACTTGTTTTTTTGCATCAGATATAAATTTTTGCAAAGCCCAATCCGAATATTCAACAATGGCATCCATTACTGTTTTGGAGCGCGGATTAAAATAATCCGGAATATAATAAGGTCCATGATTGCTCGCAGTCATAAAAGCAACAAAAAAAGGTTTATTATTTTTGCTTAATTCATTAATTTGGGGTAATGCATAACTGAACATATAATCATCCGGTACACCAAGTGTGGTAGCCACTTTTGACGATGGATAATCGGACTGTGTTATGACATTATCAAAATCGTTAGCTCTAAGAAATCCTTCAATATTATCAAATTGACCATCATGTGTAGTGTAATATCCGGTTGAATATCCCAATTGTTTTAAAACATTTGAGATATTGTTATATTTTACCATCCTGCTTTCTTTCATCGGGTGTTGCCTGAAAATTGCAGGATACGAAAACAAAGTACTGAATACACCATTGAATGTATGAATTCCTGAAGTATAAACATTTTCAAAATAGAGACTATTGTCTGCAAGACTGTCCAGAAAAGGTGTTAAGTTATTATTATTCCCCCCATGGTGCATCAGGGCTGAACTCATACTTTCCATTATAATAATTACAATGTTCGGCTTTCTTGTACTGAAAGAATCCGGAATGATTTTTCTATAAATAGGATAAATAGTATCAGGTGCAGTTAAAAATAAGTATTTCTGAACATTATTTAAAGCTTCTTTATCATCCATTAACCTAATATGTGAATTAGTAACATCAATGTTGTCAAGATAACTTCTTAAAAAAGTAAAAACAGGATTTAATCCTAATTGATTTAAGAATGGATTATTCGAAAAATATGAAGTTCCAATTCTGATCGGAGATTTTTTTTCCACTCTTCCGCGAATTCCAATAAACATGACAAGGAAAAACATTATTGAAAATATAATCCTGAGAGTAATAGACTTTTTGCCAATTGTTATTAGAGAAGCTCTTTTATATATCTTTTTCAGTGAAATATAAAATAAAAAGACAGCTGAAATGAATGGTATAATCATTATCCAGTATCTGATTTCCTGGAAAACCATTTTCAAAACAAATACAGGGCTGTCTGCCCATTCGAGAGCAGTTACAGACAATCTTGAAAAAAATTGATTGAAAAATGGAATATCAACAGCACATAAGAAAAAGGCAATTGAAAATGACAGCAATATATAATAGAATGTGAATTCCTCAATTATTTGATTTTTCCTGTTTATGATAAACATAACTGATAAAATCAAAAAAGGTAAAACAAGAATATAACATGATATGACTGTGTCAAATCTTAAACCCATAATGAATGCCTGCAATATCAAAAGATAATTCTCTGATAAACTGCCGGCTTTATCAATCTCTGTGAAAAAAAGAATTAATCTGAAACAAGAGAAAACAGCTATTGCTACCAGGTATATCTGAAAAATGAGTTTAATATTATTCCAATTATTAAAGAGGAAATTTAATTTGGTAAATTTTTTCTTCTCTTTTTTATCCATTTTATTAATATTATTCAAACAAAGTGAAATTATTATTTATTTTATTCTCGAATTCAAGAAGGTAATGTTTTCTACATAATCCACCTCCATACCCTATTAAATCACCATTTGCTCCTATTACTCGGTGGCATGGAATAATGATAGCAATCCTGTTGTCTCCGTTTGCTTTACCAACTGCACGTATTGATGCTGAATTACCAAGTCTTGCTGCCTGGTTTTTGTATGTTCGGGTATTTCCAAAAGGAATATCTATCAAAACACCCCAAACTTTCTTTTGAAATATAGTACCAGGTGCATTTAGTTTTATAGTAAATTCTTTCCTCTTACCCTGAAAATACTCGTCAATCTGTATCTTAGTCTGAGTAATTAATTCATGCTCTCCATCTACTATTTCTGAATTGAGAATTTTTTTTAAGTTATCGAGTTCTTTCGTTAAAGCAGGCCTGTCGTTAAATTCGAGCAGACACAAACCTTCATCTGTGGCGCCCGCAATCATCTCACCTAAGGATGTATTGATTTTATTTGTATATATTATATTATTCATTACATGAATTTCGTATAGATATTAAAAAAATAAATAAGGCAGAGCTTGTATAAAACCCTGCCTCAAAATTAATAAAATTAAACAATTCTTTACTGAAACTTTATACTCCTTATTGATTTCTCGAATACAGGCAGATATGACGCTTCTTCACCTTTGAACCAATTCATGGTTATACGGAAAAGCTTGTTCCCTTTGATTACAAAGTATGCCCTGCTTTGCACATTTCTTCCGGGTGAATAATTGAATACATATGCTTGCTGACCTCCAAGTGTAGTTGCCGATGCATTCGAATTTCCGTACTTAACCTTATTCTTATCATCATCAACTATTTTCTTCAGATTCTGCTGCTTTGTTGCATCAATGACATCGACCTGGATATTACAATCAGCTCTTCTATCACCAATATAGTTTCTCGATGCTATAGCATCTTTTGACTTTCCTGATGTCGAAGTAAAATTATCCGGGATTAAAATTGTATATCCGTCTCCACCCATTGTTGTCAGATTCTGTGACGGGGGTGCGGCTTCGACTAAAACAGTATCTGGTTTTTTCGCTGAAGGTTCATAAGCGAGTTTAACCGATGCAATAATTTCTTCAAGGTATTTATGGTATCCATGAAGTGTGCCGCCAAATGCTTCTAAAAACACAGCAGTTGCATACTTCCCGTCTTTTGTTGCATAATAAACTTCGCCTTCCATTAACCCGTCGGAGAGTTCAAAGGAGTATGTTTGCTTATATCCTTCAACTCCGTCAATTTTCACTTTTTCAGGTTTTGAATAAGTTTTTGGGTCAAACATTTTAGTTGAAGCCATGAAATCTTCCAGTGATTTTCCTGAATCAAGCTTCTTCGCATAAACATCAATCTTAGCGCCTGCTTTTCCTTCTGCATCATATTGTAGGAATCTGTCTTTAGCACCCTTAGAAGAGTAAATTATAACTCTGCTCCCGGGAATTGCCTGGACAATCCAGTTTTGTGGATGTTTTATTCCAAATTTAACTCCGGCATCTTCATAAGTTGTCATGCCGGTAATTTCTTCCGGATTTCCTCATCCCATTAATCTGATTTTGTGTAAAATACCCTTGTGGGAATAAATAATAATTATGAGGCAGTCTTCTTTCTAGAATTTGTATTAATTTACTTCCGTCAGGATTGCCGGGCAGAACAAGTCCAAGATTATCTATATTAAAAAGTGAAAAATAGTTTGACATTGTTGATGCATTGTACCCATTATTGGGAGGGTCGCAATGGCAACCAATATATGAGCATTTGACCCTCATAAACGGCTCAACGTGGCTAATATAACTAACAAGCGAGTCGGGAAATACGATGTTTGAACCGGAAGTAATGTTGTCTCCGCATCCAGCTAATAATTTTAGGATTAGAAATAAAATTAATATATAAGCTAAATATAATAATTTCAGTTTCATCAATAACTTTCCTGTTCATTGGGAAAACTCACGCTTTTGACGTCCTCAGTAAACTTTGCCGTTGCCTTTCTAATTTCGTCATATAAAAAGGCGTAACGCCGTACAAACCTCGGGCTGAAATCAACTGTTAGCCCTAACATATCAGTATAAACAAGTATCTGCCCGTCACAATAAGGTCCCGCTCCGATTCCAATCGTTGGGATTGTCAGTGATTCAGTGATTCTTTTACCTAATTCGGCAGGAATTTTTTCAAGTACTATAGCGAAAACACCTGCTTCTTCCAATAATCTTGCATCATTCAGGATTTGCTCAGCTTCATCCTTCGAAGTGCCTCTGGCTTTATAAGTGCCAAATTTATTTATGCTTTGTGGTGTCAAACCAAGATGTCCCATAGCTGGAATTCCAGCTTCTGTCATTCGAGCTATAGCATCTACAACAAGTTTCCCACCTTCTAATTTTAATGCGGAGCATCCTGTTTCTTTCATCACTCTGCCTGCATTCCTGAACGCTTCCTCAGGAGAAACCTGGAAACTCATGAAAGGCATATCGGCAACAACTAAAGGTCTTTTAGCGCCTTGTACTACTGCTTTTGTATGATAAATTGTCTCTTCCAATGTAACAGGTAATGTTGTTTCCTTTCCTTGCACAACATTCCCAAGCGAATCCCCAACCAAAATCAAATCTATTCCGGATTCGTCCAAAATCCTTGCTATTAGGGCATCATAAGCCGTCAGGCAGGAAATTTTTATCCCTGCTTTTTTCATTTCGAGAAGCCGTAAAGTCGTTACTTTACGGAATGTCTGGTCAGATCCTGCTGCATAATCCATTATATTTATATCAATTTATTTTTGAAAATATATACAGTAAAGCTAATTTACAAAAATTATTATTAAAATTAATATTGATGTTTTAATCTGAATTATAGTACAATAAATGAAAAATATTATTCTTGTCGACGAAAATATACCATTACTTGCCGATGCCCTTAAACCTTGCGGCGAAGTAATTTTATTTAAAGGGCGTAATTTAACAAATCAGGCATTGATTGAATCTGCCTGCAATTCACTTTTTGTTAGGTCAACTACAAAAGTAAATTCTCAATTACTTGAAAATACCGCTGTTAATTTTATCGGCACTTCTACTTCAGGATTTGACCATATTGATGTAGATTTTTTAAAAAATAATAATATAAATTTTGTTTACGCACCAGGTTCCAATGCAAATTCTGTTGCGGAATATGTTGTTTATTCGATTTTAAAGTGGAGAAGTTTAACTGAAGCTGAATTATCAACTATAACTATCGGTATTATTGGTTACGGAAATATTGGGAAAATCATAGCACGGTTTTCTAAATATTTGGGATTAAAAATTCTTGTAAATGACCCGCCATTAAAAGTTAATGGTTATATTTTTCCTGAGTTTGTCCGATATGCCGAATTGGATGATTTATGCAAATCTTCTGATATTATAACCAATCATGTACCTTTGACTTTCAATGAATTATATTCAACCAATTATCTTTTAAATGAAATTAATATTAATTATATTAAATCAGGTTCGTTATTTATTCATACATCGCGTGGCTCTGTAGTAAATGAAAAGTCACTCATTTCAAAGATTGATAATGATTCTATTTATTCAGTAATCGATGTCTGGGAAAATGAGCCGTTCATTAATCAGGATTTGATGAATAGATCAATAATTGCAACACCTCATGTAGCCGGGTATTCAAGAGACGGGAAAATAAGAGGTGCAAAAAGAATGGCTGATGAATTCAGGAAATTTTTTCACCTTGAACCGGATTTTAACGAAATTAATCACGAATTATCTCAGTATAAATCTATGAGTCCTGATAAATTTAAAAATTATGATATGATTTATGACTTATTGAAAAATTCAAGAGAAATAGATACAGACACTATGAAATTAAAAGAAATAATAATTAAATCAGGAGAAAATAATACAGATGTATTTGATGAGTTGAGAAAAAATTATCCCTCGAAAAGAGAAATATTATAATTATTCCGACCTAATTGCCTCACAATTTGCAATTTCCTTATAAATCGAATTAGGGAATTGTTTATTAAATTTTGCAAACATTGCCTGGGCTTCCTTCCTTCTTTCCAATGCACAATATACCTGTCCAAGTCTAATCAAAGACCTTTCCAGGACTGAATTAGGTATTTGCTTTTCTTTTATCAAATCATTTAGTTCCTTTTCAGCTTCATGAAATTTTTGTTTATAAATAAGGCATTCGCATTTATAGAACAATGCTTCGAATTTAAGTGAATCTCCTTCTGCAAAAGTTTCTGCAAATGATTTTATTTCGAGGCATGATGCGTCCATATTTTTTACATCATTTACTTCACTTGCTTTTTCATAATTATATATAGCCGTATCTAATTGGGAATTTATACTTGTATGTGATGTTCTTATATTCGGTTTTACAAATACTTTAGCTGTATCGGTGAATCTTGATTTTGGTTTTATTTCCTGCTTAGACTTTCCTGGCAATTTTAATTCTGTTTTTTTTGCCCATAATGATTTTGAAGGAGGTATCTTCTTTGTAGTCGTATTCGTCCTGACAGATGAACAGGAGATTACAATAATCAATAAAGGAAGTAACAAAATAATAGTAAATTTCATTTGATTTATTTAATTTTTATTTTAATCCATCAATTTTTCCTAATTATCGGTATAATATCTTATAAATTTAATATGTAAAAAAACTTCTGATGAGAATATTTTATAAATTAAATTTTCATCATCTGAAATCCATTATCTTATCTTTTTCTGTAGGTTTATATTCAAACATCTTTTCAGGATACTTTTTGTTTAACACCAAATCATCGATATTCAATGTTTGTATTTTCCCGGCTATTTTTAACTTTACTGACCTGATTATATAATTTTTTGGGTCAATCCAGATTTTGACATCATCAATATCGTATGTCTTCTCATTTTTTGGCGTTAGTTGTAGTATATAAGACTTTGTTCCAAGCGAAGAAGTTGATTCTGTCAAATCTGAAGGTACATATTGCTCCAGAAAATTAAAAAAGAAATTTTCAACTGACATTGGATTAATATTTGTTTTATCATAATAACTTATAAGAACTTCACTATCTGCAATCATATGATTCCATATTGTTTCACCATTGCAATACACGTCTCTGTCTTTTGTGTCTATTAAATACTTATTTCCCTTAACGGCAGTAAGTGCACCCTGGAAACTTTTATTTTCAGGTGATGAAAATTTGAATGATACAGAATTCATCTTGCCGTATTTATCGAGTAATAACTTAAAACATTCATCTTTATCCGTTATTTGAGAAAATAATAATACTGCATTGAAAATTAGAAAAAATGCAATTACCTTATTAATTCTTTTCATGCTTAATCTCCTTTAAAAAACATTTAATCAATTTTTGCATTAATTGGTCCCCTGATTCCACTGTATTTAATCAGTTCGGCTCCAACATAACCTATCAATATCTTAGTAGCTACTTTCACCGGTATTTTTCTTTCGTCATCTGTCAGCCAAATATAAATATTACCTTCACTTTTGAACAAGCCCCCCTGAACAACAAGGGGCTGGATTACTATACATCTGAATTTGCCTGCCTCTACTTCGATTGTTTCTCTTCCTACAATCTTAACTCCTAAATTATATGTAGTATCTTCGAAAAAATTCTGCAGGTAAAATATATTGCCCATTTTCATTGTGCCGAGGTCAAGTGTTCGGACATAATAAAAAGCAGAAACAATATCGTGTACGTAAGGCTTTACTTCGTATTTCTTATCATTAGCATAAGCAATGTTATTTACCTGGTCAAATACAGCCTTGGCATCTTTTCGATAATTACCTTCTCGGACATGCTGTTCAAACTCCCAGGGGAATATACCATCAACATCCAAAACTGTCTTATAATTGTCATCAACTTTATATATCCAGCGTAGACTTTCCAAAGACTGCACCCGAAACCTTATATCATAGCACTGATGATTATCGCCTCTGATAATCGGTCTGGGACTAATCCAGAAATATCCTGTTCCCGCTGTAATGAATTTATACCCTACCTTATAATCAAGTTTTTCCCCAAACCCGAAAGCTTCATTTGGAACTGCACGTAAATTTCCTGATGAATTTTGAGAATATGATTCTACATTGTTATTTTCAGATTTTTGGCTAAAACCAATCAACAAAAAAGAAAAAAATATAAATAATAATGCAGGTATAATTATCTTACTTAACGAACTCTTCATAAACTTCATTTTTGTATAAATACATTCAAATTATTAGACGAAAGATTCAAAATATTACTTTACAGATTTTCTGTAAGCAAATTTAATGCTAATAATTTCATTCATTTTAACTTGGAAATCATAAAATTTGTCCCAAATTTAGTATAATCAGCGTCTTTACTTTAAATTATGAGCAAAATTCGATGAATAATTATACTACATACAGCGATGAAGAACTAATTCCACTTCTAAGAGAGGATAAACCTACTTGTGATTATTCATTTGACGTACTATTTAACAGATATGGCAGTAAGTTATTCTCATATTGCCTATTCCTGACAAGGAACAGAAAAGATTCCGACCTGGTTTTTCACGAAGCATGGCTTAAATTTTTTCAATATGTCAAATCCGGTAAATCAGTAGAGAAAATTCTGCCCTTCCTGATACTTACTGTGAAACATATTATTGTTGATAATGCAAGAAAAATTATCCGCGAAAGTAAAAATAAATCGGAATTGATGACTTTATCTGATTTTAATTCAGGAATTGAACATACAGGCAGCCAGCATGATAAGAATGAGATGCTTGAATTAATCCATATTGCAGTTGATTCTCTCGATGATGTTTATAAAGAAGCTTTCATATTGAAACGTTACCAGGAATTACCTAATGAAGAAATTGCTGCTATTTGCAATGAAAGTGTTGAATGTATCCGAAAAAGAGTTACAAGAGCTACAAATATGGTCAAGAAAATTTTGGAACCTTATATTAATGAATATAATGAAAAATGATTGGGGTATTAAATGGAATACGAAAATAAATTAGTAGATTTTATAGACGGAGAACTTCCGGAAGATGAGGAAAGAGAATTGTTCTCTATGATTTCTGCTGACGACTCACTCAGGGCAGAATACAAAAGCTTGCTCGGTATTACTAATACAATTAAATCGAGTGCGGCTTATTATTCACCTTCGACAGAATTGAAAGCATCCATTTATGGTGATTTGAATATATCAGTTCCATCATCACATATTCCTGCACCCGTTAAATTTTTACAGGGAACAAAATGGCATTTGCTTTCAGGAGGTATTGGTGCATTACTTGCTTCATCGGTATTTATTATATCAACAAACACTTTATCAACTGATAATAAGAACATTTCATCGATAAAATCGGATAAGCCTCCAATTGTTAATTTAATCGATTCCCCAAAAATGGAATCAAAACTAAACAAGATAATTTTAACTAAGGGAACACATAATATTATTCCGAAAACACATCCTGAAAAAGTTAATTTAATAACAAAGGAAATACCTGAATATAATAATATGAATTTAATTGCAATGTCAGAACCAGTGATTAATTTTCAAAACAACATAAGAACTGAAAAAAATCTAAGTAATGACAACATTGCTCCCTCTGAGTTATCTTATAATATCGCTTATTTAAAAAAAGATGATTTAGATATATCAATCGAAGCTCGATGGTCATTAAACTGGAATCTGCCTAAAGAATCTATACAGCCAGCTAAAGCAAATGAATTCAATAACCTCGGATTTGATGTGTTTTTCAATGTTATTGACAATCTTGATTTTGGTATTAACATCAGACAGGAAACTTTTTTCGTCAAATACATTGAATTTGTAAGTAACGATATGAAATATGAAATCGAACAAAATCCAAATTTGACAAGCTATGGCTTAAGTATAAGGCAAAAATTCCTAACTGAAAATGATTTGCAGCTTTTAGCTCAACTCAATTTTGCTGTCAATAATTACGGATTAATTATCAGACCTTCTGCAGGTATTTTATTTAAAATTAATGACTCTTTTGCATTAGTAGAAAATCTTGAGTATAGTAATATGTTTTTCACACATAATCAAAACTGGTTCAATGCTTCAAAAATCGGATTAAATTTTGGTATTAACTATAAATTCTAGGAATGTGATATGAAACTTATGCTTATGCTAATTCTTATTTTGTGCTTGACAGTAATCGCCTGTAACGAATCTACAAATCCTGTTGAAGATAAAATCAAAACATCCGGTTCATATACTGAGATTAAAGAAGACCAGGTAAACGTTGTCCTTTTGCCTCTAAAAACAGGTAACTATTGGGTATACATGTTCGTATTTGATACGACTGATGAAAATACTATTATGTATGGCTATGATACTTTAACTGTCGATGGAGATTCTTTGATCAACAATGAAAAATTTTTCATTCTATCCAATGCAAGATGTATTTCTCCGGTATGCCTAGATTATAAAATTTTCTTCACTAATACCGACAATGGAGTATGGTTTAGCGATTTGTTTACTTATAATTCGAATTATCTGGAAGTAAAATACCCGGCAAATGATAATGAAATATATTATTCGGAATATTATAAATGGTTATTTCATTCTCATGATACAACCTACAATTACATAAAAGCAGAAAGACTACTGAAAATCGAAACCAATCAATACTTGGAAGTGGAAGCCGGAACATTTAGTTGTTATAAATTCACCGAATCATATTCAAAATTTAAATTATATGATTTAATTAATGATACATTATCATATTTTCAGTCTGTATATTATTATGCTGTTAATGTAGGAAAAATCAAAGAAGAAATATATCATATCACTTACTTCAATGGTAAAGAAATAAAAAAAGAAAAATTAATGACATATTATTTAAAAGAATATAAACTTTATTAAAGGTGCTGCTATGAAAAAGATATTTCATATTGTAATTGCTTTCTTCTCATTGTTATTATTTCAATCGTGCAGTGATATTATTAATTCTGACGATAATATTAAGAAATATGATATTCACTATAACTATGTTCTTTCTGACCAGACAAAATCAGTTATCATGCCGCTTCATGAAGGCAACAATTGGATATTTAACGTTAAAGAGTTAAAAAACGGAAATATTGAGAAAGAATATTTCGATACAATCAGGGTAATTAATAAAATAATTTTAAATAATGAAACATGGTTCGAAGTAAAATGGACTAATTCTTATTCGAACACACTTTATATGACAAACACTGACATTGGATTATGGATGAAATGCAATATCTGCGATAATAAATCAACCCTCGAAGCTCAATATCCATCCAAATCGTCCCCCTATTTTGCTTGCAAATATGATGATATGAAAACAATCATATATAACGATTCATTAGACGAATATGAATTATTGACATTTGAATTTTACAGATGGACGAATATTGAAAACTTTACAAATGGAACCATACTTGCGGGAAGTTTTAACGGATTGAAATTCTCAAGCAACATGGAAGATAAAAATACTAATGTGCAATTCAGTTTAAGTTATATCTCTTACTTTGTGCCTGATTTGGGTCCGATAAAATTTGATAATTATATTTTAGGTACTAAATTTGAACCTTCGAATTTAAATTTATCATACGAACTCATCAGCTATAAACTATATGAATAAATTTAATTAATCACTTTGTTTCTGAATTTAAATTTATTAAATTGCTCCTGATAATGTTAATTATCAGAGGCAATTTTCTTTCGATTTAAATCATATATATAACTGAAAATATTTAAATAATATAAATTTTATAAAATAATTCAGGAGAGAAAGATGAAAAAGATTTGTATCTTTTTGTTTTTATTCTTTGCAGTTATATTTATGAACTCATGCAAAGACAATGCTACTAACAACCCACAGCAGGGTAATTACAAAATTTTTTATACATACATTTCTGATGAAGGGAAAATTGATGGTTTATATTCCATTAATCCGGATGGGAGTAATAAAACTCTTCTTAAGAGCAATTCAGTAATATTTTCTAAACCACAAAAAGGAAAAATGGTTTTTATTCAGGTTAATTATAGTGCTATAACTTTATTTTTAAAAGTATCATCCACTGATGGCACAAATGAAGTTTTAATTAATTCTAACGAAGATTTGCTTCGTGACGCCGAGATTTCACCAAAGGGAGACAAATTACTTTATGTAGTAATGACCTCTCTATCCAATTATCATACAAGTTATCTACATGTAAGCAACATCGATGGTTCCGATGACAGAATAATTGATTCAACAATGATATCTCAATCAGATGATAATTATATAGAAGCTGCATTCTCGCCTGATGGAAATTCAATAGCTTTCATAGACTATTCGGAAAGTAATAGAGAATATATTAATGTCTGTGATGTTAACGGGAATAATAAAAGAAGGATAAATCAATCACCAATATCAATTGCTTCATCCTTTTCCCTTCAAACATTTGATTGGTCTCCCGATGGTAAGAACATCGTCGTAAATAATTGGGACGAGATTTCAAGAGATGTATCAATTACTATTTTAAATGTTGCAAATGGTACTTCAGAAAATATCTATACTGTATCCAATTATATTGGGAAACCTGTTTGGTCTCCTAACGGTAAATATATTGCCTTTCTGGCTGGTCCATGCAACCTTTGGATTATTAATATTGATACTAAAATAGCTACACAATTAACTGATTTACCGGGTAAAACCAATGACATAGGTACTCTGTCTCCACAATGGTCTCCTGATGGGAAATATATTATTTTTGAATACACCATTAATGATGATGGCGGAGACATGAATCAGGGAAATTTGACTTTAGTTGAGTTTCAAACAGGAAAAGTAACAACACTGATTCAGGAAGAACAGGTTGGAACTGCATTTTTCGGATGGTGAGGGATTTTAATCAGGAGAATAAAATGAAAAAGAAAAGTTTCTTCTTGTTTATTTACTTTGCATTAATATTTATTTATTCCTGCAAAGAAAATTCTACGGTTAATCCTCAGCAGATTGATTATAAAATTTTTTATTCTATGGTTAATTATGACGATTCTAGGTTTGATATTTATGAGATAAACCTTGATGGTACAAATAACCGTATTTTTAAAACTAACGCAGAAATATATTCTAAACCTCAATATGGGAAAATTGCATTTATTGCTTGTAATGATAGTACGGGAGGTTTTACTTTAATAGTTTCAAATATTGATGGAACGAATGAAAAAAATATTTTTAATGATGTAGGTGGGATTAGAAATCCCACTATTTCACCATTGGGCAACAAATTATTATTTAATGAACGAAGAACTTATGTGTCTTTTTCGTCAAATTTTTATTTGCATATCTGCAATATTGATGGTTCTGCAGATTTTATTATTGATTCAACTGAATTATTTTCCGGAAATTCTGGTTTTGAAGCGGAATTTTCTCCAGACGGAAAAAGTATCGCCTATATTAATAATTCAAGTGAATACATGGATAATATTTATTTAATTGATATTAATGGAAAAAATAAAAGGAAATTAAACTTATCTCCATTATATCTCCAGAAATCTTATTTTAATAATTTTAATTGGTCTCCAAATGGAAATGAGATAATTTTTGTCTCCTATAATAAATCATCGAATGAAACAGTTTTAAAATTATTAAATATCAATAATGGAGAAACTAAGGATATACTTAAAACTAATGAATATATAACTAAACCGGTATTCTCACCTGATGGGAAAAAAATTGCTTATTACAAAGAACCATGCAATATTTGGATGATTGATATAGAGACAAAATCTGAAGTTCAATTGACTGATTTGCCTGGTAAAAAAGATGATATCCTATTCTTTTTGCCTCAATGGTCCCCGGATGGAAAATATATTTTATTTGAATATGAAAATAACGATGATGCTAATGATTCAAATTATGGTGATTTAATTTTATTAGAAGTAAAAACACAAAAAGTAATTACATTATTTGAGCAACAGTTGATTAAATTCGCTTTCTTCGGATGGTAATTAGTTTTATTCTTTCATTATGAATTTATGAGAAATATATTTATACTTATTATTGCTTTAATATTTATTAGTTGTGAGCAAAGCGAAGTTCACGATAAATATCAACCCATTCTATATAACTATATTTTAACCAACCAGACAAAATCTGTTATAATGCCTTTGCATATTGGCAACAGGTGGATTTATCAGGTAAGTGATTTTAATAGTAAGGGTGATTTAATTAATTCCGGTTATGATACTATTTATGTTGTCAAAGACACATTAATTGGATATGAAAGATGGTTCAATGTGAAATGGATTAATTACAATAATCTGCGGATAATAACCAATACAGATATTGGATTGTCCGATAAATACTCAATTTGTGGTGGCTATTCTAATAATGAAGTATTCTACCCTGCTTATTATTCTTCTTATTTAATATGTAAATATGAAAATTTCAGATACTTAGTTCCCCCTCCTTATAATGACACTATAGGTGATTTTGTTACTGTATCTGCATATTATTGGTGTGATATTGAATCGAATAAAATAATAAATGTTAATGCAGGTTCCTATAATTGTTATCAATATACTTTATGGACTGAAATAATTTGTAAATACTTTAATTTTGCAAATACTATTATATGCAGATATTACTATACACCTGACATTGGACTCATCAGATTCGAATTATATAATTATGACTCAATGTATAAAGTTTATGATCTCATCAGCTATAAACTATACGAATAAATTATCTGCTTCCTTTTTACACTTGAAAATTATTATTTTTGTTAGGATTAATTCTAACATCAGCAGTAATAATTAATGTCAAATAAAATTTACGCACTCGGCGAAACTGTTTACGACATAATCTTTAAAAATGTGAAACCCGTTTCCGCATGCCCCGGGGGTTCAGTATTGAATTCTGCTGTCTCGCTTGGCAGATGCGGATTACCTGTTTATTTCATCAGCGAAATCGGAATGGATTTGCCCGGTAAATCGACTTTGCATTTATTAAAATCTAATAATGTCAATACAGATTATATTTATAGTTTCGATGACGGCAAAACCAAGCTTGCTCTTGCTTTTCTAAATGATGTTAATAATGCTGAATATGATTTTTATAATCAATATTCACATAATAGGTTAGATATTAAAATGCCTGATTTTTCTCCGGATGACATATTGCTTTTCGGTTCTTATTTTAGTATCGATTCCCAAATCAGAACAACTATTGTTAAAATATTGAATAAAGCAAAAGAATCAGGGTGCCTGGTTGTATATGACCCCAATTTCAGGAAGGCTCATCTAAATGAACTGACAAAATTGAAATCATCTATTAGCGAAAACATTGAATATGCGGATATAATCCGTGCATCAAATGAGGACATTAAATTGATTTTTGATATTGAAGAACCCAAAGATGTTTATTCCATCCTGAATAATAAAAATAAAATACTTGTTTACACACAGGGGAAAAATGATGTGATTCTTTTCAGAAATAAACAGTCAGAAATTTTTCATGTTCCGGATATACACCCTATCAGTACAATAGCTGCAGGAGACAGTTTCAATGCCGGCATTATTTATTCTCTATTTAATTTGGGGATTAAAAGAAATGATTTACACCAATTAGCAGACAATGACTGGGATAAAATTATCAATACCGGAATTGACTTTGCTATTGATGTCTGTTTGAGTTATGATAATTATATAAGTACGGAATTTATGAATAAATTAAAATCTTAATTTTCATAGTAAATTATACCGACATTCGTAATTCATAATTTGTAATTCGTAATTATTAAAACTCCCGAATCACTCGGCATTTATACCGTTATGATCCGGGAGAACCGAATACGATGTACTCTTTACTTTACTTCACTTCATTCATCAATCAATTAACCACCATCAACAAAATACACTACCTTCTCTAAACCTAACATCATATCCAGATTTTCTATGTAAACATCATCCGGTAACTGGAGGCGAACCGGAGTAAAATTAACTATGCCGTTTACTCCGGATTCAACAATTTCCGAAGCAATTTTTTGTGCTTCGCTGCCCGGCACGGTTATAATAGCTACTTTTATATCATTTTCTTTTATATAATTCTGAACACTTCCGATATGAAATGTATAGATGCCATGATAAATCTTATTTACCTTGTTTTTATCGCTGTCGAAAGCGGCAATAATTGATATTTTAGGATTTTGCTGATTGCAATAATCTAATATTGCTCTACCGAGATTTCCTACCCCTATTAAAATTACTCGTACATAATCCGGGGTGCATAGAAAATCAGATATGCATTTTTCAAGTTCGTTAACTTTGTAACCATGTGCAGGTGAACCATAGTAACCTACGTTCATCAAATCCCGCCTGACCAGATGGGAAGGGAAGCCTGACAACTGTGCCAATTTGTGCGAGTATACATTACTCACAGAATCCTTTAATAATCTGCCAAGCTCTTTTTTGTAGACAATAAGTCTGTTTATTGTATTTTCAGCTATACTTTTCATAAATTTGTGATATTCTTCACATTGTGATTATTTTCACAATTCAAAATTAATGAAAATTTAATTATAAAAAAAGTAATTAGTTAAAAAATTAAAAAAATTATTTTGTTTATTGATTTGAGTTTTGGCAATCACTCATTTATAAAATTAACATTAAAACCAATATAAAATTTATTTACTAATAAAGCATCCACTTTTTAGAATAATCTTAAAAATTATGCTTGGCACAAAATTTGCCGACATGAATTGAAATAAATTTACTTGAAAATACAGGACTATTTGATGGCAGTTAAAAATGAATTTACCATAATTGGGATTGATGGCGGCGGAACAAGAACACGCGGCGTTTTACAAAGAGAAGGAAAAATTGTTGCTAAAACATTTGCCGGTACTACAAGGGTAGGCACTGTTGGTGTTGGGGAATCTTGCGAAAGATTGCTTAATATCGTTGCTGACCTTTGCGAGCAGGCTGAGATTGAATCAAGTGAACTTGATGCTATTGTTATTGGTTTGGCAGGAGTATGGCTTGATGAGGAAAAACGAAGGTCGGCTCAACTTTTGAAAACTCTATCCCGAAGTCAAAAACTTATACTAAATGACCTGCTTGTTACGAGCGATGCCGAACTTGCACTAGAGGGTGCTTTTGGTGGTAGCGACGGAATTGTTATGATTGTCGGAACAGGTTCAATTTCAATCGGTAAGACAGGTAAAGATAACCTGGTCAGATGCGGAGGCTGGGGTATTGAAATAGATGATGAAGGCAGTGGTGCTTGGATTGGAAGGGAAGGCTTGACTGCTGTTGTCAGAGCAATTGACGGAAGAGGCAAACAAACAAAGCTTACAAGTCAGCTCACAGGTTTATTCCCAACAATAGATATAAAACAGCCGAGGACGATTGTTAAAGCTTATGCAGACCGTTCATTCGAATACCAGATGCTTACTCCAGTCGTTATGCAATGTGCAGAAAAAGGAGATGATGTTTGCATAGATATTTTACAAAGAGCATCACTTCACCTGATTGAATTACTGCATGCGCTCAAAAAGCATTATAAATCCAAAGTTATCAATGTTGCTCTTATGGGTGGTATCATAGAGAACAACACTATGCTGGAGAAAATGCTTGATAAGGAAATAAAGAAACACAAAATTTTCAAAAGAGTTGAACCAAAAGGAACCGCACTCGAGGGTGCTATGTCACTTGGGTTGAAGTTGATTAAAGAAATGGAATAATTGTTAATTATCTCTTTATATATGCAGGGACACGGAAATCCGTGTCCCTTAAGTTTAAAATCTTTGTTTTTTTATAAATATTGATTATTTTCTATCTGTTGATTATAATTTTCCGGTTAATAGAGTTGTTCAATACCGTTATGCTTATCAAATAAATCCCTTCGGATAAATTCCCTGTATTCATTCTTATTAAGTTACCGGAATTATATTCACCAATTTCCTTTGAAATTATTTTCTCACCGAGAAGATTATTGATTGATATATTTACTGAATTTATATTTTCTGAATCTATAAGAATCATTATTTCGTCATCTGCAGGTACGGGATATACTGAAATTTTAGAATTTAAATATACTTCATCTACAGCAAGATTTTGATAATTAAATTCATCTGACAGATAAGATAAGCAAATGTTATCACCCTTAACCTGTACACTGTATTTACCGGAGAATTTCGGACGCAGTGTTTTTGAAGTATCTCCCTGCATCAAAGTTCCATTCATGAACCATTGATTCCCATAATCGGCACTTGAACTTAGTGTACGAAAATCAATCTGTGTAATTACGGGTTTAGGAGGAATAGCTAATACTTTAATAGATGTAGTTGCATTGTCGGTGCAACCTTTGCTGTCAATATATGTATATTGAATTGTATGTGTACCTACCCCGGCATCCGCGGGATTAAACCTGTTGTCTGTAACTCCTGTGCCTGTATAATTTCCACCGGAAGGTGAACCTCCTGTTAGTTGGAATATATCGTTGTTCAAACAAACATCATTATAAGTTGAAAGTGTAACAACCGGTAAAGGATTGACATTAATATCCGCTGAAACTGATTTTGAACAACCGTTATTATCTGAATATGTGTATGTAATTGTATGTTTTCCTTTACCTGCAGTTACAGGATTGAAAATTGTATCTGTTACACCATTCCCTGAATAAATGCCTCCGGTTGGTGTGCCCCCTGATAATATAATCGAACCTTTATCAATACAAATATCAGGTTGAATTTGGAAGCTTACATTAGGCAAAGGATTTACTTTTATAGTCGATACAGCCGAATTATAACATCCAAAGCCATCACTATATGAATAGGTAATCGTATGAGAGCCGGTCCCGGCAACAGAAGCATCGAACTGATTATTTATTACTCCATTTCCCGAATATATGCCTCCGACAGGTAAGCCTCCGGTCAAATCCATTACAGGATTATCTATACATACATTAGGTAATTGGCTGAATGATACATTAGGTAATTCATTTATCTGCAAATCAACATTATTATCTCTGAGTGAAGCTGAGGGTTGAGTTGCCACAACTCTTACCCTGTAGTTGACTCCATATTCAGAATTTAATGGTATCCTTGAAATAATCTCCCCCGATTCTTTACTGTGAATAGAATCAAGTATAACAGGTTCGGCAAAACTCCCAAGGTAGTTTGACAACTGCGCAATAAAATAGTTCGCATCTTCGAAACCCGGAGTGGCGTCGTATGGTATTGCAATACTGTCTCCGACACAAAATTGCCTCGTTGAAATTGTACCCGTATAAATTGCCGGAAGTGTATAGAAAGAAATTTCGTTTCCATAGGCAGTTCCAATTGCAGATGTTGCATAAGCCCTGACTTTATAATTTGTGTATATTGTCAAGCCTGTCATTATACTTGAGTAATTCCCTGTCCCCGAACCGTCAATCGTTGTATCATTATCTATTGTCGGATTAGGAGTCAAACTCCAGCAAACACCCCGCCTGATTACCGAGGGTCCACCGTCTGCAGTAATATTACCACCGCTTATTGCACTGTTAACTGTAATAATTGATATATAATTCGTTGTTAATGTTGGCAATACAGGTTGAAACATTGCAAAATGAGCCCTGTCAAGATTATTTACTTTTGAAAAATTGCCCCCAACATATATAATTGAATCCTGGATATTTATTTTTTCAATGAAGGAATCGAAAACAGGATACCATGTCGTGGTATTATTCCTGTTTTGTGAGGCATTGAGAGATGCTATGAAATTTCTTGTTAAATTATTGACAATTGAAAAAGTACCACCGATATATATCCTCCCGTCAAATGCTTTTACGGTATTTATTGTCCCATTGACATCAGGATTCCACAAAGTTGCATTATTAGTATTAATCAACATATCGAGTGCTGCAATCCTGACACGGGACTGCCCACCTATAATAGTAAAACTCCCGACAGCATATAAAGTAGTACCGAGATTTGAAATCGCCCCAACAGTATTATTTGCTCCAGGATTCCATGATGTAGCATTATTATCACTTGTGTTAAGAGCAGCTATGTTACTCCTCGGCTGACCTCCGATTGTTATAAAAGAACCAGCTACATACATTGTACTTCCAACAAGTAAAATGTCATTAACAGTACCTACAGGCGCCGGATTCCAACTAGTTGCATTATTGCCATCTGACATTGTGGAAACACATGCCAGTCCACTTCTGTTTTGCCCGCCGATAACTGAAAAACTACCTGCACAATATACATTTGTTCCTGATAAAATCAACCTGGTAACAACTTCATCTGCATTAGGATTCCAGTTAGTAGCAATAAAAAAATCAGTATCAGTTTTCAATGCGGCAATATTGTTTCTTGCCTGACCGCCGATATTTGTAAATCCACCACCTACATAAAGAATATTTCCTGATAAAGCCATAGAAAGCACGGCACCGTTGGAGTTAGGGTCCCATGAAGTGGCGAATCCTGTATTGGCATCTATTGCAGCAATATTATTCCTTAATGCTATGCTGTTATCAGGATTTCTTAACATCATGAACGCACCACCAATAAAAATCGTATTACCCGACCTGATTATGCAATGAACAATGCCGTCGGTTACTGCCATAGGTGTTACAGGTGTCGATGGCGGTTGAGAAAACAAAATACTTGAACTAAACAAAATGGTAAAAAATATTGTTAAAATTCGGGATTTGATATACATTTTCTTCATAAATAATTAATGTAAAAATTCAACACAGAAATTAAACTTTAAAAGTAGGAAAAAAATATAATCTGAGCAAATGATAGTTTATACGGTTTCTTTGTTAATACATTGGTTCCATATCCATTTTTCGGAGCCATTTCCGCACTTGAAGATTAGCCTGGTCTTTTCTTTTGTGCAATCTTAAAAATTCATTGAAGTCTTTGCCTGCAAGGTCATAGCGGTCTTCGGAGCGAAAAGCAATTCCTCTGTAAAGATAGGCAAAAGCATGGTCGGGATTAATTTCAATTGCAAGCGTAAAATCTTCGAGTGCCTTAAGAAAATATTTCATTTTCATGAATACATTTCCTCTGCCGATATAAGCTTGAATGAATTTAGGATTAATGGCTATGGCTTTTGAATAATTTTTTATTGCTTCCGAATGTCTTCCTATGCTTGCAAATATATTTCCCTTACCAAGATATGCACCTTCAATAGTATGATTCAGGGAAATTGCTTTGTCATAATCCTGCATTGCCTCTCTATATTTCTTCAATCCATAAAATGCATTGCCACGATTGCATAAAACATTTGCTGAGTTAGGACGCAGATTAATCGCCCTGTCATAATCAACAATTGATTTTTCATATTCTTTAAGGCAAAAATAAGTTAATGCCCTGCTATTGTACCCATCAGCTGAATTTGGATTCAATTCTATTACTTTATTGAAATCCCTGATAGCGGATTCGAAGTGCCTTATTTTGTTATAAATTAATCCGCGCTGAATCAGGGAAGGGATATAATCCGGATTTACAAGTAACGCCCTTGTAAAATCATTGAGTGCTTCTTTAATATTATTCATATTCGAATTAGCTATCCCCCTGGAAGTATATGCCTTTTCGTTTTTAGGGTCAAGCATAATTACCCTTGTATAATTTATAATAGCTTCTTCAAAATCCTTCTGAATAAAAAAACAATTTCCTCTCTGAAAATAAGCTTGAGGATATGCAGGGTTTAATTCAATTGCCTGGTCAAAATCTTCATTTGCTTTATCAAAATGTCTAAGCATCAGGTATGAATAACCTCTTTTAAAATATGCCAATGAGAAAGAATTGTTCAAATCGATAGCATATTTGAAATCTTCTATTGACTTCTTAAATTGTTTCATTAACTGGTATACAACACCACGCTTAAAGTATCCGAAAGAAAATTCAGGATTTAATAGTATACAACTGTTTATATCAGAAAGGGCTTCATTCAACATTTTTGCTTTTGTTAGTAAGGTAGCTCTTTTAAAGAAGGCATACGAAGAACGTGGATTAATTTCAATTGCTTTAGAATAAAATTCCAATGCCTTATCTACTTCAAGATTTTTTGAAGCCAAGTCACCTTTTTCTATGTATTCTTCAGTCGTCATTTATATAATTTTTTTTAATTCATTAAAGTTATAATTCTAACAAAAATAAATACATTTCACTTTATTAACTATTTATTATAGTTATTATCGTCTTTTTAATTAGTTTATTAATGTATAAATAGATAAATTTTTTTCATTTAATGTTTTTTTTTACTTTTTTTGTTCTTTCATTTATTATGCATCGGTAAAATATGTCAAAAAATGTATTAGTTCCAATAGCAAATGGCAGTGAAGAAATTGAAACTGTCGTAGTAATTGATATTTTAAGAAGAGCAGGAATTAATGTAAAAATAGCCGGTGAACATGAAATCATCACATGTTCGAAGGGTGTTAAGATAATTCCTGATTTATTAATTTCAAATATCGATTTAAACGATGAATATGATGCTGTAATTATTCCCGGAGGTTCAAAAGGAACTGACAATTTGATAAAAAACGAAAAATTAATTGAAATACTTAAAAAACAAAATAAAAATAATAAGCTTATTGGAGCAATTTGTGCTGCACCATCTATCCTATCAGCACATAATATTTTAAAACCCGGGCAGAAGGTTACTAGCCATCCATCTGTAAAAGATTCATTAATCACTTACAATTACCAGGAACAAAGGGTAATTTATGATTATGATATTATTACAAGCAGAGGTGCAGGAACAGCAGTTGAATTTGCATTGTATTTGGTAGATATTTTGGCAGGACCCGAATCTGCTGTTAAAATTGCACAAGATATTGTATTTGATTAGGATATTAATAAGATTATAAATGGCAGAGATATTTAGAGCAGAGTTAATAGCTGAAGGTCTTGTCCAGGGAGTTGGTTTCAGGTATTTTGTATTTCAGCATGCAAAAATTTTAGGACTCCGGGGTTATGTACAAAACAGATGGGATGGTACGGTATTAACTGTAGCCGAAGGTGATAAGATTTCAATTGAGCAATTGAAAAAATATTTGCAAACAGGACCAATGATGGCACATGTAAATAATGTAAAGGTTACGTATTATGATTCGATAGGTGAATTTAATGGATTTGAAATCAGATAATATAAATGAATATTTAATTCAGTAATTAAAGCAGAAAAGAAAATTGTTTAAATCCTTTTTCAAATATTTTTTAGTAATTATATCACTCTTGTTTCCATTTGAATGTTTATCAGTTGGATTTCAAGGTAAAGATCCGGTAATATATAAGAACACAATACTTTCATTTGATAAATTGCATCCGAAAATAGCAATTGTATTAAGCGGAGGAGGTGCAAGAGGTATAGCTCAGATTGGTGTTTTAAAAGAGTTGGTCAAATCAGGCATTCCGACGGATTATATTATTGGTACAAGTATTGGTGCTATAATCGGAGGATTATATTCTGTGGGCTATACCCCCGAAGAGTTGGATTCCATAATGGTTCATACTGATTGGGATGATATACTTTCACTCGGAAGCGAACAAGACAGAAGCGAACTATTTTTAGACCAAAAAGTCATACAGGATAGAAGTCTTATCACCTTAAGATTTAATAGTTTTCAGTTTGTTGTGCCGGAAGCAATTTCTCTTGGTACAAAGTTTAATGCTTTTCTGCAGAAACTTGTGTGGAATGCACTGTATCAAAGTAACGGCGATTTTGATAATTTAAAATTCCCGTTTCGCTCTGTAACATCTGATTTGGTAAAAGGAAGAACAGTTTCCTTGAAATCGGGAAATTTAGTTACTGCAATGAGAGCCAGTGCTGCAGTACCACTCAGGTACTCACCGGTGAGAATTGATTCGATGATTCTTGTTGATGGTGGATTGATGGCAAATATCCCTGTTGAGGCGGCAAAAGAATTTAAGCCGGATTTGATTATAGCTATTAATACGATTTCTCCTCTGTTACCTGCTGAAGAATTGAGCAAACCATGGAATCTTGCCGACCAGGTTGTTTCTATATTAATGTTGTATTTCAGTAAACAATCTTCTCAAAATGCGGATATATTAATCACACCCGATATTAAGGAACACTCTAACTCTGATTTCAATCATCTTGATTCATTAATCGAAATCGGGGAAATATCAACAAAAAATATTATGCCTGATATAATTAATATTTATAATAAAAAAAAGGACTCTATTTATTATGTTAATTATATAAAGCCAATAAATAGTCTGAAAATTGACAATTCAATCAACATAGTGGAAGTTAATGGTTTCACAAGCCAGGATTCGATTGTTTTAACCGACTATATGCAAAAAAATGGAAACTCATACAGACAAATTTTAGAATTTTTAAGGGAACTCCCAAACAAACAACAATATAAACAAATTGATTATGAATTATCATATTCAGAAAGAAACACTATTCTGAGATTACAGGCTTTTCAATTTCCTCTTCTATTAACAACCGAAGCAAGATGGCTTGACAACCAGGTAATCAGACTAAAAAGCTTAAATCAGGATTTGAGCCTCGGAAACGAAATATGTAATGATAAAACCAGACAGGCAATCACTGAAAATGTATTGAAAGAATTAAGAAATGAAAATTATTCTGTTTCATCTTTATCAAAAGGTATATTTAATGAAAAAGATGGAAAGTTAACATTGTTTTTTGATAAAGGAAAACTGAATACGATTAATATAAGCGGGAATAAGAGTACAAATGATTTCCTGGTATTAAGAGATATAAATGTAAAAATCGGAGACCCTTTAAATATAATAAAAGTTATTGACGGATGGGAAAACCTTATTTCATGCGGTTTATTCAGTGATGTCGGAATCGAATTGAATAAACATCCTGATAATCCCGGTATTGACCTGAATGTTATAGTAAAAGAAATAGGTACTCAGACAATTAGATTGGCAGGTAAAGTTGATAATGAAAGATTCGGACAACTTAGTTTAGATGTTATTCAGGATAATCTATTGAACCTGGGAGACAGAATAGATGCCCATATTGCAGGAGGAAGCAGAAATTATGGTTCATCTCTAAGTTTTCAAATTCCAAGAATTTTTGAGACTATGCTCACTTTTAATATAAGCGGATATTACAACAAAAGAGATGTTTATAAATATAAAGACAAAACAGACTTACCGAATAACAGATTTGAAAGAGAACAGAATGGTGAATTATCAGAAGAAAAATATGGATTGAAAAGCGGATTCGGTACTCAAATTGAAAAAAACGGTACATTCACATTAGAACTCAGATTGGAAAAACAAAGAGACTTTGATAAGGGTGCTCCACAACCTGAGTTTAAAAGTTTAAATTCTATCAAAATCGGCACTATTTTCGATTCGGAGAACAAGGCAGATTTCCCAACAAAAGGCGGACTTATCGATTTATCTTTAGAAACTACTCTTTTCGCAACAAAAGATTCAATAAGTTTTTCAAAAGCATTGCTCTATATTTCTGAGAATTATTCGTTTGGTATAAATACCATAAGACCCGAACTATATTTCGGTTTTGCCGACCAGACACTACCCCTTCCTGAGTTTTTCGGACTTGGTGGTCAGGATAATTTTTTTGGATTAAAAGAAGATGAAGAAAGAGGAAGGCAAATAGTTAAAGGTTCATTCGGCTATAGAATTAAAATGCCAATGAAATTTTTCTTCGATACATACCTTTCTTTCAGATATGATATTGGCGCTATTTGGAAAGTTACAGAAGAAATTAAATTCGGAAATTTTAAACATGGATTAGGAGGTACTTTATCCTTCGATACACCCGCAGGTCCGGCAAAATTTTCATTAGGAAAGGGATTTTATTTTCTTCAGGAACCGAATAGGATAAAATGGGGTCCATTCATGGGATATTTCAGTATTGGATTAAAAATGTAACTTTTTAAGTCCTAAATCAGACTATTATAAATAAATCCTTACAAAATCGTCTTTTGCAATTAAAAATTTATTTAGAGTACTTTTTATACGATAATTTATATGGGTCAATTGTTTAACAGAATATCAAGGTTTGTAAAATCTGAAATAGATGATAGAAAAGTAACATCTGATAAATTGATTGATGAATCTGACGAGGAATTAAAAAGAATTATTGATGAACTCGAAAGAGAAAACAATGGGCAAAAAAAAGACCATTATAATAGTGAATATGCGAAATCGAATGATAATCCAGAAACAAGAAATTTTATCTCAACAGATGAAGCATATTTAATTCTTGGTTTAACTTCAAAAGCTAGCAATGACGAAATAAAATCGGGATACAAACAGAAAATGAAAGAGTACCATCCTGACAGAGTTGCGAGTCTTGGGGCTGAATTAAGGCAGTTGGCAGAGAAAAAAACCCAGGAAATTAATAAAGCATATGAGTTGCTGAAAAAATCCAGGGGTTTTAATTAATTTTAACTATTAAATTAAATATGAATAAGACATTTAAAGAAGTTCTAATTATAATTGGTATTTCCATAGTTCTCGGACTTACTTATAATTTTTTTTCCGATAAACCAATTCCCTTGTTCCAGCAAAAAAAATCCAATTTATTTGTGAGTGATTCAGTTTTATTCGGTGGATTACAAAAATCTGATACAGTACTTCCAAAAGAAAATACATTAGTTATTAAAGACTCTGTAAAAAAAATAAAGAAAGATAGTATTAATATAAAAAAGGACAGTATAAAATCAGTAATATCAGATGATGGAATATTAGCAATTTCATATAAACAGGTTGTTAAGCTTCTTGGAAGGAATGATGTTGTTTTCATAGATGCAAGAAATCCTGAAAATTATCTAAAGGCACATATAGGTAAAGCCATAAATATTTTTCCTTATGAACCTAATGATGCCCATATAGGAAAAATCGCCTCCTTAAGCAGGTATAAAACCTATGTAGTCTATTGTGATGGAGGCACTTGTGATTTGAGTCATGAAGTTATTAAAATCATGATTGACTTTGGATTCAAGCGTATATTTCTTTTCTCAGGTGGATGGGAAGAATGGATGAAATACCATCAATTATAAATGCTCCCAAATTTTATAATCACATTTTATTAAGTAAAATTGCAAATAAAAATTATCCTCAATAAAAATATACAGCTTTAAGTCTTGTGATTTATTTTTGTATAAGTTAAAGTGGGACATTTTCGAATAGTTCGATAATAATTCATGAACAATCTGGTTAATGATAAAAATATCTTTAATATGCTTCAGATGAGATTCGGTATCATCGGGAAATCAACTCTCATGAATGAAGCTATTCAAAAGCTTTTACAAGCTGCTCCTACTGATTTGACTGTATTAATTACCGGGGAAACAGGAACAGGAAAAGAAATATTTGCCAATGCACTTCATGGTTTGAGTAACCGCAAAAAATCTCCCTTTGTTAGTGTGAATTGCGGCGCAATTCCGGAAACTCTTCTCGAGTCAGAACTTTTCGGTCATGAGAAGGGTGCTTTCACTGGTGCTATCGAACAAAGAAAAGGATTTTTCGAATCTGCCGACAAAGGAACAATTTTCCTGGATGAAATCGGTGAAATGCCTTATGGAACACAGGTTAAACTATTAAGAATACTGGAGTCTGGTGAATTTGCAAGACTTGGCTCATCGGCTCTGAGAAGAGTTGATGTCAGAGTTATAGCAGCTACGAACAGGGACCTGTCATATGAAGTCAGGGAAGGTAATTTCAGGCAGGATTTATTTTTTAGACTTAGATCAGTACAAATTGAATTACCTGCATTAAGAAGACATATTGAAGATGTACCCTTACTTGTTGATTTTTTTGCTCAAAAAGTGTCGGATAAATTATCATTAAAATATGACGGCATTTCTGATGATTCGATAAAGATTTTGCAGGGAATGAATTGGGCAGGTAATGTTAGGGAATTGAGAAACCTGATTGAAACAATGATTACCCTCGAGCAGGCAACTTATATTACCCCTGATATTTTAAGAAGGCATATTGCTCCTGCATTGCCTCCTGCGAGCAGGGACCCGCTTGCTACTGAAGTCTCAATGATACCACTCAGGGATTATTCTGAACCCAGAAATATTGAATTAGAGCTTATATTCAGAACTCTTTTAGAAATAAAAAACGATATTACTGATTTGAAGAGATATTTCATTACCGTTAATGCAAAGCTCGAAGACCTCAAAGATAAAATTCTAATTCCGGAACCTATTATTTCAATATCTGATGATAAGGAATAACAATGGCTTTGGAAAAATACAATGGTAATCGCAGGCAAGCGGCTCAGGCGCTCGGCATAAGCGAAAGGACACTCTACAGGAAAATTGATGATTATGGATTAGCCGATTAGTAAACCATGGAAATTTCAAAATATGAACTATCCGTTGCTTACAGGATTTATCCTAAAGTATCTAAAACACCACCTGTTTTTACTGATGACAAATTTAAATTATCAGAATTATGTTTAAAATCATTTATTAATTCTCTTGGCTCTTTGAAAGTCAAATTTTGGATTATTCTTGATAATTGCCCTGATGAATATGAAGCATTATTTAAAAAATATATTGATGAAGATAACCTTGAATTAATAAAATTACCCGGTGTAGGCAATTCAGAAACATTCGGCAAACAAATTGACATTCTAAAAGAACAATCAGACACTGAATTTATATATTTCGCAGAAGATGATTATTTTTATATTGAAAACCAATTCAGTGAAATTATTGAATTCATGAAAAAAAATAATGATGTTCATTTTGTTTCACCATATAATCATCCAGATTACTATGAGTATCATATTCATAATTATAAATATGATTCAAAAGAATTTTTAAATAGGAATTGGAGAACAGGTGCGACTACCTGTATGACATTCCTAACAACAAAGTCGATTTTGACAGAAACTGAAGAAACCTTCAGAACATACACAAGGAAGAATTATGATACAAGTTTATGGTTGAGTCTAACAAAATATAAGTTATTCAATCCATTAAACTTAATCAAATATTTATTCACAGATAAAAGAATGTTTAAAGTATTTGTAAAAGGCTGGATATATAACCGCAAACAATTGATTTCAGGAAAAAAATGGAAATTATGGGTTCCGGTGCCATCAATAGCAACACACATGGACAATAAGCATTTAGCACCATCAATTGATTGGTATAATTTATTCGGTAAAATATGAAATAATTTTTTTTATAGGAAAAAAAATACTTAAGTTTGATTTTTATATAGTAAGTAATTGAAAATGTTTAATGATTTTAATAGGATGGAGGAATTTTCATGGCATTAAAGATAACAGATGAGTGTATAAACTGCGCCGCATGCGAACCGGAATGTCCAACACAGGCTATTACAGAAGGACCGGAATATTTCGTTATTGACCCGGATAAATGTGTTGAATGTGTAGGTCATTTTGATGAGCCTCAGTGCAAGACAGTCTGTCCGGTTGAGTGTATTTTCCCACTCGAAGGATAATTAAATAGTCAGTTAATTTTTTAATTGTTTAAAGCCGGTTATTATATTTTACCGGCTTTTTTTATTGATATTAATTCAAAGTATGTTGCCATTTCAAGGTAAAATAATAATTGAAAAAAACAGAATCGTTGCAACCGAAACTTTTCCGGGTTCTGTTCTGATTATTAATAAGGGGAAATCAAATGAATTTATTAATTCATGGGCTTATCCCGGATTTGTTGACAGCCACGGACATGTTGCCGCACTTGGTTCTAAGCTTACTGAGCTTGATTTGAGCAAATGCTCAAGCGATGAAGAATGTGTCGAATGGTCATTGCTCAATCCCAGGTTCAGGGGAGTGTGGCTCACAGGCAGGGGTTGGAATGAAGAATTATGGAGAGATAAAATTGAACCCGATTTAAAATTACTTGATTATTATTATCCCGATATTCCTGTTTATTTTACCAGGGTGGACGGACATGCCGCATGGGTAAACTCAAAAGCACTTCAAATTGCCGGAATCGATGAATATACTAAGGAACCCGACGGTGGAATGATTGTAAAGGATAAAAGCGGAAATCCAACCGGCGTTTTAATTGACAATGCAATGGATTTAGTTAAGAAATTCATTCCGAGGTATGACAAAAATCAATTGAAGGAATTAATATTATCTGCTTGTAATAATCTTTCTTCTTTCGGACTGACACAAGTTCATGAAATGGATTTGCATCCTGATAACGCAGGTGCATTTATTGAACTTGACAATGAAAATAAATTACCAGTCAAAATTAAAGCTTATCTATCGGCACAAAAAGACGAATGGAAAAATTATGATTATACACCTTCGACCTATAATAATTTTTCAATATGCGGATTGAAGTTTTATACTGACGGAGCCTTGGGTTCGAGGGGTGCGGCATTGTTTGATAAATACAATGATTCTGATTCAAGAGGCATGATGTTGATTAATGAATCTGAGCTTTTTAATAAATCAAAAGCAGGACTTGAGAAAGGATTTCATATTGCAACTCATGCTATCGGAGACAAAGCAAATTCACTTGTATTGAAAACATATTCAAAATTGATTGAAGAAGGGATTGCCAATAAAGATTCGATTCTTCGTCTCGAGCATGCACAAACGATTCGTACAGAAGATTTGAAATATCTTAAACATAAAAATATAATCATTTCGATTCAGCCGGTTCACTGTATAAGCGATGCACCGATGGCTGAGAAGCGGCTCGGAGACAACTGCAAATATGCTTACCCCTGGAAATCTGTTCTTCAGAGTGGAGGTAGAATAGTTGCAGGTTCCGATTTCCCGATTGAAAGTCATAATCCATTTATTGGGATTGATGCTTTTGTCAGGAGAGTCCCATTCAATAGGGAGGATAGCTTTTATCCTGATGAGAGAATCAGCAGGGAGGAAGCTTTGGGAGCATATTGCATCACACCGCATAAAATTTTCGATGAAGGATTTAATTATTCTGATAAACTTGTTGGAATGGAAGCAGACCTTACTATCCTCGACAAAAATTTTCTCGAATTTGATGAGAAAGACATTTCAAAAACAAAAGCGGTGGTAACGGTTGTTAATGGAAAATTAATTGAAAATTGATAATTGAGAATTGAGAATGCTGAATGCTGAATGCTGAATTTCGGTTATGGCGTAGCGATTATATATTAGTATCACCTGAATCCCCGCACCAACGCTTATCCCGTGGGGAATAAATATTGGTTTCACTGAGTTACACTGAGTTTTGCACAGAGTCACACAGAGAGTTACTCACCTCAAAGATGCTAATTTTCTGAACAATGATTTACCTGTTTAATCTGATTAATCTGATTTAAATTTTGGTTATATTGAGCCAAAAAGGTGCAGATTTGTGCATTCGGAGCAGATTTGACATCGTTTTCACTTTTTCATTTTTGAAAATGTCACAAAATGTCATTATTAACCTATGTTTTTTTTATTTTCGGATTGTTCTCGAGGAATAAAATTGATTTGTAAGGAATTAAGATATTGCATATTGGGAATATTTGTCTCATAATGTCCTGTTTTGTCTCATTTTGTCCTATTGATGTCCTATTTGGTGCGACAGAAAGTGATAGTTTTTAGAAATTCTGAATGCTGAATTCTGAATTATGGTTATACTTAATTAATAATCCCTCTTAATCTCACTTTAGTAAAGGGAGAAATCCCATGGGAACCCATGTATTGGCTGATACAGCCCGACATTAGTTTGCAAAGAACGCACTGCAAAGATAAGGATGTGGGAGTGATATGTCAAGAAAACGATATTAAAATGATTTTAAAAATTAATTTTTACTCCGTGAGAGTTAAATCCCAGGTAATAGTATATTCGAGTGGAAGAGTTATCACAGTTGTACCATAACTAAACATAGTAATATTATCTGTTCCGTGATATACTCCTTTAATGCTTTTCGGATTGTTTGGGTCCATCTTACCTGACAACTTATCATATCCTCCGCCGACACCAGGAATAAAATAATACGCAAAAGGTATTGGAATCTGACTTGTATTTGTCTGAGACTCCGGGTTTATGCAATAACCCGAATATTCATTAAACACTACAGAAGTTGCTGCTGTTAAACTCGTTGAAGGTCCTATTTGAATATTGTATGAACCATCCTCTGTAATCACTAATCCTGCACCAGTAATTTGCAATCCTGCTCCGCTGCTGGAGAACGTTTGTGTTGTTGTTTCCTTATCTATTACCTGTCTATTTTTATTTTCATCGCAGATATAGTTATAGGTTTTCACATGAATTGAAACCCGGTTTGCGGTACCACCGAACCCGGCATCATTCCAATTGGCTGTGCTTTCAAAACCATCTGTTTCAACATCTGTTTCCGAAAGAATGTAAACGAAATCCGCGGATCCTTCTTCGGACTTCATCTCATTGATACCGCCGGGAGAATATGTACGTGAACCGCTTATCGTTGCAGTCAAGGTAATTCTTCCGCTCACTGCCGGAACCAAGGCTCTGAATACCTTATAGCTACCTAAACCCCAACCTAACACATCAGCAAGAGAAATCAACCTCGGACCCCTTGACGAAGAAAGATTATTATTACAGCCGGGTGACTTGGAAGTACCGTTCGATTGATAGAACCATCCATTAAGATAAATTCCGACATGAGAACCCCATAAAATCATATCACCATTTTTCATTTTATCTTGTGAGAGCTGTCCCATATCTTTCATCTTTAAATCTTTATAGTCTGCAGAAGCTTTGAATGCTTTGGTCCAAATCTCAGCATTAGTAATTTCTTTTACGAAGAAATTATATTTTGGTACCGGAGGTGGAAGATATGATGCCTGAGTCATAACCCAAATCATACCAGAGCAATCAAGTCCGAAAATTTCTAAATCCTTGCATTCACCTGAAGCTCCAGGAGGAATTTGTCTTTTACTGTAATCTTTTGAACCCCAACTGTAAGCCAAACCTGTTTGTGCAGGTTTATTAGTTCCTACTGAAGGATAAGTGTGATTGGCATCATTCACAAGATAATTCCCCATCGCCAACATTCTTGCTATATACAAATTCTTTTGATTCCCTGGAGTAAGTGCAGTAATTTCCTTTGAAATCCACGATGGATAAGTATTTAAAAAGTTAGGGTCGTTTACTTCAAGAAATGAACGAACATTCTGCCCATTATCCAGGATAATATCCTCTAAACTAATAATTGTATCCTTAACGGTTTCTAAGAAAGCTAATTGGGCTTCGGTTAGCGGTACATCTTCAGATGAAGGAATTGGGTTTGAATCCGTCGATTGATTATTACAAGCATTCAAAACAAACATGCTTGCAATTATTATTGCTATAGTTAATGTAAAATTTGTTTTCATGGCGTTATATTTGAATATGGGTTCTGAATTTCTATTTATTTATATATATTTCCAAAAAAAAGTTATAACCCATCAAACAATTATCAGAAATATAGGTTAAACTACAATTTATATTTTGTTTTACCAAATATTTAATTTAAAGATGGCTATTATTTGATAATTCTATAGATTAAAACGTTGATGATAAAGGGAATATTTCCTCATTTTCAAGTGTTTTATTTTTATTAACACAAAGAACTCAAAGAATTTCATTAAGGGCACTAAGAAAATATCACGCAGAGACGCGGGAACGCAAGTTGTCTGAACAGGATTAAGGGATTAAGGGATTATGGGATTGCAGGATTTTTTACACCTACCCCTGCCCTTCATCAAGGAAGGTAGACCCTTCGACTACGCTCAGGGAGACAATAAGGATTTAAGAACAAGGATTAACGATTTTTGATTTGAGAAGATTTATATATAATCCCTATGGGATAAGTGTGGGGTCGGGGATTCTTTTTCTACAGATATATAATCGCTATGCGATAGAATTGTTATGCTTTATAATAAAACCCCCGAACCCCCTTTGAAAAATGGAGCAGATGAATTCTGAAATAAATTCAGAATGACATTTTTTCAAACGACTTCAAACTTCCGGCTTCCAACTATCCATCACTCACAATTTCTTCAAACGATATATTACATTTCTTTCTGTGAGATAGGAAAGGATTGAGTTGAAGCAGTTTTCGTCCTCGCCAATGAATTCGGGTGGATTGATACCTTTCCTGTCGAATTTTCCCTGCAAAATTAAATTTGCAGCTGCTGTGGCTGTGTAGCCGGTGGTTCTTGCCATCGAAGAAGTTTTTGTTTGCGGGTCATACTTATCGAATAAGTCATATTGATATGTTTTCGGTTTACCTTTTTCACTGCCTATGACAGTAATTCTCATGACAGTGAATTCTTCTTCTTCTTTGCCTAGTTTCCATTTGTCGAACAGGATTTTTGCAGTGATGTCAATAGGTCTGATTTTTTGGTTATCAACCATAATTTCTTTTTCGCTGAAGAAACCTGATTGCTTGAGGAATTTTATTTTGTCAATATGCCCGGGATACCTGAGAGTTTTTTCTTTCATATTCGGTATATTCATAGTTTTAATCAGCGAACGCAAGCCGTCTGTATTGAATGCTTCGAGTGTACCTACATGAGCAAAATCGAGGAATTCAGATTCGGATAGCGGCTCTTTTATTACTTCTTTTCCGTCAACAACAATCCTTGCCGGACGAGTGTATTCTTCGATTACATCTATCGGTGAAAACGGAGCTTTGTATTCGAAGGGCTGAACTCTTTCGACAGGTAATCCACCGACATAACAGGTAAAATCATCAACCGTCATTCTTTTATTATGGTATCCGAGAATGAGATTGCTCATACCTGGTGCTACTCCGCAATCAACAACGGCAATAACATTATTTTTCTTAGCAAAATCATCGAGCAAGAATGCATCTTCGGGAAAGAAGGAAATGTCAACAATGTTTTTTCCGGTTGAAATTATTTCATTCAAAAAATTAAATCCGAGAAATCCGGGTACAGCACCTATTACGAGGTCATGTTGTGAAGCAATTTCTTTAATTTTTCCAAAATCCTGAAAATCAGCTTTGAGAGTATTAACTCCTTTTTGCTTTAGCTGTTCAAGGTTTTCAGGATTTAAGTCAACAGAAGTAACGTCATAATCTTTTTTCAAATCGAGAGCCATAGCCGAGCCGACCATACCCGCACCGAATACAACAATCTTTTTCATTATTTCCTCAATTTTAATTCTTAAGTAAAATGCAAAATAATACCCGTTTTTTGATTTACACAGAAAATAAGTTTTAAACTCATACGATAATGAAAAAAATTTATCAATAAACGGACAACAAATGAACATATACGCAGTTATTATATTAACAACGATAATTTTAAGCTTTCTGCTCGACGCAATTGCTGATTTCCTGAATATTAGAAATCTGAAAACAGAACTGCCGGAAGAATTCAGGGATACTTATGACAGCGAGACATATACCAAGTCGCAGAATTATCTGAAAGTGAAGACAAAATTCGGATATGTATCAACAATTTTCAGTTTAGCCGTAATGCTGATTTTCTGGTTCAGCGGAGGATTTCCATTCGTCAATAATTTAATCATTCAAATATCTGAAAACAATATTATAAGAGGGATAACTTTTATCGGAGTGCTAATCGTTGCAAATTCGATAATTTCGCTACCCTTCTCGATATATTCAACTTTTGTAATCGAGGAAAAGTTCGGATTCAATAAAACAACTGTAAAAACATTTATTCTTGACATTTTGAAATCATTAGGATTGGGAATAGTTCTTGGAATTCCAATATTAGCCGGGATATTATATGTACTGGAATTCACAGGTGAGTATGCATGGCTTTACGGCTGGCTGGGATTGACTATTGTTTCATTAATAATTCAGTTTATTGCACCGAGATGGCTGATGCCCATCTTCAACAAGTTCACACCCCTCGAAGAAGGTGAATTGAGAACAGCATTAACAGAATTCATATCAAAAGTTAAATACTCATTAAAAAACGTTTTTGTCATAGACGGTTCGAGACGAAGCTCAAAATCAAATGCATTTTTCACAGGTTTCGGCAAATACAAAAGAATTGCTTTATTCGATACGTTAATAAAAAACCACACGGTAAACGAAATAGTTGCAATACTGGCACATGAAATCGGTCATTATAAAAAGAAACATATTTTATATGGAATGATAATCGGATTCGTACACAATGGAATAATTTTTTACCTGCTTTCAATTTTTCTTGGTAATAAAGGATTGTTCGAAGCATTTTATATGAAAGAATTCCCGATATATGCCGGATTAATATTTTTTGGGATGCTTTATTCTCCAATCGAAACGATATTATCTGTATTAATGAATATTTTATCGAGGAAAAATGAATTTGAAGCAGATAGGTTTGCAGCAGAAAACACTGAGGGCGGCGAATACTTAATATCGGCACTGAAAAAATTATCAAAAGATAATTTATCTAATCTGACTCCACATCCTTTTTATGTCTTTTTGAATTACTCTCATCCAACCGTTTTTGAGAGAATAATTCAAATTAGAGAGGCACCTACATATCGTTAATCTGGACAGCAGAATGCGATGTCTGAACAGGAATTACAACTGTGAATGATGTACCTTTACCGATTTCACTGAAAAAAGTGACATATCCGCCAAGAATATTCACGGCATTTTTCACAATCGATAAACCTAATCCTGTTCCTGAAGTTGTTACAATGTTTTTTCCCCTGAAGAAGGGGTCAAAGATATTTTCCTTGTCATCTTCAGGTATTCCGATTCCATAATCAGTCACAGTATATATCAATTCATTAGAATTAGAGACAATTTTAAATTCAACTTCATTTCCCTGAGATGAGAATTTAATAGCATTGGAAAGTAAATTTCTTACAATTTGTCTCAGGAGGTTTTCATCAGTGTAAATGATTTTTTTCTCACCGTCAAAATCGAAATTTATTTTCACTTTGTACTTAGCAGTATATTGCATTTCATTAACAATATCGAGGCAAAACTGTCCTACATTTATTTTTCTCTGCCTGTAAATCTGTTTGCCTACCTCCACTTTACTGTACATTATGATATCATCGAGCAGTGCATTCATAACATCGATAGAATGTTGAATTTTATCCAATTGTTCAACTCTTGTTTGCACATCAATTCTTTCCCAATGTTCTTTGAGCAGGTCCTTTGTCAGAGCAATAGCTGTCAGAGGTGTCCTGTACTCATGAGAAATCATTGAAATGAACCTGGATTTTAATTCACTTAATTCCTGTTCCTTAACCAAAGCTCCTTTAATATCTTCTTCAGCTTTAATTCGCTGCAACACTACAGTAAATAACGATGACATCCTGTTTAATATCTCTAAGTCATCTTCACCATAAGCCTTTTCTTTAGAAGCTATCGATATAATCCCGATTACATCATCATTCGATACCAGGGGTACAGAAACAAAATGTTCGATATCCTGTTGATAAAGATAAATAGAATTTAATCTTTCGTCTGATTTAATCGAAGATGTTAAAATCGGATGCTTGTTTATATAAGTCCAATACCAAAATTCATTAAACTCGATATAATCGGGATAAAATTCCCATTTAATATAATCTTTTGATTCAACGGTCATCATTGCTGAGATTTCGAATTTCAGGGTTTCCTGGTTAAACACAGAAATAAAACCGAAAACTGAATTAGTTAGTCTCCTGGCGTGTTCAAGAATAAGTTTCGAAGTATCTTTAATCGAAGGCATAGAAATAATAGCTTTCGATAAATCTGCTATTGCATGGTTGACACCTGCCTGCCAGAATAAAGCTTCTTCAGTTCTGATTCTATCTGTAATGTCATCAAAACTTTCAATACCACCAATTACTTCACCTTGAGAATTATGAAGATAATCTATATTTACAGCAATAATTCTTGTATCCCCGCTTTTTATTTTTATTTCAACCTCTCTGCCATAAACGGGTTTTTTTATCCTGTCATCGAAGAAAGCACATTCTTTATGCATACCATTCCACAAACAAAGTGTGCATTTTTTTCCGATTACTTCAGATGCAGTGAAACCTGTTAAAGCGGCTGTTCTTTCATTCCAGCTTGTTATTATCCCGTTTTTATCGACAGTAAAAGTACAGCTTGGGGTAACTCTGTTAATCAGTTCTGCATATTCGCGTGCTTCAAGCAGGTCAATTTCATTTTGCTTTTGTTGAGTTATATCCCTTGCAATACCTGCAATGCTTTTTTTACCTCTTATGTTATCATAATAAAAATATGCATTGATTAATAAATGGACCATTCCGCCATTCTTGTTTTTAATCTGGAGAGAACGGTTTAAAATTTTAAGTGATTTTTTTAGGTCATTCAGAGCTTCATTCAAAAACTGTTTATTGTCAACAAAATCAGAAATGGATTTGCCAATAATTTCTTCGGATGTAAAGCCTAAAATTGATTCAATTGAAGGTGATATTTCTGTAAATTCCCCGTCAACAGTTATACTAAAATATATGTCATATAAATTTTCAAATAATTTTCTGTATTTAACTTCGCTTTCAATTAATGATTCCTGAGCCAATTTCTGGCTTGTTATGTCTTCAATCACACCTTCGAGGTAATTAACAGTTCCATCATCCTTGTATATAACTTTACCATTATCCCTGACCCAAATTACATTTCCATCCATACGTCTAATTTTATACTCTGCTTTTACAATACCATAAACTTTTTTTTGCTTTTTTATTAATGAAGTCCTAACTTCTGTCCTTATATAAAAATCACTTGCATTGTAATTTATTATATCTTCAGGATTTTCAAGTCCGAGAATAACAGCTAATGCAGGATTCACACTCAAAAATCTTCCATCTTCGGTAGTCCTATATGCACCAATTGGTAAATCCTTGAAAAAGGACTTGTGTTTATTCTCCGAATCTAACAGAAAATTTTCTGAATAATTCATTTCAGAAATCAATTTTTCAATCTGAACTTTTACTTCATTAGTTTCAGATAAACTGTCTTCTCTTCCCATCGTCTTGTCAGAAACTTCTCAATTATTTTTTATTTATCTAATTCTTATTTATTCAATTTTTGTGAAATTTGCGAAAGACTGTTAACAAACTACATTAACAATTAATTTATATAATATTTTTTATCTTACTAATTTTATTATTATCATCCTTAATAAATTTTGTGATAAAATTATTAAAACATTTATAAATAATTTATTAAACAACATTTTAATCCCAAATTTTATGCCATCTATTTTATATTATTTTATTTAACATTAAATAAATATTTCAGAAATAATTAAATTGTTTGTATTCTTAATTTATTTACTATTGTAAAATTATAATAAATTCTTATTGGAAAAAGTTTAAAATTCAGTGTAAATCACTTAAAATTTATTAAAGTTAATAATTCATATATTTCAATTTTTTACTGAATTATTAAATTCACATTACTCAATCTAATTAAAAAAAATCAAAGTTTAAAAGAAAATAAAAATCATATATTAATTTAGCATTGCCTAAACTTTGATTAAGAAATAAATGTATTTAATTTTGATTTTTTAACAATACCTTAATATAAATGAATATTTTACTAATTGGAAGTGGTGGCAGAGAACATGCCATAGCAAAGAAATTATCCGAATCTCAATCAACTGACAAATTATATTGCTATCCTGGAAATCCCGGTATAATGGAAATCGGCCATAAAACAGATATTGCGAAGATGGATTTTCAACAAATCCTGAATTTCTGTAATAGTAATTCAATTGAATTAGTTGTTGTAGGACCTGAAAAACCGCTGGCTGAAGGCATTTCAGATGTTTTAACATGCAACGGAATTAAAGTGTTTGGTCCCTCAAAAGAAGCATCCAGACTGGAATCATCAAAGGGATTTGCAAAAGATTTTATGTTAAAATACAATATACCTACTGCCAATTATAAAATTTTCAATTCCAATGATAAAACAAATGCTATTGATTACTTAGAAAAATGTAATTATCCGATAGTGCTGAAAGCAGATGGTCTTGCGGCAGGAAAAGGAGTAATAATAGCAGACAATATTGAAAATGCTAATCAAGCAATTTCGCAAATGTTTGAAGGCATTTTTGATAATGCAGGAAAAACCGTAGTTATCGAGGAATTTTTAGAGGGCGAAGAGGCATCTATTCTAGCGATAAGTGACGGAAATGATTTTATAACCTTGCCTTCTTCCCAGGACCATAAGAGAGCCCTCGATGGAGACAAAGGTAAAAATACCGGAGGGATGGGAGCTTATTCACCTGCACCTGTAGTCACTTCTACAGTCATGAACAAAGTAAATGAAAGAATCCTGAAACCTGCATTGGATGGCATGAAAAGGGAAGGTTCAATTTTTATCGGTTGCCTATATGCGGGATTGATGATCAATAAAGGCGAACCAAAAGTTGTGGAATTTAATGTTAGATTCGGAGACCCTGAAACACAAGCTGTACTAAGCTTATTTGAAGGTGATTTTGCCGGATTATTATATTCGGCAGCGAATGGAAATATAGACAAATCAAAAATGATTGATACAAGTGACAAACATTCCTGTTGTGTTATCCTAGCTTCTAAAGGTTATCCGGATAATTATAAAAAAGGATTTGAGATAAAAGGAATCGATAAAGCAATAAAATCAGGAGCAATTGTATTCCACTCGGGTACAAAAAGAACTGATAATATATTAATAAGTGATGGAGGCAGAGTGCTCGGTGTAACATGTGTCAATGACACATTGAAAAAAGCAGTCGAGCAGACCTACAATGCAGTCAGTGAAATATACTTCACTAATATGTATTACAGGAAAGATATTGGATATAAAGCACTATAAATTATTTAACTAATTTCAGTGCTTCGTCTTCAAGTCCAATACGGCTCAGGTATCTTGCGTACAAAGTTTTGTATCCATCAACATCAGGCTCAATTTTCAAGGCATCATCATAAGCCTCGATAGCTCTGTTCATAATATTCTCATCTTCATAAATCGATGCCAAAAGGATAAGCGATGCGGCGTCCTTTCCTTTTGCCATTCCATCCAGCATTGGTTCCAAATCTTCATTTAGTCTTTTCATATCATAATCATTAAGCCAATTAATGCAATACTGGTCTGATTTTAATTCATTATTTTTAATATACCAATAATAATTAGTGCCTTTTAAAAGCTTGAGCTCAGATAAATTAAGCTGAAGCATTGTATCAGATGTTTTTGTTGAATAAATAATATTATCATCCCTGTCAATGATAACAAATTCATAGATAGAAACACTATTGTTTTTGTACCAAATAAAATCGACTTTATTGTCTATGAGATAAGAACTTCTCGGGTATTTAATCCTTATATAATTTTTATCGGTTTTAACAACACATTCGATAGCATCATTCAAAGCGGAATATTGTGATAAATCCTGACCTGATAAAGATGAAAAAGTAGCCATATAACTCACATCTCCACCGGTAGCTCTTTCCACTGCGCCTGTGTTTCCCATCGTCCTTTTATACTTTTTCTGTGAAAGCAATGCATCTCCCGATGTAATTTCGGCAATTACATATTTTGCAAATCTCTCAGAACTCGAACTTCGAAAAGCAGATACATCCTTAGTTAATTTTGAAATATTATAAGTACCCTCTTTTCTTATTTCTACGGTTTTACCCGATGAGTGGACTAACCCGATATACGAATCGCCGGATAATTTGATTTTATCATTTTTGAATAATCTGTCCCCGGTTTTTAAATCAGTCCAGCTACTGCTTTTTGACTGGCTGTTCACATTCCCTTTTTTTCCTAAAACCCTGAATTCAGGTTCCTGGGCATTCAATAATATGTTGGGAATAATTAATGCTGCTAATAGGATAATATATTTATATAATTTCATATCTTTTACCTCTTTATATTAATTCTCATTTTGAAAGCTTCATATAATTCTTTATAATCTGAGACACCCGGTGACAATTCTATTGCTTCTTTGAATTCCCTGTCTGCTTCTTCGACAAGAAGATTATTCTCATAATAGAAAGCTAGAAGTATTTTTGTTACAGGTGTTTCTTTATCACTTAAATTCTTTTGCAATTGTTCAACATTTTTTCTGATTTCAGAAATTTTACTGTCCGACATAAAAAGAAAATAGCCTTCATCAGTATTTATTTGAGGAATTGAAAGTAAATTCACTTTCCAAAAATAATATTGGTCTTTCTCGAGCTTGAGCTCATTTTGATTAATTTTAACTAATGTGTCTTCTGTTACTTTTGTAAAAATAGTTTTATTAAATCTGTCAGTGATTTTAATTTCATATTTGTTATTCGCAGAATATTTGGACCATATCAATTCTATGTCTTTACCGATTAATATCATTTTCTTAGGAGACATTATAACAAATTGCTCAACATCCAAACTACGCTCAATTGAGCCTTTTGAATATATTTTTTTACTTTTCTTAGAATCCAACAAATCTTTCATATTTGATTTGTTGCCAAAAATTATCTCTATAAGGTTTGGAATTACAGAAGTAGACTTATTACCGAGCAATTCATCTTTAAGTTTAGATATTTTATATTCTCCTGATTTCCTGATTTCAATTGTTTTGCCGGATGAGTGGACAAGTCCGAGGTAAGAATTTTCTTTGAGTGTAATAATATCATTTTTTCGCAACTGGTCACCGGTTTTCAATTCATTACGGGATTTGCTCCCGAAATTCTGAACAAGTGCTGTTCCGATTTTACCTAGAACACAAAATTCATAGTTCTGAGCATGAACCTGAACAAAAAATACAATTAAGAAAAATAAACAAATTAATACTTTCATTTTCTAACCAATATAATTTACTTCTCGGCAAATTTTGTTCTCGACAAAAAATCATTATAAAGAACTACATAATCGTATACATCCGGTTCTAATTTAATTGCTTTTTGATATGCATTCGCGGCATCATCAAAAAGATTGTTCTTTTCGTAGAAAAAGGCATAGATAATAGTCGATGCAGCAGTATTATCATTACCCAGTTCAGAAGATAATTGTTTAAGTGTATCTTTTATAGATTGAACTTCTCCATCTGTCAATACTTTAAAACATGCTTCCTGAGATTTATAATCATTATCAGAAGCCAGATTAACCGACCAGAAATAGTATATTCCTTTTTCGAGTTTAAGAGCATCGGCATCGAATATAATACAAGTGTCAGTCGAAGTTTTGTTAAGTAAAACCTTATTAATTCTGTTCATTAATTTGAAAACAAATTCACCCTCGCCATGATAAGAGTTCCAACAAAGCTTTATGTTATTTGTCATATAATGATTTTTAGAAGGAGAAATAATAGGTAATGTAACCTCGCCGATACCCCTTTCGATATACCCACCGGTTTTCATCTGAGTTTTATCACTTTTATCAGCGAGTATTGTACTTTTTTGATTTACATTATTAAAAATCATTTCAGCAAGTTTGGGAAGCACCGAATTCTTTTTTCCTTCAGAAGAACTTGATAATGATGAAATTTTATAATTTCCAGGTTTGACAATTTCTATTGTTTTTCCGTTGTTATGAACGAGTCCCACATAGGAACCCTCTTCAACGAGAAGATTATCTGTTGAAGATAATTTGTCCCCTGTTTTGACATCCACATATTTTTTTGATGAAGATGTTTTAACCTGCACTGTCCCTTTTTTGCCAAGTACGCAAAACTTTATGTCTTTTGACAGACTTGTAAAGACAAATACGAAAAGTAATAGTTGCGTTATAATTAATAATTTTTTCATTTCGTTTTTTCCTGTAATTAAAACATATATATCAGTAACCGGTTTGAAAATGTCTCTTTAAAAAATTATAATAAAGATTATTATAAACCTCGACGTCAGGTGCAATTTTCAAAGCTTCAAGATATGAAACCTTTGCCTCATTGATTAGATTGCATTTCTCGAAATAAACAGCATACATTAAACTTGAAGTAGCTGTATGTTCTTCACCTAATTCTTCTTTAAGAAGTTTTAAAGTGTCATTGATACCAGATATTTCCGTATCAGTTAAAATTAAAAAACATGCTTCGTCTGATTTTAATTCAGGTTTTCCCTTGACGGTAATTCTCCAAAAATAATATGAACCTTTCTCGAGCTTCAATTTTTTGGTATCTACCAATAAAAATGTATCTGAAGTTGTTTTTGAAAATTCCAGCCTGTCATAACGGTCAGTCAGGTAAAATTCGTATTCGTTTTCATTTTTCAACCTAGTCCACTCAAATAAAATATCCTGATTAATACTATGTTCCTTGACAGGTGATTTAATTAAAATTCTGTCTTCTTGTTTTTGATTGCCATTAGAAGTCATTACATTCGAATCAATATTCCTTTCGACTGCACCTGATTGCCCCAGCGATTTCTTAGAATCCTTATCAATTATATTACCGGATGCATTTCCTACTTCGCTAATAATAAGATTAGCAAACTGACCGCTCATTGTGGATTTCATACCTGCAATCTCTTTTGAAAGCTGGGAAACTGTATAAATACCGTCTTTTTTCAACTCTAAAGTTTTACCTTTTGCATGAACCAATCCTAAATATGAGCCGGGTAACATCTTGATTTTATCTTTTAAATTAATCAGTCCTCCTGTAAATATTTTTTCCCAGGTTCCTTTGCCGTTTTTTTGTATTAATACCTGCCCCCTGGAAGCTAATATTTTAAATTCTGTGTTTTGTGCAGAAATCGAAAAAAATGAAAATAATAATAGTATTATCATCACAAAAAATTTATTAATATTCTTCATATTTGCCTCGTTTTTTTTCTCAGAATTCTCATTGACAGAGGTTTAATTGATTTTGTATAAGCTTCATAAATCGGAGAAGCAAGAATAATAGCAAAGAGAGTATAATTCAGATTAAGATCCAACATAATCAAATGATATGAATAATAATTTGCCGCAAGCAACATTAATGATATTACAACAAATATTACCAGGCTTAATATTTCATACCAGGTCTCATATTTTTCATCTATGTATTTGTATGCTATTATCATTAGGTAACATATAATAAATGCTATAATAACAGCTAACCAAGACGGTATAATATTGAAATAATTTTCATTAATTATCATTGATATAATATTAGCATGAATTTCAATACCATACATATCCGGAAAGGACTTACCGGTATAATTCGAATCCAGTGGAGAATAATATTTATAACCGAACAATGGACTGATATTGAAAGGGTCAAAGTAACTAAGTAAAAGAATTTTACCGAAAAAAAGATTTGGGTTGAATTCTAAATTTAATATCTGTTCTCCAGCAATAAAAAAGTATTTATTGAAATAGCCGCGGAAATTTATTATTTCTTCTTCGTTATTTCGTTCATACAATTTTTGAACTTTCTCAGGGTCAAATAAATGGACAACCTCAACCGGAAAAGGATGAATAATTGTATCTCCAGTCCCTGATTTCTTAGTTACTTTTGAATATATTTTAAAGGTTCTAACTGTTTCATGACTTCTGTCATTGATTGTAATCTGATTTGTAAAACCTGAGATACCATATATTCTAAAAAAATTATCTGACTGGGCTAATGAATCAAACCTATTTGTAACTTTGTTATAAATTATTCTGTTACTTAAAACTAACCTGTTCACATGTGATAATGCCTCAGATAAATTCACTGCAGATAATGAATCGTCAGCAAACTTTAGTTCCTTATCGATTCCTATAACCCTTGGCTTATTTTGATTTAAAATATTAATCAAATCTGCAAGCTCGTTATTGGACATTCCGGCAATATTAATTAATACAATGTTGGTATCTGCCAATTCCTTTTCCGGTGAGCGTAATTTTGCATAATTAATATCTGTCATTGCAAAATCATAAAATGCATTCTTCAAAGGTATAAAGAAATTAAAGCTTAATAATAATGGCAGGATAATTAATGTAATGAATACAAGAATTGTACTTGCAAATGCATCCGAATCGATATACTTTTTAAATAATTTCATTATCAGTCAAATTTATCATAAAATTTAATATCATCAATATTTTTTTTTCATTTTTCAAATATTTTTTCCCCCCTGTATTTCCTAAATATCTTTTTATACAGAGGCTTGATTGTACCAAAATAGGATTCCGATACCATTTCAGAAACTG
>JACRLY010000084.1:0-1216 GCA_016219595.1 Ignavibacteriota bacterium | reverse complement strand
CATTTCAGAAACTGCAATAACAAAAATCATATTTTTTAAATTCAGGTAATAATTAAAATAATACACCAGAGAAAACATTACAAACAAGAATAAAAATACTTCGAACAAAATCCATAAAAGTGATAAACTTTCATAAGCTTCAGAATGATTAAATCTAAGATATGAAAATCCAGCCATTGTCAAATATGTTAAAATTATAGTCAGTATTATTACAAATTTTTCGGACATGGCATTAATGTACTTCCCGTTTAAAATCATTGAAATTATATTTGCATGGATAACAATTCCATACATATCCGGATATGATTTACCGATATAATTCGGATTTAAGGGAGTGTAAAAATTATCTTCGGTACTAAGTGTTTTAACATCGGGACCCAGATATCCGAATAATACGATTTTATTCTTTACAAACCCGAGACTGTCCCGCAATCTAAAAATATCTTCACAATCTATAATTTTATATTTATTCAGGTTTCTTTCGAAATAAATAATTTCAGATTCATTCTCGCGGTTGAAAAGCTTTTTCACCGAATTAGGATTATATAATTCGGCAACTTTAACACTGAATGCATCCGCTTCTTCCCTGTCAGCAAATTCACGAGGGCTGAATTTTCTTACAGTTCTGAAATCTTCTTCATCAATAAAATTGGCAAACCCCGATTTTGCATATTGTGTGAAAAGTGGAATTGATTTAACTAAATGTATTTTTTCATTTTCAAAAGCCAATCTGCTGACCAAAACCAGGTTTTTTACTTCTGAAAACGCCTGGGCGAGAGGTATATCCAACTCGTCTCCTTTTTCTTTTGAGAATGCAACATCAACTCCAATAACTTTCGGTTGGAACTTATTGATTATATTAATTTGTTCAGCAATTTTATCTCTTTTGAACTCACCTATATTTACAATGATTAAATTGGTATCAACAGGAACCGATTCTTTATCAAGTAGCCTTGAGAAAACAATGTCATTGATTTGAAAATCCTGTATCTGATTATTTAACTGGTTGAGAAAATCTATTTGAAATATTACAAAGAAGAATTTGAGAATAAGTAAAATTACTCCAGTGGTTATTAGATTATCAATTGAAAAAAAACGCATAATTATAATAGGTCTAACAAATAATAAATTAAGTTAATTAAAAACCCTTATTATCATACATAAATACAAAAATTCCCAATTATTTCCAAGTCGGGAAATAACAATTAAATAACAA
>JACRLY010000083.1:7599-14701 GCA_016219595.1 Ignavibacteriota bacterium | reverse complement strand
GCTATACAGTTATTTTTCAAGAGGAAATGGCACTTATAATTATTTTGCATCAATAAATACGATTTCTGTAGCATATAATCTTCCCAAAAAAACCGGGGCTATAGGTATTAATATTTCCGATTATATTTCCGGTAGTTTTGTGATACCATCTTCACTTGCACAGTTAGTCCTGAATGGAAACGAACAAGGTAAAACATACAGCTTTGATGAACTGAATTTCCAGACATGGTGGCTGAGAGCATATTCGCTGAGTTATTCACGGGAATTATTTAAAAGTGAAAACGGATTTATTAAAAAATTCAATGCAGGAATGAGTTTTAAATATATTTCGGGATTTGCCTATACAGGGATAAAAAAAGTAAAATCAAGTTTCCACACAAGTGATAAAAATGTTTTGAGCGGTTATTACTATGTAGAAGCATATTCATCTTTTAGCGACGATTTGGCTGTTAAATATGATTATGATACAGTAACACATGTATATAACCTCAATTATTTTACAGCACCTGCCGGCTCGGGTATAGGAATAGACATTGGATTTTCTGCAGAACTTGATTCTTCGTTATCAATCGGATTATCTATTACGGATATAGGAGCAGTTAACTGGACATCAAATGTAGCAAAACATATAAGTGAAAAGCAGATTTTTCTTGACGATTTGTTTAAAAGAGAACAGATAGATTCAGTAACGGATATCGGTTCTACAGAGAGTCAGCCGATAAAAGATTACCAGACAAGTCTTCCTACATGTTTAAGAATTGGCATATCATTAATATTAAGTGATTATCTCAGGTCAATTCCCGGTAAATTATTAACTGAATTTGATTACAACCAGGGATTTAATTCGATGCCCTCAAATTACACAGTTCCAAGGATATCATTGGGTGTTGAATGGATGCCGTTAAATAGTGGACTGTCGATTTTAACAGGTACTTCTCACGATGAAACCTTTAGTTTTAATTGGTCATTGGGTATAGGATATTCAGGTTCAATTATTGAAGTTTACCTATCAACATTCGATATCATTTCCACTTTAAGTCCTAATGGAACTAAGCCACATGCATCATTTGCATTTAATATGGCTTGGAAGATTTTAGGGAATTAAAATTTTGATAATAGAATATGGAAAATAATAATTTAATATCAAATGAATCAAGATCCAGAAAATCAATTATGTTTATTTGGATAATACTTGTAATAGAAATGATTTCAATGATTTCAGATATTTTAGAATTAAGTTTTCTTAATCAAATAAATAGAGGAAGTGAATACCAATTAAAATCTGCAGAAGTTGTTTATATTTTACAATTTATAATAGGCTGTATTAGTTTTATTATTAATATAATTTCAGTAGTATTTTTTCTATTATGGTTTTATCGGGCTTATTTAAATCTGCATAAAATAACCAGTATTTTATATTATACTAAAGGGTGGGCTATAGGAAGTTGGTTCGTTCCAATTCTTAATCTTTATAGACCTTATAAAATAATGAAAGAATTGTATATTGAAACTAATAGATATTTGACAAATAAAATTTCCGAATTAACACCCGAATTGAAAATTACTTTTGTTAGATGGTGGTGGGCGTTATGGATAATAAACAATTTTTTTAGTCAAATGAGTTTGAATAGCAGTTTAAGAGCTAAATCAATTAACGACATGATGGTTTCTTCGTCATTAAGTATTTTAAGTGAAGTACTTTCGATTCCACTTGCATTAATTACAATAAAAGTTATAAAAGATTATACTAATGCTGAAACAATCCTTTTCAATAATCAGAACTTGAATTAAATTATTGTTTTAAATTCATTATAATTAAACCATATAAAACCTTTAATAAATAATATACTTGATGAATTCAGTAATTAAATTATTTTGAGTATTATAATTACGATGATAATAAATTAGAAAAAATCAGGATAAATTTCAAAACATAAGATTACATTTTACATTAACTAATAATAAAAGTTTTCCTTGCTTTTTAAGAATATATTTTTTAGTTTAAAAATGATGTTGATTGCGGTTAGGTAAACAATAATTAATCTTTGCTTAATGAATTATTAAATGAAATTAATAATAGACTCAAAAATCTTAAATTTGACGGATTATAGTAACAAATGGAATCATAATAATAATTATTAAATAAATCTATAGTTATGATAAATTATTATCCTTCACAAAATTTTCTTTCACTAATTAGAGGAGCTCTGTATGTATCCATTTAAGTTCTCAATCGAATATCCTGAGAAATTATCGAGAGGAACCTTGTTTCTTAGGCTATTTTTTGGGTTTATTTATGTCATGATTCCGCATGGATTCTGCCTGTTCTTTTTGGCAATAGGCGTAGCTGTGGTTCAGGCATTAGCATTTTGGATAATTCTATTTACAGGTAAATTCCCGAGAGGGATGTTCGATTTCGTTGTAGGATTTTACCGTTGGGCGGCAAGGGTTAATGCGTATATGAATTATATGACAGATAAGTACCCTAAATTCACTACAAAACCATACGAAGGCGACCCGGTTGTGTATGAATTGGAATATCCCGAAAAATTAAGTCGCGGAAAATTACTGTTGAAAGTATTCTTTGGATGGATTTATGTTATGATACCTCATTATTTCTGTTTAATATTTGTCGGTATTTGGGCATGTATTTTAGGTTTCATTGCTTGGTGGATTATCCTTTTCACTGGTAAATATCCCGAAGGCTGGTTCCATTTCATGGAAGGCTACTATCGCTGGTCAGCAAGGGTTGGTTTATATTTCTATTATTGCGATGTATACCCGCCATTCAATGGGAAACCGTGAGAAATTTACAATTATGTTTTTTAAAAAACTGCATCCCGAAAGATGCAGTTTTTTTTTATAATTTATTTGAATTTTTTCAATAATTCTTCAACAGCAGAACGATGAATTGTGAAGGACATCATCTTTAGCTTAATATAATCCTCATGATAAAAATAATAACCTTTGTTTGTATGGCTTTGAGCACCGCTACCCGAATCTTTGATTAGGAACCACATTTTGCCGGCTTTTTCTTTATACCCGACTATATGAATGCCATGGTCGTCTGTTGTTGTGCCATTGCTGAAGCGAAATTGACGAGCATCCTCGTTGATATTATCCGAAGGTATATCGAATGACGGTATCATTGCAATTTCCGAGGGAGAGACATAACCAGCTTCCGAAACATCCCCTCCTATCGCTACACTATACCCTTTTTTTACTACTTCTTTCAGAGTTTTCATATAATCTTCTAAAGGAACATTGTAATATACCTTAGAATGCCACCAATTATCCGGAACTTCATATTCAACCTGCTGCCAATAGGGTTTTTCCATCAATGACATAATATCGACATAATCATCAGGATTAATTTTGACTATATTATCAAGGAAATCCTTAGCTGTCATTTTTGCTCCCTGGAATGGAAAATCATTCGGAGGTTCCCCCATATAATGATTCAGGATATTCTTGACTGTAGTTAATACCACATCTTCATTCCATGCATTATTTGATTTCACTGATTGTAAATATTTATCTATTTCATCGAACATAAGGTGATGGTCATAATACTTTTGGTCAGGTAATAATCCTGTATATTCATTTTCGGGAACACATCCGTATTGTTTCCAAATCCTTAATACAGCATTAGCCTGGGAACCCTCACCGAAATGTGAGTTTCCTCTTTCCCGAACAAATCTTCTTGCTTTTTCTACGTATTCCCAGTAAACTGTATTCATTTCAGATAATTTTAATTCTTTATTCTGCATTCTTGAATATTCGGATTCCAGGAATGATGTAGTTGAAAAGCACCAGCATGTTCCTGTCCAGCCCTGAGATAAAGGCGGTGTATGTTTGAAAATTTTAAATTCATTTGTTGATTTCGGAATATCAAGGTTACTGACATCCAGCTTAAAAGTTTTTTTCTCCTCTTTTTTAGGTTTATTGAATTCATCCGAAACTTTTTTTATTGTATCCCAAAATTCATTTTTATATTCGATAAAAACACCTTTATCCGGCTTTGGTTCTTGTGATTGAACCTCAAAAGTCAAGATGAACACAAATAAGAAAATAATTAATCCTGAATAAAATCTTTTCATAATTACACCATACTAATTTATTATAAAGTAATTCATAAAATACAAATTTGAGAAATTTTATCGGTATTCGATAAGGGGAGCGAAAAAAAATTTAGTAATTTTGCCGGATTATAAACATTATTAAAACAATTAATGCCTTTTAGGTTAATTTATATATTAATACTTATTGCAAGTAATTTCGAATTGATTGCATCAGATTTTTTTATTAATAGTGAATTAGGAATATCAGCTAATTACGGCTTTGCTTTTCACAATGCAAATTTCAGAAAATACCCTAATGTTCCAAGCTGTTGCCCGAATTATACAGGAGGAACGGGGTACAGTTTTGCATTTGGAGCATTGTTCAGGAAAGATATAGACACAAACATCTTAGCTGATTTCAGGTTGAATTATGAAAAATTTTCCGGCAAATTGGAACAAACCCAGATAATTAATCTTATAATCGACGGTGAATCTCAGGACGGATTAAATGAGTATCACTTTAATTCAAACCTTAATTTAATATCCCTTGAGCCATCTTTGGGATACAGATTAACCAAAAATTTTTCAATTTATGCCGGTTTGGATTTAGGATATTTAATTACGGGTAATTTCGATAATTATGAAAAATTAATAAAGCCCGAAAACCGGGGAACATTTAATAATAAAAGAAGAATCAGAAATGATATAAGCGGTAAATTGTCAAATCTGAATAAAATACAGGCAGGTATTAAATTCGGATTATCATACAGACTGCCTCTCGACAAAAATTCAAATTGGTTTTTAATCCCTGAATTGAATTACACTTTATATTTTACTAATGTTGCAAAGGAAATTTACTGGAAAGTAAATACGTTGAATATTGGTGTAGCAATTACAACCAAAATAAAAGAAAAAGTAAAACCGAAAAGACAATTACCCGCTCCCCCACCCTTCCCGGAATTTCCCCAATTTCCGGTCCCTGAAAAACAAGCTATAGATATTACAGCTATTAAATTAGACAGTAATGGCAATGAACTAAATTTGCTTTCACTTAAACTTGAAGACATTGTTACTCTGAATATGAGACCTTTGTTAAATTATATTTTCTTCGGGAAAGTATCCTCAGAAATTCCAGAAAGATATGTCAGACTGAGTTCCGAACAGGCAAATGAATTCAACCTTAAGAGTATTCACGACCTCGACCCAATGCAGACTTATTACCAGGTACTTAATATTGTTGGTAAAAAGCTAAAGGATAATCCTGATTATAATATCAAATTAGTAGGCACAAATTCAGGAATTGGCAGGGAAAAAAATAATCTCGAATTATCACAATTGAGAGCTGAATCGGTCAAGAGTTATTTCACAGATGTCTGGAAAGTACCACCGGGACAAATAGAAGTTGAAGCGAGGAATTTGCCTGAAGAATATTCGACTCCGAGACAATTTGATGCATGGGAAGAAAACAGGAGAGTTGAAATTTTACCTTCGAATAAATCTGTTTTGGAACCAATATTAACTCTCGATACAATTCCAAATCCTGAAAAAGTAAAATTCAGATTCTACCCTATTGCAACAAACATAACTGATATTAAATCCTGGAAAATTGATTTACTTGCTGATAAATACCTAATTGAATCCATTGATGGAAATGGGACATTACCGAATTCAGTAGAGTGGACACCGACAGAAAAAGATTTTCTTTATACAGATAATGTCAATGATATAACTTACCGGCTTACGATAATCGATAACCGGGAAAATGTTATTCAATCGGTAATTAAAAAAATACCTCTCGAAAAAGTAACAATTGAAAAGAAAAAACAACAGGGTTTAACCGGAAAAAATATAGAATATTACAGGTTAATATTATTCGATTTCGGAAAAACCAACTTGCTGGAAGAACATTCAAATATAATTCAATATATCAAAAACAGGATAAGTTCTGTGGCAAAAGTTTCAATTATCGGTTATACTGATAAAATCGGTGACTGGGAAACAAATAAACAAATTGCTAAAAAAAGAGCTCAGGAAGTAGGAAAACTTCTCGATTTAAAAGATGCTGAAATTATTGGCAGCGGGGAAGAAAATTTATTATATGACAATACATTACCTGAAGGAAGATTCTATTGTCGAACAGTAAATATTACAGTTGAAATGCCTGTTAAATAAAAATATCTTAATTTCTGATAAAGAATTTTAAAATTATATACTAATAATTTCTATTTTCTCTATATATCAATCACATATTTTATTATTATAAAACAACTTAATAAATGATAAAGAATTTTTAGCCAAAGTTAAAATCGGATTACAATAGTCGGATATTAATAACGTCAAGGTTAATTAATTAATTAGAGAATTATTAAATGATAAAGTTATCGAAGAAAATAGAATACGGAATACTAGCTCTGCAATACATTGCTGTACATTCTGACAAAATTGTTTCTGCGAAAGAAATATCAGAGCAAATGGGTATTCCATATGAATTTCTATCGAAAACACTACAACAATTGATGAAAAAAGGTTTGATTGTATCTCAGCACGGAATCAAAGGTGGATACATACTGGGTAAAAATGCAAATGATATGACAGTGAAAGATATAATAATAGCTTTGGAAGGAAAAGCATCATTTTTGGATTGTTTTGTATCGAGTAATGGATTGATTTGCGACAGGTCGCCCAATTGTACAATCAAAGACCCGATGGAAAAACTACAATCAAAGGTAATGCAAGTATTTAACACGACAACAATTGCAGAAATTGCAACAATATAGTGAATGTGAATAATTAAGGTATAAGATGGATGAAGTGGGCATAGTCGAGCAGATTACACTGAGTGATTATAAGTACGGTTTTGTTTCGGATATTGAGAATGATACTGCTCCTAAAGGATTGAGTGAAGATACAATCAGATTCATTTCAGAGAAGAAAAAAGAACCGAAATTCATGCTAGAATGGCGGCTGAAAGCATATAGGTATTGGTTAAAGATGAAAGAGCCGGAATGGGCAAATGTAAAATACCCACCTATTGATTACCA
>JACRLY010000083.1:5278-7589 GCA_016219595.1 Ignavibacteriota bacterium | reverse complement strand
CTGCTCCTAAAAAGTCAGGTGATGGACCTAAGAGTTTAGAAGAAGTTGACCCAGAAATAAGAAAAACATTTGAAAAATTAGGAATACCACTCGCCGAGCAGCAGAAACTTGCCGGAATTGCAGTAGACGCCGTACTGGATAGTGTTTCGGTAGCAACAACATTCAAAGAGAAATTATCAGAAGTCGGAATAATATTTTGTTCCATGAGCGATGCTCTACAAAACCATCCGGACTTAGTTGAGAAGTATCTCGGTTCGGTAGTACCTTTGACGGATAATTATTTTGCCGCATTAAATTCTGCTGTTTTCAGCGACGGTTCATTCTGCTACATTCCAAAAGGAGTCAGGTGTCCTATGGAATTGTCTACTTATTTCCGTATAAATGCAAAATCATCCGGGCAGTTTGAGAGAACTTTGATTGTAGCCGAAGAAGGAGCTTACGTGAGTTATCTCGAAGGGTGCTCGGCACCGATGAGAGATGAGAACCAGTTGCATGCCGCAGTTGTCGAATTAATTGCAGAAGCAAATGCAGAGATTAAATATTCAACAGTACAAAATTGGTATCCCGGTGATAAGGAAGGGAAAGGCGGCATATATAATTTTGTTACTAAAAGAGGTATGTGCCGTGGGGAGAATTCAAAAATTTCGTGGACCCAGGTTGAAACCGGCTCTGCGATTACATGGAAATACCCGAGCTGTATTTTGAAAGGTGACAATTCGGTAGGTGAATTCTATTCGGTTGCATTAACTAACAATTACCAACAGGCAGACACCGGAACAAAAATGATGCATTTGGGAAAAAATACAAAGAGCAGGATTGTATCAAAAGGTATTTCTGCAGGTAAAAGCCAGAACAGTTACAGAGGTTTGGTTAGTGTAAATACAAAAGCAACAAATTCAAGAAATTATTCCCAATGCGATTCACTATTAATAGGAGATAAATGCGGTGCTCATACTTTTCCATATATCGATATTGGAAATAAAAGTTCAGTAGTTGAACATGAAGCTACAACATCTAAAATATCAGATGATATTATTTTTTATTGCAATCAGAGAGGTATCTCAACTGAAGATGCTGTTGGATTGATTGTGAACGGTTATGCAAAGGAAGTGCTCAATCAGTTACCGATGGAGTTTGCCGTGGAAGCTCAGAAATTGCTTGCAATCAGCTTGGAAGGAAGCGTTGGTTAAAATTTTTAATTTTGAATTTTAAATTAAATTGTTACAGATAAATTTATAATTGAGTTTGAAAAATTTCAGCCTGTTACTATTACTAATTATTTTATGTTTTGAACAAATGTTTGCTCAAAATGAGAGTGTAGATTATCAATTGAAAGATAATGCACCGAAAGTGTATTTAAGATGCAGTTGTGATATGGATTATATAAGACAGGAAATAACGTTTGTGAATTTTGTAAGGGACCAGGCAGAAGCAGATATAAATATTATTGTATATGGAATATCTACCGGAGGTGGCGGTTATGAATATAACATTGAATTTAACGGAACAGGGAAATATTACAATTTGAATGATACATTAAAATATATTTCGAAAATTGATGATACCGGAGATATTATTAGACAAAACTTAGCAAGAAAAATAAAGCTTGGTTTAATACCTTATATAAATAAAAGCCCGCTTGCAGATTATATGGATGTGAAATTTGAAAAGGAAGTTGAAGCAACTGATGTCACAGACCCCTGGAATAGCTGGGTTTTCAGTATGAGTAGTGACATATATATGAACGGTGAAAAACTAACGAATTACAAAAATATCTGGAGCTCATTCAATGCCGACAGAGTGACAGAAGATTTGAAAATGAATTATGCATTATCTAATAATTATAATGAAAACAATTACATAATTGACGATACGAACTACAAAAGCATCTCGAGAAGCATAAATGCAAATGCACTTATTGTAAAATCGATAGATGAACATTTTTCGTTAGGTGGAATTTTTTATGCTTATCAATCAACATACAGTAACATTGATTTTACTTTTAAAGTGGCACCGGCTGTCGAATATGATATATTTCCATACAAAGAAGCAACAAGCCAGCAGTTCACATTGTTATATCAAGTCGGTTACAGATATTTCAGTTATGTTGATACGACAATATATCTCAGAACTAAAGAGAGTTTATTCATGGAGAGTTTCACTACTGCATTCAAGATGATTAAATCATGGGGTTCAGTAAATATTTCCCTAACTGCATCGAATTATTTCTTTGATTTCAGAAAGAACAATTTGGATTTGTGGATTAGTCTATCCTGTAATGTTTTTTCTGGATTGAATATTAATACTTATG
>JACRLY010000083.1:0-5258 GCA_016219595.1 Ignavibacteriota bacterium | reverse complement strand
TACTTATGGTGGATTTTCGATGATTCATGACCAGTTATATCTGCCTAAAGAAGGTGCAACATTAGAAGAGATTCTTTTAAGGAGAAAAGCATTGGAAACAACATATTCTTATTTTGTTTCATTTGGTTTGAGTTACACATTCGGTTCGGTTTACAGCAATGTAGTCAATCCGAGATTTTATAGATTTTAAGTTTATTTGGTATAAATTCAGGAAAAATAATGTCTCTACTAAAAATTGAAAATTTAAAAGTAAATGTAAATGGCAATCAAATACTTAAGGGAATTAATCTAGAAGTTAATCCGGGTGAAATACATGCCATTATGGGACCAAACGGTTCGGGGAAAAGCACACTGGCAAATGTATTGGCTGGAAAGGAAGAATATACAATTACCGAAGGTAGTATTACATATTTGGGTAAAAACCTTTATGAAATGTCATCCGAAGTTAGAGCAAGAGAAGGAATTTTCCTTGCATTTCAATACCCTGTGGAAATACCGGGTGTTTCTAATGCAAATTTCATGAGAACAGCTCTTAATGAATTGAGAAAATACAGGAATGAAGAACCATTGGATGCTATGGACTTTCTTCAACTTATGAGAGAGAAAGCCAAGCTTGTGGAAATAGATAAAACCTTTCTAAACCGTTCAGTCAATGAAGGATTTTCAGGTGGTGAGAAAAAACGAAATGAAATTTTCCAAATGGCTATGTTACAACCAAAGCTTGCTATATTGGACGAAACTGATTCAGGACTGGATATTGATGCATTGAAGATTGTAGCAAACGGTGTAAATAAATTAAGTAATGAGAATAATGCTTTTGTTGTGATTACTCATTACCAGAGGTTGCTTGATTATATCATACCTGATTTTGTGCATGTACTATATAAAGGGCAAATAGTCAAATCAGGCACAAAGAAGTTGGCACTTGAACTTGAAGAGAAGGGGTATGACTGGATTAAGAAAGAAGTTGATCTTCAACCAATTAACAATTAATAATTCAAAATTCACAATTAAAAAAGTAATAAAATGGCAGGTGAGTTAATAAATAATATTTTATCGAATTTTAATGAATTTGAGAATAAGCTTAATGGGAGCCGGTTATCGGCTGTACATACTATCAGGAAAGATGCGTTTGATAAATTTAAAATACTCGGCTTCCCTACTGCTAAAGATGAAGAATGGAAATATTCAAATCCGGGATTTGTTCATCAATACAATTTCAAACTCAAGTTAAATGCTAATGATGATGGAATTACTCAGGAAATTGTAAATAAGTATAAATTTGAAAATCTGGACGAGCATCTTCTTGTATTTGTCAATGGATTCTATTCAGAAAAACTTTCTGATGTAAAACCTAAAAAGAAACAAATCATATTGGGTAGTTTTGCTGATGCAATTGAAAGAAACAGTATAGAGATATTAAAGTATTTTGGAAAATTTGCAGGATACATTAAAAACGGTTTCACTGCTTTGAACACAGCTTTCGCACAGGATGGTGCGTTTATATTAATACCTGACGGCACAGTCATTGAACGCCCGATAAGATTACTTTACATTACAGATGCAAGAGAACAATCTGTTCTGACAATGCCGAGAAACCTGATTATTGCAGGTGAATGCAGTAATTTTAAAATTGTAGAATCCAGTCATACGATTGGAGCTCAACCCAGTTTTAACAATTCAGTTTCCGAAATTGTTATGGATTTTTCTTCTAATGTCGAGTATTATAATATTCAGAATAACAACGAAAATTCCTTTTATGTCGGCACAACCCAGATAAGCCAGCAGAGAGGCTCGATATTTACAGGTACAACAATTACTTTAAAAGGAAATTATATAAGAAATAATTTGAATTCACTGCTTGATGCAGAAGCATGTGAAACCAACTATAACGGTCTGTATTTTGTTGCTGATAACAGTTTCGTCGATAACCATACACTGATTGACCACGCAAAACCAAATTGTAACAGCAATGAGGTTTACAAGGGTATTTTGAACGATAAAGCTACTGTGGTGTTTAACGGGAAAATAATAGTAAGGCAGGATGCTCAAAAAACAAATGCATATCAGACAAACAGGAATATATTATTGACAGACGATGCAAAAATACATACCAAGCCACAGCTTGAGATATTTGCCGATGATGTAAAATGCAGTCATGGAGCCACTTCCGGTTATCTTGACCGTGATTCATTATTTTATCTCAGGTCGAGGGGCATTAGTGAAGAAATGGCAAAAACTCTGTTATTGAATGCATTCGCCAGTGAGGTTCTGGAAAAAATAAATATTGCCGAATTGAGAGATATGGTTAAAAATTACATAGCAGATAAATTGATTAAAGATGATGTTTATTTCTGTGATGTGCTTGACCAAATAAAAAAATAAATTAAATATATGCAGAATTTGGATGTAAATAAAATACGCAGTGATTTCCCCATTCTAAGCAGATTGGTGAACGGGAAGCCGCTTGTATATTTTGATAACGCAGCTACAACACAAAAGCCAAAGGATGTAATAGATAAAATTAATTATTATTATTCGAACATAAACAGTAATGTACATCGCGGTGTGCACTACCTTAGTGAAACTGCATCCAAAGAATATGAGGACACGAGAAAGCTTGTTCAAAATTTCATAAATGCAAAAAGCCATAATGAAATTATTTACACTCGGGGAACTACAGAGTCTATAAATCTTGTTGCTTCAACTTATGGCAGAAACAATTTAGTGGAAGGCGATGAAGTTTTAATCACACACATGGAACATCATTCCAATATAGTTCCCTGGCAATTAATTTGCGAAGAAAAAGGAGCCAAGCTCAAAGTAGTGCCAATAACAGATGACGGCGAATTAATATTGAGTGAGTATGATAAGCTCATCAATGAAAAAACAAAATTCATTTCAGTGGTGCATATTTCAAATTCGCTTGGTACAATAAATCCAATAAAGAAAATAATAGAGAAAGCTCATAAATATAATATACCTGTCTTAATTGATGCAGCTCAGTCAATTCAGCATACAAACGTAAATGTACAGGAACTTGAATGTGATTTCCTTGCATTTTCCGGACATAAGATGTATGGTCCTACCGGAATCGGAATTTTATACGGGAAAAAAGAGTTGCTGGAAAAAATGCCCCCCTATCAGGGCGGAGGTGATATGATACTATCTGTTTCTTTCGAGAAGACTTTATTTAATTCAATTCCATATAAATTCGAAGCAGGAACACCTCACATTGAAGGAGTGATAGGGCTTTCAGAGGCAATAAAATATATTCAGAAAATTGGAATTGAAAATATTTCGAATTATGAATCTGATATTTTGAAATATGCAACAGAGCAGATTTCGGATATTAAAGAAGTGAAAATTATCGGTACAGCAAAGGAAAAATCGAGTATTTTGTCGTTTGTGATTGACGGGATACACCCACACGACATTGGTACTTTTCTTGACCGGGATGGAATTGCTATCAGAACCGGACATCACTGCACAGAACCGATAATGAGGAGATTCAATGTTCCGGCTACATCCAGGGCGTCTTTTTCATTTTATAATTTAAAAGAAGAAGTTGATGTTTTCGTTGAATCATTGAGAAGTGTTATTAAATTATTCAGTTGAGATGAATGAGATGGATGCGGAATTAAACGATTTATACCAACAGGTTATACTTGACCATAATAAAAATCCAAGGAATTTCGGTGAGCTGGAAAGTGCAAATCATACGGCAAAAGGACACAATCCATTATGCGGTGACCAACTCGATTTATACTTATTGATTATTGGAGATACAATAAGTGATATTAAATTCAAAGGTTCGGGATGTGCAATATCCAAATCCTCAGCTTCAATTATGACAACTCTCCTAAAAGGAAAGAAGATTGAAGAAGCAAGAGTATTGTTTACAAAATTTCATGATGTTGTTACCGCCGATACAGATACCGAGATAGATGAAGAGGCATTAGGTAAACTTGCAGTATTCAGCGGGGTTAGAGAATTTCCGGCACGTGTCAAATGTGCAAGTCTTGCCTGGCATACACTACTCAGTGCATTAGATAATAAAACAGAAGAGATAGTTATTACTGAATAATTAAGAATTAATTATTGAAAATTGAAAAAAAGTTGATAGATTATAGAAGTTGGATGCTCGATGCAGTAAGTCAGAAGAAAAATTTGAAAATTGGAAATGGTTGATAAAAGATAGAAGCTCGAAGCTGGAAAACAGAAGAAAAAATAGGAAATAGAAAATTTTATCTCCCTTTAGTAAGGGGGGAAAAGAAAGGTAAGTATGGAAGAAAATATTAATATAGAGGAACTTAAAGCGAAGGTCATTGAAGCAGTCAAGACAGTGTATGATCCTGAAATTCCGGTAAATATATGGGAGCTGGGATTAATTTATGATGTGCAAATCACTGCTGAATATGAAGCCGTAATATTGATGACACTAACAGCGCCAAACTGTCCTGAGGCAATGAGCATACCTATGGATGTTGAGTTAAAAGTCAGAGAAATTGAAGGTATCAAGGATGCCCGGGCAATAGTAACATTCGATCCTCCATGGGACCGCAACATGATGAGCGAAGCAGCAATGTTGGAATTAGGTTTTTTGTGAGGTAAATTGCATTTAAATTAAAACTATAATTAAAAAAAAATAAGGATTATGAAAATTTCCATAACCCTTAAATTTTAATAAAAAATAATTCCTAATAAATAATTTATTTATTTTGAAAGTTGTAATATTTCATTGTCAGATAATGCTCTTTTGAAAATCTTTAGATCATCCATTCCACCTTTATATTGGCAAATATTATCTTTATGCCATCCAATTTCAAGATTATAAGGTGAATTTTGAAGTGAAGCAGCGTTTATTGAATTTTCCTCAATACCATTTATATATATTTTTGAAATTCCAGATTTGTATGTAAAAGCAACATGTGTCCAAACCCTTTCATTTAATTTATCAGTCGAACATTTTGATGTTGTAATGCCATCATGAGTAACACCTTGAAGCAATTTTGAAGGTTGAAGAAATACCAGACCCCAAGTTGAAGTATTTGACCCACTAGCGAGCCATCTTCCGATTATAAATATATAACCTGTAGGAGGGTAAGGATTGCCATATCCGACATCAGGTTTCAACCAAACTGAAATTGTAAGTTCATTCCAATTTTGAAATATCGGGTTATTTTGGACTGTTATATGACTTACTCCGCTAAAATATGCAGCTGAATTACTCTTAAAATCCTTATCTTCAATAAAAG
>JACRLY010000081.1 GCA_016219595.1 Ignavibacteriota bacterium | reverse complement strand
GTTATCATGCAATCTGCCATTCCTGCTGCACTCGTTACCAATTGTACATTGGCTTCGCCGCTGTTGTTTGTATATACGATTCCTGTTATCGTTACCTTATTATCATTCGTTGGTATTGTGCCCTGCATGGTTCCAGATAATGTTCCCTGGCTTCCCCCTGCTGCCGATACCGTTAAGTTCACCGCTGTCGGCGGATTCACCGGCTGCTGGTTTGCCTGGTCTATACATGTTACCGTTATATTGAACGGCTGTCCCGATACCACCTGGGTCGCATCTAATGTACATTGCAGTCCGTATGTTATTATCGGGTTGAATATGATTTCTATCGTATGGTCTGCATTTACATTACCAAACGTATGTTCTGTTATCTTCCCCTGGCTCTCTCCGTCTATCAATACGTCGGCTATCTCATATCCCTGGTTCGGTGTCCATGTGAATTGCTGGTCATCTCCCTCTATCACACTTACAGCTCCGCTCGGTGATATTGTTCCGCCAGTCCCCGCCGTGGCTGTGATTGTATACCTGTTTGTTGGTGCAAATGTAGCTGTTATCGTATGATTCTCCGTTACATAATAAAATGTATACTCAGGCTCTGGATTTACTACATTTCCGTCTACCTTTAATTCACTGATTTTATATCCGTGGTCGGGTGTTACTACAAATCTTGAATTGTCTCCGTAATAGACTTTGTATTCTCCGTTTGCAGGTGCAGGTAATTCCCATCCGTCAAGTGTTATGACTCCATGGTTCCCTGCTGTGGCTGTGATTGTATATTCAATCTTCTGGAATTGTGCTTCTATTTCATGTCCGTCAAGAATTACATCCTTTATGTTCCAGCCTAAGTCAGCTGTTATTGTGAAATTAAGGTCTGTGCCCGAATTTACTATAACCAATCCGTCATCGCTTTCTGGATTTAAGGTGCCGGTAGGGAAGATTTTGCCACCTTCAATTATTCTTGCATTTTTTACAATAACATTAAACCTGTCAATTGTAAATTGTGCTTCGAGCCTCCAATCATTCATTATATCCCTGAATAAAGCATTGTATTCACCGTGTAATGGTAAATTGTCATAAATAGTAATATCACCGGTTGATAGATTAATTGCTTTAACTGTATCAATATGGTAATCAAGATCAGGAGTTATCACAAAAGGATACTGTGCATGTTCATATACACGAACTGGGTCAGGAGGAGTGATTACACCGCCAATTCCAACTACAACAGGAGTGATTTCATAAGCATAGAAAGTTGCGTTTACAGTATGAGAATAAGACATATCAATTGTATAAGTAATTATCGGGTATTCCGAAAAATCAAGTCCTGCTCTAGGATAACCTGGTTGAGTCGGATCTAATACATCAAATCCGTCAACATACAAGTTATTGACTTTATAATTAGCATCTGGTATTATCCTTACAGGAAATTGTGTCCCATATAGAATATCCGAAGAACCAAGCGGATTTATTGTGCCATGGGGTTCAATGCTTGTAAACAAATTCATTACACAAATCACATCCAAAGTCCAGTTCTGGCTTATATTGGCAAAAGGATAATTCGGTTGTCCTAAAGCAATCGTTTGTCCCAAGCCTCCATTTAAAACTGCTATATTAACCGGAGGTCCTACCTGCGGAGTAGCTACAATCGATGAAATTGTTGCACCCGGGAAAGGTGTGGTTGAAAAACTCGGATTAGTACCGGCAGCGTAATAAGAAGCTGCTGGTGGAGTTATAAATGCTCCATATCCTGTTGAAGTAACCTTATAACCGAATACTGCGGTAATTGTCTGGTCAGAAGTTATTACTCCAAAATGTTGCGTATGAATAGGTCTCGATATCGGGCTCTGCGGTGCACCATTAATTAATACTGAAACTATTTCTCTGCCCGGATTTGGAGTAACAGTATAATTCAAATTAACATTATCACCTTCGCTGAACGGTCCTGCTGTTCCTGCCGGAGAAATTGTACCGCCTGCAGCCTGTACCGTGTAGATATAAATCGGAACCGTGTAATAAAGTACAGTTCTTCCCATTGGATAGTTAACATACGGATTCATATATCCATAATAACTCCAGTAGCTATACATGTAATACCCGTTATATATATATGCGGGCCATAACTGTAGAGGAGTTCCGCTGATGTTTGTTACCCATCCATATCCGTAATAGCAGCTTTGATAGTAATTTCCAATGTTACCAACAACCAAATATGATTGTCCTGATGTGATTGGAATATACTGTATTGTACCTCCCGGATAAGCACTGCCCTGGTTTATCGGAACAGGACCATTTCCTCCACCCCAGGCTCTTACTGACCATAAGGGTGTATAATTTGGTGAATACCAGGGATAGAATACATCGTCATAATACCATTGCCAAGAATACGTTGGCTGAGTATTAAGTCTGTAAATTTCAACACTTTGGGGTTGGTTGCCGCCATATTCGTTAGGCACATTGACCCTGACAATGTTAAAATTTCGGTTTGCTGTGAAAAAATAACTGCTATATTGTACATAACCATAATATGTACCCCAATTATATGGTCCCATTGGTGTGGGTGTTCCCTGAGAATATACTTCGGAGAACATACATAGCAGAAGCATACCAATTGAAAAAGCCAAAAAAGTAAATTTCTTAAACATAAAAAAAACCTCCATAGATAGTGTGCAATAATTTATACAGTAAATTAATTATAATTTCCAAAAATCCGCTTCTATCCTCATGTTTCGGGTTTTTGTATCATATTAACCGGGAAAAGCGCACTTCTCCCTAATTAAATGACACATTAGAATAGAAAAAGTCTCAGAAAAATTTAACTTTTTTTTCTGAAGTAATAAAAATTTGATTAATTGAGTTGCTTTTGCCCCTTTCTGTGCCTCAGAAAGTTTTGCTATTAATATAAATTATTTATTTAAACAATTACAAAGCGTAAAATAATAAAAAAATAAAGTAAAAAACAAGTAAAATTTATAATGTATTGCAATATGTTGGTATTTTCTTATTAAAACATTAGTATTACTAATAGTTATGTTTCAATCTATTATTATATAAATAATAGAAATATGCGATTCAATTTTTCCAGCCCGTATCTTATATAATTCAGCCCAATCCATATTTTTTTTAAAATGGGAACAACCCGAAATTATTACGGTTAAAACTTGTAAATTTTTCACTAATTTCATTAATGCTTATATGGTGTAAGAGTTACCTGTCCATTTAAACAATTGTTAACCGGTGTGATTAAAATGATGGAAAAGATAACTGAAATAAAGATATTAATTAAACATAAGGTGATTTCATAAAGACTTCAATCGGATTATAAGAATTCAACTTTTAAAATCATTTTATAATATTCTATTGTTAATTATGTATTCTTGTTTTTACCGGGACTATTCAATAATCTTCAAACCTAATTCTTTCAATTGAGTTTCATCCACATTAGACGGAGCCCCATCCATCAAAGAAAGACCGCTCGTAGTCTTAGGGAATGCAATTACATCGCGAATATTATCTGTTCCTGTTAAAGTCATTACTGTTCTGTCAAGCCCTAAAGCAATGCCACCATGGGGTGGTGCACCGTACTTAAGTGCATCAAGAAGAAAACCGAATTTCAATTCTGCTTCTTCATTACTCATTCCGAGAAGCTTAAACATTTTTTCCTGTATATCCCTGTTATGAATTCTAATGCTTCCACCGCCGACTTCGGCACCGTTGATGACAATGTCATAAGCTTTAGCCCTTGCTTTTGACGACTCAGAATCAAGCAGATGGATATCTTCATCCATTGGTGATGTGAAAGGATGATGCATAGCAACATATCTTTGTGATTCCTCATCAAAATCTAAAAGAGGAAAATCCAGAACCCAGAGAAATGAGAATTTATTTTTAACGGATTCTATTAATCCAGTTTGCTTTGCAACCTCAAGTCTCAATGCACCAAGAATGGTACAAGCTCTCGCCCATTTGTCCGACGAAAATAAAAGTAGATCCCCGTTTTCAATACTTGTAATTCTCTTAATTTGTTCAATTTCATTTTCATTAAGAAATTTAGAGATAGGCGAATTAATCTCTCCATCAATCAGTTTAAGCCATGCAATACCTTTAGCACCGTACTTTTTTGCCAGTTCAGTCAGCTCATCAATTTTTTTACGGGAAAATTCGGCACATCCTTTTGCATTAAGAACTTTAACTACACCCCCTGCATTTACAGTGTCGGAAAATACTTTAAATCCCGAATTTTTCACTATGTCAGATACATCAGTCAATTCCAATCCGAATCTCAAATCGGGTTTATCACTTCCGTAGTTGTTCATTGCATCGTTGTAACTCATCCTCAGAAATGGTGTCTTCACCTCTATTCCAAGCACTTCTTTCCAGAGTCTCGAATAAAATCCTTCAGCTATTGAAATTATATCCTCTCTTTCGACGAATGACATTTCTAAGTCAATTTGTGTGAATTCCGGCTGCCTGTCGGAACGCAGGTCTTCGTCACGGAAGCATTTAACTATTTGCACATATCTGTCAAAACCTGACATCATCAGGATTTGTTTGTACAACTGCGGAGATTGAGGCAGTGCATAAAACCTTCCTTTATATATTCTGCTTGGAACAAGGTAATCTCTTGCACCTTCAGGTGTGGATTTCATAAGGAAAGGAGTTTCCACTTCCAGGAAATTATTTTCATTGAAATATTTATGTACAACCTGGTAAACTTGATTCCTTGTAATAAAATATCTTTGCATGCTATGGCGTCTAAGGTCAAGATACCTGTATTTGAGTTTTATTTCTTCACTTGTGCCGATTTCATCAATAATTTCAAACGGAGGCAATTCTGCTTTATTAATTATTCCGAAATCTTCAAGCCGTATTTCAATCAAACCGGTTGGTATATTCGGATTGGGATTCTCCCTCATTCGTACATTTCCATTTGCCCAGATTACAAATTCGGATTTAATTTCCTTCGACCTCTCTGCAAGCTCAGTTTGTGTTTCGGGATGAATGACAAGCTGAGTAATGCCGTACCTGTCCCTAAGGTCAATGAAAATCAAACCGCCGAGGTCCCTGACAGTTGCAACCCATCCGTTCAAAGTAACGTTTCTTCCGGCATCCTCCTTCCGAAGTTCGCCGCATGTATTTGTTCTTTTTTGAAAGTTCATATTAAATTAAAAGTATGTGAATTTAATTTAGCAAAAATAATAAAATTTGACCTTAGTCCCAGTATGTTGCTATTATGTGCTTAACAATGTAATTATCCTGCTTATTTATTTAAAATCGATTATTGATTAAGAAATTCAGTTAATTTGCCTCTTATCAAATCCGTATTAATGGACATAATACTTTCATCTGAAGATGCCGACTGCATAACAAATGCTGTATCGCTTAATGGATAATATTTTTTTATTTGTTCAGCTTCTCCAATATAGAAACACAAAACAGGTTTATTAAATGCTGCTGCAATATGAACAATTGCAGTATCAACGGTTATTATCTTATCGGCTTTTTTAACAAGTGATATAATATCAATTATTGAACGTGAAGGAAAAAGAATTAAATTAGGTAAAGACTCTTTCAATTGCTCCGCTAGAGAATTTTCAGCAGGTGCGAAGGTAAGAATAAAATTATTTTGTGACCTGAATTCCGATAATATATTAATCCATTTTTCCGCACTGAACATTCTCCTGGGAACTGTTGCAGATATATTAATAATAAAATATTTATTAATTAAATTATCTTTCAGAAAATTTTCCGTAAAATAATCAGAATCTTCATTTGTATTTAATTCGGGTTTTGGAATTACTACGGGTGATGGTATAGCAAGTGTATTCAGAGAATTAAAAAATCTCTCAGTGCAATGCAATCTTACATTTTCCTTATCAGAAGGTATGGATATGTCAAATAATTTACTCCCATCAGCATTAAATCCTATTTTAATTTTTGACCTTACCAGTTTAGCGAAAAGTTTGCTTTCACTTGAATAGTGGTCTTTCGGGTCAATATAATAATCATATTTGACTTTCCTGATTTGTCTGATAGTATTAATAAATTTTATTGGTGTTTTTTCATAAACAATTATATTGTTTAAGAAAGGATTATTTCGGATAATCATATTATTACGTCTGCTGGCAATTATGTCAATTTCTGAATCGGGATATTTCTCTTTCACTGCTCTGAATAGCGGTGTGAGAAGTATCATATCACCAATTTTTCCAAGTTGTATAAAAAGGATTTTCATTCGTCAACTATAAAATATTTTTTAATTTAATAAAACTTTTCTAAATTTCGTTTCCGGCAAATACATTACGAAATTAAAATAATACTATGAACGGTAAAGATAATAATAAATGTGAAATATCATTAATTATACTGAATTATAATTCAAGTGACTACACATTAGGTTGCATAAAATCTATATTCGATACATATTCTAACGATAACTATGAGATTATTATTGTTGACAATAACTCACGGCTTGAAGAATTTGAAAAGCTAAACCGGCTTAATGATTTAAATAATGTTAAAATTTTAAGAAGCAGGATAAATCTTGGTTTTTCAGCAGGTATTATGTTTGGAATTCAATTTACAAATCAAAATTCAAAATATTATTTTTTTCTTAACAACGATTGCATCCTAATTAATAATGTAATATCAATTCTCTATAATTTCATGGAAGAAAATGAAAAAGCTTGTATGTGTACACCCCAAATGTTTTCACCTGAAATGGAATTCAGACCATCCTTTTCTTATTTACCTAATTTATCAGTGAAGCTATTCGGACATTTAGCCGTTAGATTTTTCTCACCCGATAAATATCCACTGAGAAGAAAAGAATATGACAGCCCTGTCCAAGTTCCTGTTATAACCGGTAGTGCCATGTTTGTCAGAGTGAAACATTTCATTGAAATCGGAGGATTCGATACAAATTATTTTCTTTATTCCGAAGAAGAAGATTTAGGTATGCGATTTTCACTTAAGGGATACAAAACCTTTCTTGTGCCTTCTGCAAAATTCATTCATATTAACGGAGGAAGTACAAATTATGATATTAATGTTCTAAAAGAATTCTATATTTCATTATTTTATTTTTATAGAAAATTCTATGGGTTTCCAAAGTTATTCTTGTTGAAACTTTACTTTACCATAAAAAATCTCAGAAAATTTTATAAAAATTCGGATTTTTTCAAAATCGGGTTATTTGTTCTCAGGGGTGCTCCGATGAAAGAAAGTCTTAGATTTAAACAAAAAATAAGTTAGTAAAAAATATTATGACGAAAATTGATTTTGTAACAGTAGTCAACGACTCCGAGCAATATGAAAAATATTTCGTTAAAAATAATAATGTAAATAAAAATAATCTTGTAAAATATAATAATAGTACTGATAACATAAGCATAACCAAAAGATTCAATGATTATATTAATAATAGAATGCAGGATGACACCTGGGTTATATTTTGTCATCAGGATTTTGAATTCCGTGAAGACATAAATAATATATTATATTCATTAGATAAAAATTGTATTTATGGTCCTGTTGGAGCCTCAACAATCTCGATTGCTGTTGTTTTATAATTCATTCCTCACTTATAAATAAATTAAATTTAAGATTTGATGAAAATTTAGACTGGCACCTGTATTCTGAAGATTTATCCTTGTTTGCAAAAACTAAGTACAATATTTATACAAGAATAATAAATTTTAAAGCGGCACATCATAGTTCGGGTGATTATAATCCAAATTTTTTTATGTCGCTGGAATATTTAAAACAGAAGTATAAAAACTACCCATTAATTTCAACAGTATATGATGGTGCGTATATGAAATTTCTGGAAAAACTTTAAATGAGCTACACCTAAGCAAGCATCTGAGTATCAGCATTTAATAATTATTTCGAAGCAAGATTCGATAAATTAAACCCAAAATGTGGGATTAAATTTTATTTTACTACGATAAAATCCTTGTATTCTCCGATTCGCCATCCTGTCGACTTTTCAATTCTGTCTGTCAATTTCAATAGTAATGGTTTCTTTTTTAATCTGGCGCGGTCAAAATATTTTGTCCACTCCCGGTCAGATTCAATCTTTTTAGTCATAATTCCAGGATGTTTTCCATTAAATTTTTCTAACTGATAGGCAGAATTATAATCGAAATTTTTCTGTGCTTCGGCAGAATTAATATTAAACTCTGAATCCTGGTAGTAATACAGTTGTGTATATTTGTGCTTCAAATTTTGAGTGCGGGGATGCCTTACCCAACCATAATGATAAATTCTGGCATTTATTTGCCTTGCTTTTAATTTACTAATTTTATTTTTTTCATTGAATCTGAATCCCTGTGCATCACCCCATGAAATAACATTATCTTTATTTTTAAATGCACGGATTTCCCGTCGATACCATTGCCTGCCTGTTCCAATATATTCATAAGAGCCATAGAAATGCAAATAACGGAATAATAAAGCATCAATATCAGGATTTGTATTTGCAGTATTAATTTCATCAATTATCAAATTATAATCGTCTTCGTGAAGCACTTCATCAGCCTGAAGATATATGCACCAATCACCTTTACATTCATTTAATGCAATATTTGTCTGTTGGGAGTAAATTAATCCTCCTTCACGGGTGGATTTATCCCATTCAGTTTCGATAATCCTGATTTTTTCTTGTTGAAGGCTTTTTAAGTAAGTGATTGTGTCATCATCAGATTTTCCGGCTGCAATTATTATCTCATCACATAGTGGTAGAAGTGAATGTAGCGATTCATAAATCGGGTATCCGAATAAAATTGCATTTCTTACAAATGTAAAACCTGAAATTTTCACATTATTATAACCGGATTTAGATAAAAAAAACGGCTGACAGAATACTGCCGCCGTTTTTAAATTTTAAATTTTTATTAGCTAAGTTTCTGCCTGATTTTACGTTCTGACATGCCCCGGAGATAATAAAGCTTTGCCCTTCGGACTGCACCCTTACGTACAAGCTCTATACCCTGTAACATTGGCGAATATAAAGGAAAAACTCTTTCTACTCCAACACCATTCGATACTTTTCTTACGCGGAATGTAGCACTGACTCCACTGCCATGCCTTCCGATGACAATACCCTTGAAGTTCTGGATTCTTTCCTTTTCGCCTTCGACTACCCTTACAGCAACATTCACAGTGTCACCGGGACGAAAGTCAGGAACTTCGACGTAATTTTCTCCGTCTTTTTGTTTTCTAACATCAAGGGCACGCTCTTTTGCCATTGATTCTATTAACATCATCTGGTTCATTTTTAATCCTTCAAATTTATAGAGCTACAAAAATACAGTTATTTTGCATTTTATCCAAAAATTTTCATTAAAATCAAAGGAATTACAAATTATAATATCATAAAGTTTCTCATAATAAGAGAAGCTTTATATATAAAGTTTCTTCTTTAAAGAGAAACTTTTGTAATAAATGAATCCTATATAATTAAGAAAAATTGATAATTTTCCTAATTATTATATTATTTAACTATTTTTGTATTATATGTTTAATAAAATTAAACGGTAAGGATTTGGCTGATTCGGCAAAAAATAAATTCCCTGATTTTACAAAAATCACGTTTGATGATGATTTACCTGTTTCGGATTTAAGGAATTGGAAAAAAGAACTTGAAAAAAAGGCAGGAAAGTCTATCGAGGAACTTTCAGAAATGTCACTTGAAAATATTCTTATTAAACCTTTATATACTACAGAGGACCTCGAAGGATTGGAGCATCTTGATTTTGGTGCCGGTGTCCCCCCGTTTCTTAGGGGACCTTATCCGACAATGTACATTACAAATCCATGGACAATAAGACAGTATGCAGGATTTTCCACAGCAGAAGAAAGTAATGCATTTTACAGAAGAAATATAGCTGCGGGACAAAAAGGTTTATCTGTAGCATTTGACTTGGCAACACATAGGGGTTATGATTCAGACAATCCGCGTGTAGTCGGTGATGTTGGAAAAGCCGGAGTAGCAATTGATTCCATACTTGATATGAACATACTTTTCAATGAAATTCCGCTTGGCGAAATGTCTGTTTCAATGACAATGAACGGTGCTGTTTTGCCTATTCTGGCTTTTTATATTGTATCGGCAGAAGAACAGGGAGTAAAACAGATGCAACTTTCAGGAACCATACAAAATGACATTCTTAAGGAATATATGGTTCGGAATACCTATATTTATCCGCCTGAACCTTCTATGAGAATAATAGCTGATATTTTTGCTTATACTTCGAAAAATATGCCCAAATTCAACTGCATCTCTGTTTCCGGCTACCACATGCAGGAAGCCGGAGCTACAGCCGACCTTGAAATGGGATACACACTTGCAGACGGATTGGAATACGTCAGAACAGGGTTGAAAGCAGGCTTAAACATTGATGATTTTGCTCCACGAATTTCCTTTTTCTGGGGAATTGGAAAAAATTATTTTATGGAAATAGTAAAGCTCAGGGCTGCACGTATGCTTTGGGCTAAATTAATCAAGCAGTTCAATCCGGAGGATAATCGTTCAATGGCTCTCAGGGCTCACTGCCAGACTTCGGGATGGAGCTTAACAGAACAAGACCCCTTTAATAATATAATAAGAACATGTGTCGAAGCTATGGCGGCAGTTATGGGACATACACAATCACTACATACAAATTCACTGGACGAAGCGATTGCACTGCCTACTGATTTTTCAGCAAGGATTGCACGTAACACACAATTATATCTACAAAAGGAAACGGGAATATGCAATGTGATTGACCCATGGGCTGGTTCTTACTATGTCGAGCGGTTAACACATGAGCTTATGCACAAGGCATGGGGACATATACAGGAAATTGAGTCACTTGGAGGAATGACAAAAGCAATCGAAACAGGACTGCCGAAAATGAGAATAGAAGAGGCATCTGCAAGACGTCAGGCAAGAATTGATTCGGGTAATGAGGTGATAATTGGTGTAAATAAATATCAACTTGAAACTGAAGACCCGATTGAAATTCTCGAAGTTGATAATACTGCCGTTCGTGAACAGCAAATAAAAAGATTGAAAGAATTGAGAGATTCAAGGGATGAAAATAAAGTAAATGAAACCCTTGATGCTCTCACTCATTCAGCAAAAAACGGCGAAGGCAATCTCCTCGATTTGTCAATCAAAGCCGCAAGAGCAAGAGCAAGCCTTGGTGAAATATCTTTTGCACTTGAAAAAGTGTTTGGGAGGCATAAGGCTGTCATCCGGTCTATTTCAGGTGTATATAGTTCTGAATTTTCAGGAAAAGAAGAAATTCAGAAAGTCCGAAAAATGACAGACGAATTCGAGAAAGCTGAAGGAAGACGCCCCCGTATTCTTATTGCTAAGATGGGACAGGACGGGCATGACAGAGGTTCAAAAGTGATTTCAACAGCATTTGCCGACCTTGGGTTTGATGTTGACATTGGACCTTTATTCCAGACACCTGATGAAACTGCCCGTCAGGCAACTGAGAATGATGTACATATTGTAGGAGCAAGCTCTCTCGCAGGCGGACATAAGACTCTCGTACCTCAACTAATTGATGAACTGAAAAAACTTGGCAGGGAAGATATTATGGTTGTTGTTGGTGGAGTGGTCCCTCCTCAGGATTATGAATATCTATACAATGTAGGAGTAACAGCCATCTTCGGTCCGGGAACTGTTATACCTGTTGCAGCAGAGAAAGTGATGGAAGAACTTTTTAATAAAGTGTAATAGTTTTTATACCATCACTACGTGATTCAATATATATAGGAATTGACTGTGTTATAAATATGATATTGCTACGCAATTCAAAAATTAAAATTACTGAACAAAAGTGGCAAATTGATTTTAAAACGAAATTTGTAAAATAAAAGAGCAACGTAGTTGCGACATATTTATAATTCTGGAAACAAGGAAGAAAAAAAAGCAACGTAGTTGCGATATATTTATAACAGCATAACAATATAAGGAAAAGAGCAACATAGTTGCGACATATTTATAGAAATATTAATATGACAAAAAAACAAAAAATAAAGACACGAAAACCCGAATGGGCAAGCACAGAAAAGGGCTTTGCCACTAAGGTTCTTGATGGTGTCAGCTCATCATCAGCAAAGAAATCGAAGACCACAAACAAAACAAAAATACATTCTGTCAAAGATTATGTTGATGGTGTTCTAATAGATAACAGGACAATACTTGCTCAGGCTATTACTCTAATCGAAAGTAATTCTCCTAAGCATATTGAAAAAGCACAAGAAGTTCTTGGTAAAATATTACATAAAACAGGAAAATCAATCAGAATTGGAATCACTGGTGCTCCTGGTGTTGGCAAAAGCACATTCATTGAATCATTCGGAACATATCTATGCAGTCAGGGACACAAAGTCGCAGTCCTTGCAATTGACCCCAGCAGCAGCCGTTCAAGAGGCTCTATACTCGGCGACAAAACAAGGATGGAAAATCTTTCACGGAATCCAAACGCTTTTATAAGACCATCCCCGTCAGGCGGAACACTTGGCGGTGTAACACGCAAGACACGTGAATCAATAATGCTTTGCGAAGCGGCTGGATTCGATATAATCATTGTTGAAACAATAGGTGTCGGACAGAGTGAAATCACAGTCCGTTCTATGGTTGATTTCTATCTTCTCCTCATTTTACCAGGCGGCGGTGACGAGCTTCAGGGAATCAAAAAAGGTGCGGTCGAGCTTGCCGATGCAATTGCAATAAATAAAGCTGACGGTGATAATATAAAATCGGCTAATTTGACAAAAGAACAATACAAACAGGCGGTTCATTACCTTTTACCTGCTACCGAAGGATGGGAAACACAGGTTTTCACCTGTTCGGGATTAAACGACCAGGGTATAGAACAACTATGGAATTTAATCATTGATTTTGAAAAGAAAACAAAGAAATCAGATATATTCGATTTACGTAGAAAAGAGCAGACACTCGACTGGGTATATGCATTGGTTGAGGAATCCCTGAAAAACCGATTTTACGGCAATTCAAAAGTTGAGAAAAAGAGAATAGAAATTGATAAGAAATTGCTGGAAGGAAAAATCACTCCGACTAATGCAGTAACTGAATTATTGAAGGGAATTAATAAGTGAATAGTGAATAACAAAAAGTGAATAATTAATGAAATTATTAATTGGTACGAATAATCAACACAAAGTAAGAGAAATTAAAGAAATCCTCGATAAAGAATTTCAGGGTATATTTGAAATAGTAACACCTGCTGATGTACTGGATAGTTCGATAGATATTGAAGAGACAGGCAAAACACTGGAAGAAAATGCTTTTCTGAAGTCATCTGAATTTTATTCTCTGACAAATGTTCCTTCGATTTCAGATGACACAGGATTGGAAATTGAAGCATTAAATGGCGAGCCGGGAGTGAATTCCGCAAGATATTCAGGTGTGCATGGTAACGATGCAGAGAACAGGAAGAAAGTTTTGAATCTTTTGAATGGTGTTCCTGAAGAAAAACGAAATGCACGGTTCAGAACCGTAATCTGTTATTTTGATGAAGGAAAAGCTGAGTTTATAGAAGGAATATGCAGTGGAAGAATAAACGAAGAAGAACGCGGTGTAAATGGTTTTGGTTATGATCCAATTTTTGTACCTGATGGTTTCGACAAGACATTTGCAGAGATGACATCAGAAGAAAAAAACCTTCTTAGCCACAGAGGCAAAGCGGTGAGAAATTTGGTAGAGTTTTTGAAAACATTGAACCAATGAATATGCCATCAATACGTGATTCTATGTATCTGGGAATTAATTGTGTTATATATATATCATTGCTACGCAATTTAATTTTGAAAAAGCAACGTAGTTGCGGTATATTTATAACTACTGAACTAATTAGGGAAAAGAGCAACGTAGTTGCGGTATATTTATAATAGAATGAAAAAAATATTCATATCGGCAGGTGATCCTTCGGGTGATGCTCATGGTGCAAGACTGATGGCTGAACTGAAGTTAATGTCACCTGATATTGAATTCATAGGTATCGGCGGAAATGCTATGTGCAGAGAAGGATTGAATCCGCTTGTCAGCCTGGAACAGGTCTCTGTTGTCGGTTTCTGGGAAGTTGCAAAGAAGTATTTCTTTTTTAGAAACCTGATTAAGAATTGTGCAAGAATTTTGAAAAATGAGAAGTTTGATGCATTCATTCCGATAGATTATCCCGGTTTTAACATCCGTCTTGCTTCATTCGCAAAACAAATGGGAATACCTGTGATTTATTATATTGCACCACAGCTTTGGGCTTGGGGAGAAGGCAGGGCTAAGAAACTTGCAGATGTTACTGACCTACTGTTAGCAGTTTTCCCTTTTGAAAAAGATTTCTTCAATAAATTTGGCATTAGAACAGAATTTGTGGGACATCCCCTTCTCGATAATCCTGACTTTATAAATAATCCTGGTAATGCTGACAAGAATAAAAACCTTATCGCTTTTCTGCCCGGTAGCAGAAAGCAGGAGATAGTAAAACACATGCCTTTGTTCAATTCAATTGCTCAAATACTAAAAAATGAAAATTCTGAATTGGAATTTGGTTTATCAGTTTCATTTACAATTAGTAAAAGTGAATATGAATCTTATTTGAATAAATTCAAAGACTGGCAACTATGGGATGATTCAAAATCATTGATGAATAAAGCTTATGCAGGAATTGTTAAAACAGGAACATCCACGCTTGAAGCTGCATTGTGCAATATGCCTTTCGCAATGGTATTAAAGACTTCCCCAATATCTTATAGACTCGGAAAAAGATTAGTTAAACTCGATAACATTTCACTTGTCAATATTCTTGCCGGAAAGAAAGTTGTTAATGAATATATTCAGTCGGATGCAAAACCGGAGACTATTGCGAATGAGATTTTATCGCTTTTCAATAATGGAAAGAGGTATGATGAAATACTGAATGAATTTTCGGGAATAAGAAAATTGCTCGGTGAAAAAGGTGCATCAAAACATGCTGCCGAACTTATAATAAAGGAATTGAATTGGTGATGGGACTGAAATTATCACATAGATTAGGTATTTTTCTTGTACGGCTAATCAGTAAAACCTGGAGATATGAAATTATTGGAAATGTACCGAAAAAGCCCTCAATTATTTCTTTCTGGCATGGTTTAATGCTTCCGGTTTGGAAATATTTCAGCAAAAATAATCCAACTGCGGTTGTCAGCCTCAGCAAAGATGGTGAAGTATTATCCGGGATATTAGAAAAATGGGGATACAGACTAATTCGAGGTTCTTCTTCAAAAGGTGGAAAGGAAGTTTTAGAATTTATAATTGAAATTGCTAAAGATGGATTTACGCTCATTACTCCCGACGGGCCTCAGGGACCAATTTATGAATTCAAAGCAGGAGCTGTTATTGCATCCCAAAGAAGTGGAGTACCATTGATTTTGTGTGGGGTAAAAATTAAATGTAATTATACATTTAAAAAAAGCTGGGACAGGTTCTTATTCCCATATCCTTTCTCAAAAATAATGTTGAATTTTTCAGAGCCAATAATAATAGACAAAGAATTAAATAAAGAAGAAATTAATAAATTGCTTAAGGAATGTGAAATAAAATTAAAAGAATTATCTAATTTTAATGAATAGCCACTATCTTTAGATAGTGGGGATATTTTCACACTTGATTTTGACTTTAGTCATTTACTTAAGTGGATAAATCCCGAATTAGTGTTTATTCAACCCACTACTTAAAAGTAGTGGCTATTCAAAAAAAGATTTTAAGATTATGCTTAAGTTTCTATCAAAAATATATGGCAGTGTTGTTGAGTCAAAGAACAGGAATTATGACTCAGGCAAAAAGGAAATTGTTAAATGCAATGTTCCTGTCATAAGTGTCGGCAATTTGACTACAGGAGGAACAGGAAAAACTCCATTCGTAATTTTTCTGGCAAATATGCTAATCGAATCAGGATTCAGACCTGTTATCATTGGCAGGGGTTACAGGAAAAAAAGAAGAGGTTATATCCTCGTTTCAGATGGGAATTATATTGTTGATGACCCTGACTTAGCGGGAGATGAAATGTTTTTGATAGCCAAAAAAGTAAAAGCCCCTGTTGTAGCACATGAGAATAAAAGCGAAGCTGCTCAAATAGCTGAAAAACATCTTAGTCCGGATTTAATTATTATCGACGATGGTTTCCAGCATCGGAACCTTCACCGTGATATTGATATATTATTAATCGACAATAACACAGTAAAAGAAAAAGAACTTTTACCTGCGGGAAGCCTCCGGGAACCAATAAGTTCAGCATCGAGGGCTGATTTAATTGTGGAAATCGGAATAATTGAAAATCAAATTGAATTTAATTATAACAAAAGTGAAAAGCAGAAAATATTTAGAGCTGAAATCATACCGGAACCATTAATGAATCTGAATGGTAGTTCTTTGCAAAATGAAATAAACAAAGATGTCATAACAATTTCAGGTATAGCAAATCCTCAACGGTTCGAAAGTAGTATAAAATCAGAAGGATTTAATATAGTGAAACATATTAAATTCAGAGACCATAAAAGATATACTCAAAATGATTTGAAATTCATCATTCAGGAATGTGATAATACAGGTATAAATAGGATTATAACGACAGAAAAAGATGCAGTAAAATTAAATACTTACAAAAGTAATTTTGAAAAAAATCATATTGATTGTTATATTTATCCCATAAGAATTGAAATAATAGAAAAAAAGAAAATATTCAGGGATTATATTTTATCAAAAATTGAAGAAAATAAAGGAAATGAGTAAATCAAAAATAACCAATATTATTATATTGATAATAATATGTACTTCGCTGATTTTTATAAGTTATACAATTTTCGGTAGGGATGTTAAAATAGTATTATCCAAAGGGAGTGAACATAAAGGATATGAAAAATATTCGGAATGGCTGAATAAAATAGATAGTAAAGTCGATTGTATCGATTTATATGATATGAGCATCCAGGATGCAATGAAAGAGCTTGAAGATAGTGATGGTTTATTACTTACAGGAGGTCCTGATGTTCATCCTTCAAGATATGGTAAAGGATGGGATACTCTTAGATGTGAAATAGACAGCCACAGGGATTCACTTGAATTCATATTAATACAAAAAGCATTAGAGAAGAAAATTCCAATACTTGGAATATGCAGAGGTGAACAAATATTAAATGTTGCTCTCGGGGGAACATTAATTGTTGATATTGAACAGGATTATGATACAATGGTAGTGCACAGATGCACTAATCCTGATACCTGTTTCCACGAAATTAAAGTATTGGAAGGTAGTTTGTTACATAAACTAACTGGTACATCAATTGCTAAAGTAAACAGTAACCATCACCAGGCTGTCGATAAAATAGCCGAAGGTCTTAGTGTTTCTGCAAGAACCCGTGATGGTTTGATAGAAGCATTTGAATGGTCAACGCCTGATTCGAAGCCATTTATGCTTGCAGTGCAATGGCACCCGGAAAGACTGGATGAAAACAATCCGATGTCAAAACCGATTGGAAAATATTTTGTTGATAAAGCAAAAGAGTATAAAAAAAAGAAATAATTATTTTTATTTAGCAAAAGCAAACCGGTTATTTTGTTTGAAAATTAATATTGTAGTAAAAATTTTGACACGATAAGAATAAAATAAACTACAAAAAAAACAATAAAATCTCTACTTTGGAAATATTGCTTTTATGATAAATTGTAAAATAAATATAAAATTAAATTTAATATTGAAACAAAAAATCAATTTTTGTATTATTACTTTTGTTGGAAAATATATTTTATAATAATAAATGAAAGTTTGGCCAGTACCGGACAGTTATTCAAAAGAAATTCCGAAAAACGGACAAATAGGCTCGTTTTGGGAGGACCGTGGTGACCGTCGTCATTGCGGTGTAGATATCCATGCACCTGATGGAGCAGAAGTTCTTGCTATAGATGGTGGGAAAGTTATTGATTATGGTGTTTTCACCTCACCAGAGATGCATCCATACTGGAGAAAAACATATTATATCATAATCAAAACATCTCAGAATATACTTTTTAAATATGGCGAATTAAAAGAAGTGTTTATCCATGTTGGTGAGTTCGTCGAAACAGGACAGCCTATTGGATTGGTTGGCACTGTTATCTCGGAAAAGGACGTAACATATAAAGACCCGTACTATGTCCGCGAACTTGCTGAAAAAGGTTCAATGTGTATGCTTCATCTCGAAGTCTACAAAGCTCCTGTTACAGCTGTTCATCCTTACCTTGCAGGAAGTTTTTTCGGTGAACATCTTCCAGAATCACTTATTGACCCTGCATTGTTCCTAAATGGAATAACAAAGAAAAATAACGGCGACAGTTAGATAAATTAAATTCTGAGAAAAATCAGTTTTTCAAATTGATTTGTGGAACATATCTATTTGTTAATTCTTAATTTTTATTTTTTGTCGATTAAGATGGCATAAAAAATGCTTTTTGTTCATATTATTTATACGAACAAAGGAATTTCTATTGGATAAAGCAAATTTAAAAAGTCAAGATGAAAACTATAGTGGGAAGAATGATACTTTATTAGAATTTCTAAAAATAAATTTGAATAAGAATTCTGCTGACTTCAGAAAAATGTTCAGTTATAAACCTGACAAATCCTTTCTAATAAGAGTTAAAGGTGATTCAATGATTAATGCCGGTATTTCATCCGGAGATATTGTACTTGTCAACAGGAGCGAAAATGCAGAAAGCGGAGATATTATCATGGCTTCTCTAAACGAACATTATGTAATTAAAAGACTGCAAAAAACCAATGGGAGTGGAATAGCTTTATTGCCGGAGAATCCTGAATATCAAAAAATCAAAATAAAACCGAATGATAATTTTGAAATCTGCGGAATTGTAAAAACAGTTATTAAAATGATATAATCTACTTAAGTAGTTCCAGATTGAACTCAATACTCAACTGGATCAATCCGTTTTTTTCCTTTTCAATGAAATCTCTGACAACAGGTTTAATGTATACATTATCAACAGCTCTTTCGGCAAGACTCTTAGCCACAAGACTTGACATAGTTTCCAGTGTAGTAGATTTATTAAGTACAATCATTTCCTTCCCGTTGATTACGCAATAACCACCGCGGAAATTTCCTTTTTCTTTTTTTACAGTAATGCCAGCATCCTGGGCAACATTAATCAATTCATCGAATATTTCTTTAAGTTTCATTTTCCCCCCTCCTGAGTACTGAGATTAAATTCTTTATCAATATCAGGCTTGTCCAATGGACGCCAGATAATAAAAATAATTGCACTTATAAATGCAAGAAAAGACATAGTTGATGGTATCACCATTTTTGTATATCTGAACATAAAATAATCATTAATGATTTTGTCGCTGAATTTTATTATCTCATTTCCATAATATAAACCAAGGCTAAGTTGTATATCCAAATAAATCAGAGCCAATTCAACAGGTGCAGAAATAAAGACAAGTACAAAAGCCATGAATAGCCATCCCCGCTCCTTAATATTTTTTCTCCAATAAATGCACAGCAAAACAGTAGAAATAAAAGCTATTCCATAAGATATATCCGTATAGACAGCACCAATTGCAAAAAGTTTTACTGTCTGAATTCGTAATTCTTCCGAATAATAATTCTTGAGAGTAAGCTCGGTAGCAGGTATAAAAAGGTCGTATGCGACAGCAGTCCTTATGATTGACCCTCCAAACCAGATAAAAAATCCCATGGCGATCAAAATAAGTAACAATTTCGAAGTTTTAGTCTTATGCCGCATTTAAATACTATTTATTAATTAATCCCGGACAAAAATACAAAATCAATAATACAACTTTTCCACATTTTAGATGAATTTTGACTTATTATTCTCCCGAAAATTTATAATTTTGAATGTTGTAATATTCACTTATCAAATAAATAAGATGCTTCCAAATAATGCAGGATTTAATAAATCCGACTTACTGACACTCTTTAGCAGCGATTCTTTTATTAATTTCCCTGATAATTTCAACTGCTCGGGAATTTCAACAGATACCAGGACACTGAAAGCCGGGGAAATATTTATAGCTCTTCCCGGTGAATCTTCCGACGGACATACAAGAATAGATGAAGCTTTCGGCAGAGGTGCATCTGCGGCAATTGTCAACCATGATTGGAATAAGAAAAATATTGAAGGTAATAATAGTTTTATTGTAGTTCAAAACACATTGGAGACTCTGGGGAAATTAGCTAATTATCACAGGAAGCGTTTTAAAATTCCGGTGATTGCAATTGGAGGTTCAAATGGTAAAACAACTACAAAAAATATAGCGGCTCATTTACTTTCCCAAAAATTCAGATTATTAAGCACACACGAGAACTTCAATAATCAAATCGGGGTACCTCTTATGCTCTTGCAGATGACTAATTGGTATGAAGTTACACTGCTTGAGATGGGTACTAACGAACCAGGAGAAATTTCAATTTTATCATCAATTATGGAACCTACCCACGGATTATTAACTAATATAGGCAGAGAACACTTAGAAAAATTGATTGACCTTGATGGAGTTGAATTTGAAGAAACTACCCTGTTTGGATATTTGGCAAAAAGGAATTCAACAGCATTTATAAATTTCGATGATGATAGATTAATGAAGTATATCAGACTTTTTGAGAATGTAATTACTTATGGTACAAGCGAAGAATCTGATGTAAAAGCAAAAATTGAATTGGATGATGAATTACATCCAATATTAAATTTTTCATTTGCCGACAGGAAATTTACTGCAAAGCTTAATACAATTGGATTTACAACAGGATTAAACGCAATAGCTGCAACTTCAATTGCTATAGCTTTCGGATTGTCTGATGATGAAATTAAATATGGACTTGAAACTTATTATCAGCCCCAGGGTCACGGTTATGGCAGGATGTATTTGGAGCATTTCGGTCCAATTAAAATTATTAATGACTGTTACAATGCTAATCCTGATTCGATGGCTGCCGCACTTCAAACATTGAGAAATTTTAATACAAAAGCAAAAAAGTTTGCTGTACTCGGTGATATGAGAGAATTAGGCGATGCCTCATATAAAGAGCATTGTAGTTTGTTAAGCAATGCAGCGAGTACAGCCGATATAATTATGATAACAGGAATTGAAATGAAAAAGGCATTTGATGAAATTAAAAGTAAAAATATAGAGTACTTTACTTCAAAAGAAGAGTTATCTTCCGAATTGAAGAATCGGATTAAAGATGGAGATGTGATACTCGTAAAGGGTTCACGAGGAATGACAATGGAAATGATAATTGAAGATTTGAAGAATAATTTGGGTACATGATAGCAAGCTTTAACACAAAGAACACAAAGAATAAGACACAAAGTTCACTAAGATATAAATATAAATCTTTGTGAACTTTGAGAATTTCTTTGTGACCTTAGAGGTAAAATTAGATATTATTTGGTGTTGTAATGAATGAAAATGAACTTTCAAATGTTGTAATAGGATTAGCAATTAAGGTACATAAAACCTTGGGCCCCGGATTGCTTGAAAAATCTTATCAGGAATGTTTATATTATGAATTAAAAGAAGTAGGTTTAAAGGTCGAAAAAGAAAAAGAATTACCGTTAGTATATAATAGTGTCAAATTAGATTGCGGTTATAGAATTGATTTATTAGTTGAAGATAAACTCGTACTAGAATTAAAATCAGTTGAAGCATTAAATGATTTGCATTTGGCACAGGTATTGACTTACTTAAAATTGGGTAATTATAAACTCGGATTACTAATCAATTTTAATGTATTGAAATTAAAAGATGGGATTAGGAGAGTAATCATTTAATTTTTGTAATTATTGAAAGTGCTAAACAATTATAAATCAAACTTTGTGTTCTTTGTGTCTATAACTTTGTGAGCTTTGTGGTTAATTAGTTATATTTATTTGTTAATGAGGAAACATGCTTTATTATTTTGCAATCTGGATAAGACAAACACTACATACGCCCGGATTCGGCGTATTCCAATATATTACTTTCAGGGCTGCTGCTGCTGCAATTACAGCATTGCTAATTAGTTTTATATTCGGTCCTAAAATAATACGTGCATTAAAGAAAAGACAAATCGGTGAGCAAGCAAAATCCGAATTAACCGACATCGGAAACCACTCGTTGAAAGCGGGAACACCGACTATGGGAGGTTTGATTGTTCTTCTCGCATTATTATTTCCAACCTTGCTTTGGGCAGACTTGATGAATATGTTTGTAATATTAATTATAATTACAACAGCATGGCTTGGTGCAGTCGGATTCCTTGATGATTATCTTAAAGTCATAAAAAAATTACCAAACGGATTAATCGGAAAATATAAATTAATCGGTCAGATAACAATCGGTTTGATTGTCGGTTCCACAATTTTTTTCTTCCCGGATTTGTTTTCAAAGAATTTTGACAAATTTAATTCGCTGACTACAATACCTTTTGCTAAGGATTTCAATTTCGATTTCGGATGGTTTTATATACCCGTAGTTGTATTCATTATAACAGCAACATCAAATGCCGTCAATCTCACTGACGGATTGGACGGACTTGCAATGGGGACAGTTGGTATTGTAATCCTTGCACTGGGGATAATCAGTTATATTACAGGAAATGCAGTTTTTTCAGATTATCTGAATATAATGTATTTGAGAGGAACAGATGAATTGGTAATATTCTGTTCAGCACTCGTTGGAGCATCGCTTGGTTTCTTATGGTTCAACGCATATCCTGCACAGGTATTCATGGGCGACACCGGTTCACTTGCACTCGGTGGTGCTGTGGGATGTCTTTGTGTTTTATTAAAGAAAGAATTTTTACTTCCGATACTCGGAGGTATTTTCTTTGCTGAAACAGTTTCAGTTATTCTCCAGGTAACTTACTTCAAATACACACGCAAACGTTACGGAGAACCACGACGACTCTTCAAAATTGCACCTTTGCATCATCACTTCGAGAAATCGGGATGGCACGAATCTAAAATAGTTGTCCGATTCTACATAATGGCTATAATGCTTGCGATAATTGCAATGACAACGTTTAAGGTGAGGTGAGAAATTGACAAAAAATAATTTGGATATTGTTAACTAATTAGTTAACTTTGTAATGAATAGAGAAATTATTATTTATGGTAATCATTTTTCTGATTTTTATAATCAGCAAGAGGATAAAGTTAAAAGGAAAATCGATTTTGTTCTTGACCTGATTCGAAATGTTGAACGAGTTCCCATAAAATTTTTAAAGAATTTAGAAGGTTCAGATGCTTTATATGAAGTTAGAGTTTCGACATTTATTAAAGAAATCCGAATTTTATGTTTTTTTGATGATGATAAAATAATTGTATTATTAAATTGTTTTACGAAGAAAAGCCAAAAAACACCCAGAAAAGAAATTGAGATTGGTGAAAAATTAAAATTCGAATATTTTAATAATAAAGACAAAGAGAATATAAAATGAATAAAATAACAACTTTCGAAGAACATTTAGATAAGCAATACGGCAAAAAAGGAACTACCGAAAGAGACAGCTTTGATGCTGAATCCATGGCTTTCAGACTTGGTGTATTACTTAAAGAAGCAAGAACAAAGGCACATCTCACACAAGAGGAACTCGCATTGAGGACAAGCACAAAAAAAAGTTACATTTCAAGAATTGAATCAGGAAAAAGTGAAATACAACTCTCAACATTATACAAAATTATCAGGCAGGGATTAGGTAAGGAATTAATAGTTGCGATTAAGTGAACTTATAAATCAAGCTGACACTCATTCAAAACAGTTGTCCGATTCTACATTATGGCTATAATGCTAGCGATTATAGCGATGACAACATTTAAGGTGAGGTAATTTAAAACCGAAATTTTGAATTTTGAATTTTGAATTTTAAATTTTGAATTGTTGATATGTATATAATTGAAATTTTCAATAAATTTTTAATTCTTAAATTTTAAATACAGAATTGAAGACTAAGATAATTTGTTTCACAGAGTTTTTGGTTATATGAAGCCAAAAAGGTGCAAATTTGTGCATCCGGAGCAGTTTTGACAGAGTTTTTATTTTTCAATTTTCAATAAATTTTTGAATTCTTAAATTTTAAATACAGAATTGAAGACAAGATAATTTGTTTCACAGAGTTCCGCAGAGTTTTGCACAGATTTTCACAGAGTTTTTGGGAAATGTTATATTTTGTTACGTTTTGTCCTATTGGGGTTGGCAAAAGATGACAATAAGTGACTAAAGTCGAAAGGAGCAAGTGAACCCTATTCCACTATCTAAAGATAGTGGCTATTCATCATGGAATGTCAAAGAACGAGTGAGACAAAGATAAGGTTGTGGGAATGATAAGTCAAGAAAACAATTTTAAAATGGTTTTAAAATTGTATTTTTTTTATAATATAGTTTTAAAAAAATATTATTACATGATTAATATTAGGAAAAATTTATATGTAAATTAATCTTTAAAAATTTCTTTGATAAGGGATTTTCTTGCATAGAATGCTCTTGAAATTGATCCGTGACCTGGACCTTTTGTTCTTGCTTGAATCCATTTTCCATCTTTACCAGTTAAAGATGAAAATCCATGATCTATTAATTTCTGTCTAATGAACTCATAATCATTTTCAATCTCTTTGATTAAATAATCGGATTCAATAAAGTCAAATGATTTTACTTTCAATAATTCTGATTTGATATTATGAGTTCCATTCCATAATACTGCACAAAAAATAAGTGATTTTAGTTTTTCCCAGCAATGGCTTTTATAAAATTGAGTATTGATTACTTGAATTGGGTTAATCATTGTAATTGCCATGGTTTCCTTGGGTTGAAGTTCTCCTTTTATTTTTGTAAATGCTACAGATTTTAGCTCAAAACCTAAACCATTGGGAGCTTGCTCATTATTAACCCTTAATCCTGCAAGTCTCTCTAATGTAAGTCCCTTCCATCCTTTATTCTGTTTTACTCCTTTAAAAGTAGTAATACCAAATGTCTCGGCAAGATTTGCTAAATCCTGTCCAAGATATTTCTCGAGATTTTTTATTGCAATAATTCTTGTTAACATATTCGAAATAAGATATTTTATTAATTAATTAGATTAAAATTATAATTAACATTTTCTTTGTTACAATTTGATTTTTATATTATATAATTTTAAAAAAATGATTTTGAATGATTAATTAGTTGATTATATCGTTTTAAAGTTAAGTCAATATATTCCTTATTGATTTCAATCCCAATATATTTTCTCTTTCCTATGATTTTTGAAGCAATACCTGTAGTTCCGCCACCATTGAATGGATCAAGAATAATTGCATTTTCATTTGTTGAAGAGATTATAATTCTTTTTAAAAGATCTACTGGTTTTTGAGTTGGATGTTTACCAAAAAACTTCTCATCTGGTTTTGGTGTATTTATAGCCCAAACAGACCTCATTTGTCTATTATCATTTTTAAAAATATCCTCTTTAAAATTACCATTTTTCATGAAATCATAGTTAAAAATATGTCTTGCTTTTTTGTCTTTGCGAGCCCAAATCAAATTTTCATGACTTGCAGCAAAAACAGTCCTGCTCAAATTTGGTGCAGCATTGGGCTTGTACCAAGTTATATCATTCAAAACATGAAAATTCAATTTTTGAAGTAAAAAACCACATTGATAGATTGAATGATAAGTTCCACTAATCCATATAGAGCCTTCAGGCTTCAATATCCTTTTACATTCACTTATCCATGCTTCATTAAATTTTAAATCTTCTTCAAATCCATTGCTTTTGTCCCAGTCACCTTTATTTACAGATACCATCCTTCCAGCATAACATGTGAAACCATTGTTTGAAAGCATATAAGGTGGGTCTGCAAATATCATATCAATATAATTATCGGGAAATTTTGCCATGACCTTAAGGCAATCTTCATTGTATAAGCAAAAATCATCAGTTTTAAAGACAGGCTTTATCGGTTCTTTTTGCTTAACTGCTTCATGGCTAATGTATTCAATCAAATTTTCGAATACTATACCATGATTTCCACTATCTATTTCATATTTCATCATAACCTTTTTCTGCAAATTTATGTAATTCTTCATTATTGTTTGCCTGTGTTTTTATATTGAATAGTTACACTTTGTTTTGATTTGGAAAGACTTATTGAATGAAACCAACAATTGTTGGTTAAATAAAATAATCGTATTTTTGGAGTTCTATTAATTATAAATAATTAGAATATAATAATAATGAGAGCCATTATTCCAGTTGCAGGTGTGGGTACGAGATTGCGTCCGCATACTTATACGCTTCCGAAGGTGCTTCTGAACGTTGGAGGCAAGCCGATTTTGGGGCATATTCTCGACACATTGATAGCCCAGGGTGTTGAAAAAGCGACTATTGTTACGGGTTATATGCGGAAATTAGTAGAGGAATACGTCCGCTCACATTATAAAATTGATGTGTCTTTTATCAAACAAGATGAATCTCTTGGTCTGGGGCACGCAATCTGGGTTGCAAGGAAAACTTTTGACTCAGAACCACTTCTTATTATTTTGGGTGATACTATATTTGATGTGGACCTGTCGATTCTAAAAAAATCAACAGTTTCGACCATCGGGGTGAAAGAAGTAGATGACCCCCGCAGGTTTGGTGTAGTTGTGCCGGATAAGAAAAACAGGATTGAAAAGTTTGTTGAAAAGCCTCAGGACCATGTTTCGAACCTGGCAATTGTCGGTTTGTATTATATTTCAAATCCCATACTATTGAAAACGAGTCTCGAAGAAATAATTAAGAAGAATATCAAAACACAGGGTGAATATCAGCTTACTGATGCATTGCAACTAATGAAGGAAAAAGGCGAGGAATTTTCCACCTTCCCTGTAGAAGGATGGTTCGATTGCGGAAAGCCTGAGACCTTGCTAAATACAAACAGGTATTTACTCGATAAGTACTCTTCTAATATAATTTTAAATGAAGCAGTGGTTGTACCCCCGGTTTATATAGCGAAAAATGCAATAATTGAAAGGTCAGTGATAGGTCCTTATGCCACAGTGGCAGACGGAGCAACAGTGATAGACAGCGTTGTCAGGGATTCTATTATCAGCGACGGGGCAACCGTTACGAGTTCATTGCTTGAATCGTCTATAATCGGCAATAATGCATACGTTAGGGGAAATTTCAACCGGCTGAATGTTGGCAACTCAAGTGAAATAAATTACGGATAATGAAAAATAGTTTGTGAATTTTAATTGAATTTAAATTATGGGTAATAATAAAACATATTTATTTACATCAGAATCAGTTTCGGAGGGACATCCGGATAAGATATGCGACCAAATATCCGATTCGGTTCTCGATGCAATGCTAGAAAAAGATCCATACAGCCGTGTCGCTTGCGAATGTTTTGTAGCAACAGGCATGGTGATTATCGGAGGCGAAATTAAAACGAAAACATATGTTGATTTGCATAGATTGGCAAGAAATGTCATAGCCGAAATCGGGTACAACAAAGCAGAATACAGGTTTGATGCAGAATCATGCAGTGTAATTAATGTAATAAATCCGCAATCACCCGATATTTCACAGGGAGTAGACAAAGGCGGTGCCGGTGACCAGGGGATGATGTTCGGATATGCATGCAATGAAACTCCCGAACTGATGCCTGCTCCGATTATGTATGCACATCAGATTGTTAAGAAGCTTGCAGATATCAGGAAGAAACAGCCAAAGCTTATGCCTTATCTCAGACCTGATTCCAAATCACAGGTAACTGTAGAGTATTCTGATAATAATGAGATTTTGAGAATTCATACAATTGTGATTTCGACTCAGCACGAACCCGGCATCAAACAGGAAAAAATAAAGGAAGATTTAATAAATAATGTTGTAAAAAAAGTATTCCCGAAAAATCTAATTGATAATAATACAAAATATCATGTGAATCCTACCGGGAGTTTTGTAATTGGTGGACCGCACGGAGACACAGGTTTGACAGGAAGAAAAATCATAGTTGATACTTATGGGGGGCGGGCGCCTCACGGCGGCGGATGCTTTTCAGGCAAAGACCCGACGAAGGTTGACAGGTCAGGTGCATACGCAGCACGCCACCTAGCAAAAAATATTGTGGCTGCAGGTTTGACCAATGAATGTACGATACAGGTTTCTTATGCAATCGGCGTGAGGAAACCCATTTCGATATTCGTCAATCTCCACGGTTCAAAGACTGTCGGCAGGAGTGAACTTGAAAAGTACATTATGAAAAATGTGGATTTGACTCCCGACGGCATAATAAAAAAATTCGAATTGAGAAGACCGATATACAGGCAGACAGCCGCTTACGGGCACTTCGGGAAACCGAATTTGCCCTGGGAACAATTAGACCTTGTAAACATGTTTAAGAAAATGAAATAAATAATTGGAGTAATATGACTAAGACAATAAATAAATCAAAATACCCGACAAAAAAAGCAAAAGGTAAATTCAGCGAAGTTCAGGGGAAATATTGTGTTCGTGACATTTCTCTCGCTGATGAAGGAAAGAAACTAATCGAATGGGCGGAATCAAGGATGCCGGTGCTTATGCACCTGCGTGATATATACAGCAAGACGAAGCCTTTTAAAGGCTACAAAATAGCAGGATGTTTGCACGTTACAAAGGAAACTGCAGTACTGATTAAAACCTTCAAAGCTGCTGGAGCAGAATTATCCTGGTCGGGTTGCAATCCATTGTCAACCAATGATGCAGTAGCTGCAGCCCTTGCAAAAGACGGATTATCAATTTATGCTTGGCACGGGAACGGACCGGACTTTTACTGGTGCATAGAAAGAACAATCGATGCCCCGCCTCATCTTACTTTGGATGACGGGTGCGACCTCATCAATACAGTTCACGAAAAACATCAGGCAATGGCAAAGAATTTTATAATCGGCGGCACTGAAGAAACTACGACAGGAATACAGAGGCTGAGAGCCAGAGCCGAAGCCGGTAAATTATACTACCCTGTTTATGCTGTTAATGACACTGAAACAAAATGGGATTTTGATAACGTATACGGCACAGGACAATCAACAATCGACGGAATAATACGTGCTACGTCTGTTCTACTTGCAGGGAAGAATTTCGTTGTTGCCGGACACGGTCACTGCGGTTCAGGAGTTGCAAAAAGGGCAAAGGGATTGGGTGCAAATACAATTTGCACAGAAGTGAAAGCAACTGCTTCATTGAAAGCTTTGCTCGAAGGACACGAAGTAATGACTATGGATGAAGCGGCTAAGGTCGGTGATATATTTGTAACGGCGACAGGTGTGTGCGATATTATCCGCAAGAAGCATTACTTGTCAATGAAGGAAGGTGCAGTGGTATGCAACACAGGGCATTACGATGCTGAAATAAATATTCCCGAGCTCGAGGAAGTCTCTAAATCCAAACGGACAATCAGGGACAACTGCGAAGAATATACATTGAAGAACGGAAAGAAAATTTACCTGCTTGCAGAAGGTCGGCTTGTGAATTTAGCAGCGGCAGAAGGGCATCCTTCGGAGGTTATGGATATGTCATTTGCAAATCAGTTTATGTCCCATTTGAAATTGGTGGAAGCACACAAAAGAGGGAGGAAACTTCCACTTGAGGTGATGGATTTGCCTGTCGAGCAGGACGAATTCATCGCGAACACAAAGCTGAAGATGATGGGAATTAAAATTGATAAGCTGACAAAAGAACAGGAAGCATATATAAAGAATTATAATGCAGGAACCTAAAAAGAAATTTTTAATTTAAAATTTTCAATTTTCAATGAATTTAGAATTTTGAATGAAGGGGCAGATTACAAATCTGCCCTTTTGCTTGAGTATATTTTATAATCAATAAAAAACCGAGGAAAGAATTAAATCGAACCCCGGTTTTTTTTGTTTAGAATAAAATATTATTTCGGTTTTGATTGCTCTGTGGCAGCAGGATTCTTTGGTTTTTCCAGATTGATTGTTCCCCAGCCAGAAAGATTGACTTCTGGCATGTCGGGATGGTCTGTCTTGAACGTTAAGCTGCAAGAAAATGCGCCGGCTTTTTCAGGAGTTGTAGTTGCAACAATTTCAATTTCACCGTTTGGTGGGAGTATGTCGCCGTCTTCAATATTTACTTTAATATTCGAAGGCTGTATGTCAATATCTTTGAGCATAATTCTCTGGTTAGTTTTGTTTATCATTTTAACAGAACGCTTAGCTTCTTCACCTACGTACATTTGATTAAAAGCAAAGAATTTGCTCGGATAAAATGTAATAGGAACTTCAACTTCAGCCCTCAGATGGAGAACTGCATTTGGTTTTGAGGAATCATTCGTATTAATGTTAATTGTTTTATGCAAAGGTCCGGCAATACTTCCGATATTAAGTTTTATATCGAGAGTGGCAGAATCTCCTGCAGCAAGGACATTTTTATCCAAGGGCGCCGTTGTGCACCCGCATGTTGGCTTAACGGTCAAAATTCGTAATGAATCGTTTCCGATATTATATAATTTTACCTTTGCCTTGAGAGGTGAGTCTTTTTCTTTCACATTTCCCCAGTTATATGTGTCGCCACATTCTATTTTTAACTTTGGCTGAGAAAACATTAAACCTGTTGACAGAAAAAAAGTTATTATTAATAATGCATTTCTTATCATTTTTCCTCCTTATATATCAAAAGCTATTTGTATCTTGTATTTGAAATAATTTTTTTTTGACTAAATGAATAACTAATTTCATTTTTTTAATTTGCACAAGGTATAATAACTATTAAACAAGATTTTTATTACATGAACCTTTTGCCGATTATATATTAAATAGTACAAGATATATATTTTACTTTAGAATGAAATTTAACTTAAAATATAGATGAGGAACAAGAATGTATTCTTTTGATTATGATGAGATGCAGCTCCAGATAAAGGATGCAGCCAAAAAATTTGCAATAGAAGAAATATTACCTGGAGTAATTGAGAGAGATGTCAAAGCAGAATTTCCACGTGAAATACTTACGAAACTCGGGGAACTGGGTTTTCTCGGCATGATGGTATCGCCCCAATGGGGTGGTTCGGGATTAGATACGATAAGTTACACACTTGCAATAGAAGAAATAGCAAAAGTGGAGGCAGCGGTAACAATTGTACTGTCTGTCCAGAATTCACTTGTTAACTGGCTTCTCGAACATTACGGGAACGATGAACAAAAAGAAAAATACCTAAGACCTTTAGCCGAAGGGAAAAAAATCGGCGCATTTTGCCTGAGTGAACCCGAAGCGGGTTCCGATGCTACCAAACAACACACATTAGCCAAGAAGGAAGGTGACTACTGGATTTTAAACGGTATAAAAAACTGGATTTCAACCGGAATAAATGCAGATTTATTTATTGTGTTTGCACAAACAAATATGGAACTTCGCCACAAAGGAATAAGCTGTTTTATTATTGAAAAAGGGACTGAAGGATTTGAACCAGGAAAACCTGAAAACAAGATGGGAATGCGTTCGAGTGATACCTGTTCAATCGGATTAACGAATGTCAAAGTGCCTGAAGCTCAAATGATAGGCACACCCGGCATGGGATTCAAAATTGCAATGAAAAGTCTGAACGGGGGAAGAATTGGGATAGCTGCTCAATCTGTTGGTATAGCCCAGGGTGCTTTCGAGCTTTCGATGAAATATGCAAGGCAAAGATATGCTTTCGGGAAGCCGATTTTCGAGCATCAGATGATACAGCAAAAGCTTGCACATATGGTTACAAGAATCGATGCTGCCCGCCTGCTTACACATAAAGCGGCATACCTGAAAGACACAAACCAGGATATTGTTCTTGCTTCGGCTGAAGCCAAGTTATTTGCATCTGCAGTAGCAAATGAAGTAACCCGTGATGCCGTGCAGATTCATGGCGGATACGGATACGTGCGCGAGTACCACGTGGAAAGAATGATGCGTGATGCAAAAGTAACTGAGATTTATGAAGGTACATCGGAGGTGCAGCAGATCGTCATTTTAAGAGAGTTGATGAAACTTTATTGAGAAATTCTGAATTATGAATTCTGAATGCTGAATTTTAAAAAGAATTGATAATAAAATAGGAGTAGTCCTATTAAAACAAAGAGATTGATTTTAGCAATTTTATTATAATAAAAAAGGGAATCTTTAAGATTCCCTTTTTCTTTTGAAAAATTTGTTTAATATATTGAAATCACTTTCGAAATGGTTCCACTGGTGGTAGATAAAGTGATATAATAAGTACCCGGAGAATAATTATCCACAGGAATTGAAATAACATTATTCTCTCCTATATTCAATTCATTATTGGTAATGACTTTATTATTACCTAATACATCGGAAATAGATAATGAAATAATTTGTTCGGAAGGTATATTTACTTTTATGTGAAGAATATCTTTCACAGGATTTGGAGCTACTTTAATAAATTCACCTGAAATTTCATTTTCATCATTAACTCCAATATGAGTTTCGTTTCTGTCCCGGCGCCATAAATTACAATAACCAGAAGCACCTTTTGAGCCTACAAAAATGTATTTATCATTTGAAGCAAGCATAAGCTCATTTCCCTGAACATAAGCTGACAGACCATCGCTAAATTGAGTCCAATTTTTTCCTTTATTATTAGTCACATAAACACCTAAACCCTGGGCACCCAAATACACACTATCACCTGCTGACAGAAGATAATATTTAGTAGTTTTAGATACATCAAATCCGTTATTCTCTTCGAGCCAGCTGCTTCCATTATCAGTAGACACTTTAATACCGGTATAATAGCCTTCACCGCTAAGATACAATTCATTTTTATTTGTTACGATTGAAGTAACGATTTCAGAGAAATTTTTCTTAGACCAGTTAGTACCATTATTTGAAGAAGCATAAACTCCAACTGATGTGCCGGCAAAAATTGTATTGCCTTTAAGTGTTAACGCATATATTGATTCATCTTCAGGAATACCCTGATTTTTTTGTAACCAGTCCTTGCCATTATTGGTTGATATAAATACTCCTCCTGTTGAACCTACAAAGATGTTGCTGCCATTAACAAGGAAACAATATATAGTCTGTATATTGATTCCATCATCACTTTCTGTCCAATTATCACCATTATCAGAACTGGCATAGATCCCATCCACAGTTCCTACAAAATATAGGTTTCCTTTCATTCCCAATGCCGTAATTTCGACTTGAGCGTCTAATCCGTTATTTTTCTGGACCCAGTCTTCCCCATTGTTTGTTGAGAAGTATATACCTTTTTTAGTTCCGGCAATAACTGAGTTCCCATTAGTAAGTATAGAAAAAATTGAAGTTGAATCGGGTAATTCCTTACCGCCGTTAGCTTTTTCCCATTGTGAATTCGAATCCAATGTGAAAAGTAAAAGAGAAAAGATAATTGCTAATAAACATCGATACATTTTGATACCTCTGATTTATGTGGAACATATATTTTGCATTAGGAAGCATAAAATAATTTATGTATGATTTATAATGATTTTGTTGTGTGGAATTTATTTATATATATTTTACCGTTAATTCAGAAAATTATCAAAAATGTAAATTTAATTATTTTTTTTTAAAACGATACTCGAAAAATTATATTTTACCGGATAACAAAATTCTCAGTTTAGCTGTTTCATTTACAGGCTCTTTACAAGTATTGTTAATGCACAGGTAAGCAGTAGGTTCATCATTAATCATGGTTTTATTTCTTGCCAACTCTGATATTTCATCAATTTTAGAATCATTAGATTGTTTATGGAGTATTACAGTTCCGGGAATGTAAAAATCATTAACTATATTGAGTAATTGCATAGTTTTCACATTATTCAAATCCCCGATAATTACAATTTCACGTGATTCACCGGTGAACGAATAATAAGAACATAAAAATTGGGTATAAGCTGTTGGAGCCTTATTTAAAGATTCAGAAAATGCCAGTGTCAATTTTTCAGCTATTTCATAATAATTTTTTTCACCTGTAATCCTGCTTAAAACAACAAGATTTTGAAGCATAACAGAGTTGCCTGAAGGAATTGCTCCGTCAAAAAATTCGATTTTCCGGGCAATCAAATACTCTGAATTCTTTGATGACTGGAAAAAACAATTATTATCAGTCGACCAAAAATCTTCAATGCAAATGTTCATCAGTTCTATGGCGGATTGCAGGTATTCAATTTCAAATGTGGAAGAATAAAGTTCTATTAGCCCCCATATAAAAAATGAATAATCGTCTAACAGACCCATGATACCCGAATTTCCCAGCCTGTGCCTATGAAATAATTTTCCATCGGGAGTTTTCATATTATTTAAAAAGAAATCCGCACATCTTTTTGCAATAATTAAATAAGCTGGATTTCCGAATACAGCCCCTGCTCTTGCGAATGAGGCAAGCATCAATCCGTTCCAATCAGTAAGAATTTTATCATCTAGCCCGGGATGGATTCTTTTTTCTCTTGCTTCATATAATTTAATACGAATTTGCTCAAGTTTTTTTATTAATTCAATTTTATTTATTCCATTATACCCTTCAAGCAATGCAATGGAGGTTTTAAGGTAAGGAATATTAAAATATTTTTGGGATTGATTTGCTTCCGAAATGAAATTCCCGGTTTCTTTTATGTTATAAATTGAATTAAATACTATGCTGTCATCCCCAAGCAATTCTTCTATTTCATTACTCTCCCACAAATAAAATTTACCCTCTTCACCTTCGCTGTCAGCATCTTCTGCTGAAAAGAATGTGCCATCGGGAGGTAATTTTTTTTGAACATAGTCTAATATTTCATCAGCAACTTTTTTATATTCCGAATTTTTTGTGGCTTGGTAAGTTTCAGTATATAATAACGAGAGGAGTGCCTGGTCATATAACATTTTCTCAAAATGGGGGACAAGCCATTGTTCATCGGTTGAATAGCGATGGAAGCCAAATCCTATGTGGTCGTATATTCCACCTTTTCTCATCTCCTGCAAAGTCTTTTCGACAATGTTAAGAGATTGTTCATCATTATTCATATTCCAGTACCTGAGAAGAAAAAAAAGATAGGAGGGCATAGGGAATTTCGGCTTATTGCCGAATCCACCGAATACAGAATCAAATGAGAAACTTAATTCTTTAAATGCCCGTTCGAAAATACTATAATTTATCGGTTCAAAATTATTAATCCTGTTTCTATTATTTAACAGTGATAAAATTTCTTCGGCAGATTCATCGACCTGGTTTCGTTTGTTATGCCAGTAATCTTTAATTCTATCAATTAATTCAATAATACCGATGCGATTATGAACCGAAAACTTCGGGAAGTATGTACCGGCAAAGAAAGGTTTTTTCCCGGGAGTCATAATAACAGTAAGGGGCCAGCCACCGCCGCCTGTAAACATCTGACAGACCTGCATATAGATTGAGTCAATGTCAGGTCTTTCCTCCCTGTCCACTTTAATATTAATAAAATTGTCATTCATCAATTTAGCAACTTCTACATCCTCAAATGATTCATGTGCCATGACGTGGCACGAATGGCATG
>JACRLY010000029.1:29801-33378 GCA_016219595.1 Ignavibacteriota bacterium | reverse complement strand
ATGATGAACCTTATATAGTTTCTGAAACAATGGCACAAATCTATGAAATACAAAAAGCATACACTACATCAATCAAAGTTTATTATAAGTTGTGTGACAAATTCCCAGAGAAGAAAGAAAAGTTTTTGGAAAAAATAAATGAACTTCAGAAAAAAGTAAATTAATGGCAAAAATTTTAGCTATAGAATCAAGCGGGAATGTATGTGGTGTTTGCATGATAGAGGACGGCTTGATTGTATTTGAAGAAGAAATCATTTCCGGGAATATTCATGACCAAATGCTGGCAGATATAGTAAAAAGAGTTTTAGAAGGAAGCGGAGAAAAAACTATCAGCAATATGGGTGCTGTAGCTGTTTCAGCCGGACCCGGTTCGTTCACCGGCATTCGTATCGGAACAGCAATTGCAAAAGCATTATGTTTCGGTGATGTACCAAAGTTTATTGCAGTTCCTACACTTAAATCAATTGCTAATTCATTTTTAAATTCCGAAATTCATACTGAATTTGAAAATGTATTGACGATACTGGAATCGGTAAATAACACAGCATTCATAGCAAAATACGACAAAAATTTAGAGGAAAAATCAGATATTGAATTGATTGAATTATCAAATTTGGACAGCAAAATTTCAAATCAGGATTTGATTTGTGGAAATGTCAGAAATTTTAATGAAAAGTCCAATTTATTAAACAATAAATTCATTCAAATAGAATTATCAGCGAAACATATAGGGAAATTGGGATTCGGAATGTACAACCAGGGCATATTTACCAATCCTGAAGAATTTAAACCGATATATGCTCAAGATTTTGTTCCGGTCAGGAAAATTAAAATACCAAAGATAAAGTTATAAAATTTATTGTTGGTAATAATTAATTTCACAAAAATTTTTCAATTCCTTTTCTAAATAATTTATATCTCCTGCAGCGGCTATTACTATATTTTCAGGAGCAAAATATTTTTGCTGAACTTTAAAAATATCTTCAGGGGTCAGGTTCGATATTAATTTATATGTTTCATCATAATAATTACTTTTCAGGTTGAATAGTTCAATTACATTAATCAATGTCATAATCTGCTGATTCGATTCTATATTTCTTAAAAAAGAACCGAGGAAGTATTTCCTTGCTCTTTCAAATTCTTTTATTTTGACAATTTCTTTTGAAAACTTATCCATTAATTTAAAAACCGTACTAATTGTTTTTGCAGTTGTCGATTTATTGACACTTGAAGAAATCTGGAATGTTGAACCCCTGAGTTTGTAGTCTATAAATGAATGAATACCATAGGTATAACCTAATTTTTCCCGAATAACTCCATTCAATCTTGACATAAAATATCCCCCAAAGATTATATTAGCAAGAGATAATGGAATATAATCGGGATGGTTAATTCCGATTGAAATTTTTCCGAGTCTTAATGCTGTTTGCTCTGCATTAGTTTTTTCTGCTAACCTGATAAGGTTGTTATTTATTTTTATTTTTTTACTTTTAATTTTATTTTTTTTATTTATCACAGGATTAAAAGAAATGATTTTATTTATCATTTCTGTTGTATCTAAAGAACCGTTTTGAGTTGTAACAATAAATGTAATTCTGCTTCTATTCAAATGTTCATTGTATTTTTCCAGAAGTTGATTTTTATTAATTTCTTCAACATTTTTATCATTACCTGTTATAGCAATACCATAGGGTGAATCCTGATAAATTCCTGAATAAAACGCTTGCCTTGCAAGGTATGAAGGTTCAGCCTTCTTTTGGGATAAATCAGCCAGGATTCTCCCTTTGAGTATTTCGATCTCTTTTTTCGGGAATACTGAATTATTTAAACAATCACCAAGTATCCGTATAGCTTTGTTCTTATGTTCATCAAGACAAATTAAATTCCAGCTGCACATATCCCATGATGCAGAAGCATTAAGATTAATACCCAGGTAATCAAGTTCCTCAGATATTTTTTCCTGGCTTCTATTCTTAGTGCCTTTCAATGTCATCTGTGTTGTGAGGTTCGAAAGTCCGGGAGTTGAATCATCAAAGGCTCCCGATGATGAAATTATTTTTAAATTGAATAATGGTGAATCCTTTTTTTCAATAAAATATAGAATTTTACCAGGTGCTATTATCTTTTTTGAATATTCAGGAAAATGAAAATCATAAATTTTTTTTGATACAGGTGGTTTTACATTCATAATTAATACATTATTATAATAAATTATTAAATTCTTTATACAAAAATAACAGTTCTTCGAGAATCATAGCAGTGGCACCCCATAATGGTGTTGTCTGATGGACTTTCCAGAATGGAACTTCAACATCATTGCCCTGTAGATTCCATGTTTCTTTATTAAATACTCTTTCATCGAGTAATGTTTTCAATTGAATAAAAAAAACTTCTTCTACTTCTTGTTTATTAATTTCAAGGTCATTTATAAATTTCGAAAATGCCAAAATCGGTGTAATTAAAGTATTCGAGGGTTGTACATATAATTCGGATAATGTTCCGAGAATGACTAAGTTATCAGTTTCTAATCCTATTTCTTCTCTTGCTTCCCGCAATGCTGTAACAACCGGTTCTTCACCTGTTTCGACAAAACCACCAGGACAACTTATCTGCCCGCTGTGCCTGATATTATTACTCCTGAGAGTAAGCAAAACTTCCAATTCGTTTATTTCCTCATTCAACCTGAGCAGGACAAGAACAGCACTGGGATAAGTATCGTCCTTAGGCGTTAATGTGCGGAATTGTTTGCCTTTCAATAAAGGCTGCATTTGACTATGAGCCAGGTATCCCGGCAAGGGTTTAGTAAGCCTGTCATTTAGAAAATCTATGAATTCCAATCCGTTATTAATATTATTTTTCAAATTTTAAAATTTAAAAAAAAATTTTAGGCTAAACACGTTTTTTATCAATGTTTGTTTTTTATTGATAATTTTAAAGAATAATTTTGCTATAAAATAGTAGATAAAAAAATTGATTATAATAAAAAAAAATATGAAATCGAAAAAGTCGAACGATGATTTTTTTAAAAAAGTATTAAAAATTGTTGGAAAAATTCCAAAAGGGAAAGTAACCACTTACGGTGAAATCGCCCAGGCAATCGGGTTGAAATCATCCGCCCGAATGGTTGGCTGGGCACTTAATTCCGCAGCAGGAGACGATTCACTTCCATGTCACAGAGTCATTAACCGAAATGGAGAACTAACCGGAAAGAGACATTTCAGAACACCGGAATTGATGAGAGAACTCCTTGAAAATGAAGGAATAGAGTTTTTAGGTGATAAAGTAAATATCAAGAAACATCTATGGAGACCAAAATAGAACCAAAACCTTCGAAATTGATTTATTTAATGTAATTAGTCTTGTAAAGATTGGTTATTTTACGGATATTTGTATTCTTTTTTAAATACTAAATATTATACTTTTTTATTGAAATACAAATTTGGAGGACTTAGGTGGATTTATTCGATAAATGTTACAATTTCACGAGAGCAGACGACGTAAAAGCTTTAGGATTATACCCATATTTTCATCCCATTGAACAAAACGAAGGACCTGTTGTAAAAGTAGAAGGCAAAGA
>JACRLY010000029.1:20064-29789 GCA_016219595.1 Ignavibacteriota bacterium | reverse complement strand
TCGAATAATTATCTCGGTTTAACTTCACATCCTGAAGTAAAGAAAGCAGCAAGTATTGCCGTAGAAAAGTACGGAACAGGCTGTTCAGGCTCCCGTTATCTAACAGGAACATTAGATTTACACATTGAACTGGAAGAAAGATTAGCTAAATTTCTTGGCTATGAATCCGTTTTGCTTTTCAGTACCGGATACCAGACTTCATTAGGAACAATTTCTACTCTTGTTACAAAAGGTGAATATGTAATTTCCGACAAAGAAAATCATGCTTGTATAGTGAATGGGTGTGTACTTGCAAAGGGAGGTTTCGCAGAATTTGTCCGTTTCAAACACAATGACATGGATGATTTAGACAAAGTACTCTCAGGATTACCTACAAAAGCGGCAAAATTAATTGTCTCAGACGGTGTATTCTCAGTAACCGGCGAACTGGTTAATTTACCTAAAATGAATGAAGTAGCAAAAAAATACGGAGCCAGGATTTTGATTGACGACGCACATGGTATTGGTGTAGTAGGCAATGGCGGCAGAGGCACAGTATCCAATTTCGATTTAGAAAGTGAAGTCGACCTGGTTATGGGTACTTTTTCCAAAACATTTGCATCGCTCGGTGGTTTTGTTGCCGGAAAAGAACGGGTTATCAATTATTTGAAACACTTGTCACCTGCCATTATATTCAGTGCGAGTCCCACACCGGCATCCTGTGCTGCAACATTGAAAGCCTTGGATATCTTAGAGGAACATCCTGAATTAGTTAATAATTTAATCAAGAACGCCGACAAGATGAGAAAAGGTTTTGCCGAATTAGGATTTAAAATAATTCCAAATAAAACCGCAATTGTTCCTGTTATTGTCGGTGATGTTGATAAAGCATTCGTATTTTGGAGAAAATTGTTCGATAACGGTATTTTCGTTAATACTTTTATACCTCCGGGTGTACCTCCTAACATGAGCATGATGAGAACAAGTTACATGGCTACGCACGAAGATTCTCATCTGAATAAAATACTCGAAGTGTTCAGTAAAGTTGGTAAAGAACTCGGATTAATCAGCTAAAAATAGTGATATTTCGAATAATTGTTAAAATTATCGGATTTTTTCAATAAACGAGGAAAAACCTGTTTTTTTTCAATTAAATAAAATCAGTATTGACTTTGAACGTTATTTTTCGTAAGTTCAGGAAATTTTTAAATGTTGGGTTGTTAAATAAACAGTAGATTTGAGTTATAGTTAATTAATTTACGAACACATACGAGCCTGTACTTTGAAAGTGGGACGCTTTAAATATATACTGCTACCCATAATTTTGCTTTTGTGCCTGAATAATGCAAAAAGCAAAGATGGAATTATTTATATTCCTGAAGATAATGGTAGACCTGTACGTTTAGAAAGATCTATAGACAATCCTTTATTATGGGAACCTAAAATACCTTTATTCGAAGTTGATACATTTCCCCCTGTTCCAATATGGAAATTAGAATGCGACGGTTCAATTAAAAGAGCAAGAGTATGTGATATGCCTGATGATAAAAATATCAGGACAGGTTTAAATTTAATTTTCATGCAGCCAACTTCATTCAATTATGATTTCTTATACAATCCTGATGATTTCCCTCCCGGTTCAGTTTGTGCAGATTGGGGTTTAAGTGTTAAAAATCCCAAAATAGATGCAAGGGCAGTTATTACTTTTACAGACAGGAGAGGTAATGATACAACAATTACTATTGAATATTTTGCTCCAAAAGTAAAAATTAAACCAAACCCTGTATCATTCGGCATTGTAGAAAAGCGAGCCCAGGTATTCACATATATGTGGTTATTCAATAATAACTTCAAACAAGCTGAAACGGTAAAGCGGTTGGAGATGAAAGATAAAAACAAGGGATTTTCTATTTCAGAAATTAATTTACCGGTTACAATACTTCCTTCAGATTCTGTAAAATTCAAGATAAACTTTATTGCGACTGAGGAAGGAAAATTCATAGATTCAATCGGTTTCGGAGATTCATGTGTATTCTTTTATTCAGCACAGGTTGAAGCAGAGGTAAGGCAATCAATTATAAATGTATCAGATGCCTCATTCGAAGATTTAGCCATTACACAATCAACCAAAAAAATAGTTGAAATTAGAAATGACGGTAATGTTGATTTATATATAACAGGATATAAAGGTCCTGCAAACTCAGTATTTACAACTAATTTACCTGAAATATCGAGCTTAAAACCATTGATTATTAAGCCTGATGACCCTCCTTTTAAGTTTAATGTGACATTTTCACCGAAACTTGAGGAAACCTATCATGATTCAATTGTCTTTTTCAGCGATGCCGATGTGATTGACAGCGTTGCAATTTTAAATGGCAATGGTATCCAACCCGGTATGATTTCCACTTCATACGATTGGGGAAGAAGAAGAACAGGCAATGAATATGAAGCAGGCAATCAGTGCATAACAATCAAAAATACAAGTGACGAAGATGTTATTATCTATGGTTTTGCTACTAAGGTAGACAGTAGCGGAACTGTTTTTGAATTTGACAGAAAATTATTGGAAAATGTTACTATTCCGGTTGGTGATTCTATTTATGTACCTGTCAAATTCAAACCAATTGAAGTAGGAAAATATGAATTGGTGCTTGCATACGATAACTCCATTAACTCTCAAACTGAGACAAGGTTATATGGTATCGGCGTAAAACCTATTATGGTTACATCAGCTGTAACATTTGATACTTCAGCAGTTGCACAGCCAAAATATCCTATACATGATACCATCAAATTTGAGAATGTTGATTGGGAATTCGGAGATACAATCAAAATTAATGATTTGCAAATTCTTCCCAATGGTGATGAAATTTCAACAGATATAGAACGATGGGGAAGATTAGGATTTAAATTTGACAAGAAGGCACTACATTTACCAAAAATTTTATTGCCCGGTGATAAACTGATTATCCCAATGTTATTTGTGGCTAAAGATACCGGATTTACCTATGCAGCAATCAGAACAATAAGCAATATCGAACCAGAAGATACAGCTTATATCAATGGATTCGGTATTAAGCAGGATTTAAAAATTACACCTACATATACGAAACCGCCGAGTATTTGTGTCGCTTCCGAAGAAACAATTACTTACTTATTTGAAAATCTTGGCAGCGATAAAATAGATATTAAAGATAATGCTATTGAACCGGATAGTATAAAGAAACAATTTCGTTTTGAAATTCCTTCTGATGTACTTGGTTTTGAATTAGAACCCGGTCAAACAAATACAGTAAATATAATATACAAACCGGATAAAGCCGGTCTCTCACGGGGGCATTTGGTTTCACACAACGATATGCTTTATGATAATGAAGTACGAACCCCATTAGAAGGAGAAGGCATTCAAAAAAGCAGAAATATACGAGTAAATTTGATGCAGGAAAATAACCTGATTAAAGTCGGAAGCATATTTCAATGTAATATAATGCTTGAACCTGGAGATGATATTGATATATTCGATATTAAAGAGCTTTCGTTTCAATTTAATTTTAACGGCGGAATAATCAAAACGGTACCTGAAGATGTACGAATCGGTGAATTGCTGGAAGGAAGATTTCAAATAAACAATCTCGAAATTAGAGATAACCCGGGGATTATAAGACTAACATTAGATACATTAACAGGCATACCCAATCAGAAACTTGACGGTAATGGTGAATTACTTAAGATTATTTTCCATACTTATTTGCCAAATGCAAAAGATACAAGCGACAAATCGATATTGGAACCTATACTTATTCCTATTACTAATAGTTGTGTTGACTTTCCCGAATTAAAAACTACAACTGTTCAGATTGACCCGATTTGTTTATATAATATTACAAAAATCCAGATTAATAAATTGAATTATGGATTTGGCGCCATCAATCCTAATCCTGTTTCGTCAGAGAACAGTAGTGTGGTTTATTCAATCGGGTTGGAAGGAAATACAAAATTTGAAATAATGAATTCACAGGGTAATTGCATTTATACAGTTACATATTCAAATCAGAAGCCGGGATTTTACACATTTGATATTCCATCCTCTGTTCTGGAGTCAGGTGTTTATTGGTGCCGGATGATTTCAGGACCATATACTGCAACAAGGGAATTAGTGATAATCAAGTAGAAACGAAAATTATTCAATAATATTTATATTCCAGATAATAAAAAACCTTTTACGATTCTATAACAACAAACCTTCTGTTTTCACGTTATAATACTGCAATTTAAATCTATAGTTAAATAAATATAAATACTTCGCAGGAGTAAAGATGATAGACAAAAAGCTTTTTCGGACAGCAAGCTTGATTGGAGGAGGATTTATTTTTGGAGCTGTTTTGGTATTATTTGTTTTTACATCTCTCGGGACAAATCTCATAGCAGATGGACCGGCAATAGGAGCAAATAAACCGCCAGTTGTAGTCAGCGACCAGGTGAAAGCTTTGAACGATGCTTATGTAAACGTAAGTAATGCAGTAATTCCGACAGTTGTTTCTGTTAGTGTTATTGTTGAGAATAAAGATACGGGAAAGATGAATGAACAGTTTAAGGATTTTTTCAAATTTTTTGGCCAGCCTTTTGGTGACGATGAAAATCCGAATTTTCACAAATCGGAAGGAAGCGGTTCCGGTGTGATTATTTCAGAGGACGGTTATATCGTAACAAATAACCATGTTGTGGAAGACGCAACGGAAATGACTGTTACAACCAATGACAAGAAAGAACACAAAGCAAAATTAATAGGCAGAGACCCTTTGACAGACCTCGCTGTAATCAAAATAGAGGGCAGTGGATTCCCTGTCGCCCACTTTGGCGAGATAGAAAATGTTAAAGTCGGTGAGATGGTAATAGCAGTTGGAAATCCCCTTGGATTAAATTCTACAGTTACCGGCGGCATTGTAAGTGCTATAGGCAGAGGCGGTCTGGCACTCGGTAATGACAGAAGCGGCTATTCCGTTGAAAATTTCATTCAGACTGATGCTGCTATCAATCCCGGAAACAGCGGCGGCGGTTTATACAATCTTGAAGGCAGTCTGATAGGAATCAATTCAGCGATTGCAACCAGGACCGGCACTTATATTGGTTACGGATTTGCCATACCGATAGACCTGGTGAAAGCCGTTATTATGGATTTGATTGATGACGGTAAAGTCAACAGGGGTTACATTGGTGTAAGAATAAAAACCGTAGATGAGGTGGAAGCCAAATCATCAGGTTTAGACAAAGTGGAAGGTGCTATGGTTCATGAAGTGATGAAAGACCAGGCAGCAGAAAAAGCAGGTATAGAAATTGGTGATATTATTCTTGAAATCAATGGTAAGCAGGTCAAAACATCGAATGAACTTCAAAGCCAAATAGTGCTTCACAGAGCCGGCGATGTTGTTAATTTAACAATATGGAGGGACGGCAGGAAGATTAATAAATCGGTAAAATTGCTCGCAAGGGATGAAGATACAGGTGAAGAGAAAACTATAGCGGGCGATGAACCTAAGAAAGATGAAGAAACAAATAAACCGATTTCATTTGATAAACTCGGTTTCAGTATCGGACCTTTGACAAGTGAAGTAAAAAAGAATAATGATGTCAATAAAGGTGTTGTTGTAACAAAGGTAGACAGGTACAGCAAAGCGGCTGAAAGAGGACTTGCACCAAACGGTGTCATAGTCAAAGCTGACAGGAAGGATGTAAGTTCACCTGAGCAGTTGAAAAAGCTAATCGATTCAAAGAAACCGGGAGATGCAATTTTATTGCAGTTGAAATATCCTGATGCCAGCAGGATTGTTGCACTTGAAATTCCGGATTAATTTAATAAATTGAAATTTAAAAAGCGGTAAGTCAAATTTGGCATACCGCTTTTTTTTTATAAGATTTTACCTTCGGATGAATTATTAAACGCCTTCTCATTTATCCTGCAAATAGATTGATATGTGCAATAATTACAGGCATTATTTATGGGTTTTACGGGAAATTCCCTTCTATTGATTGAACCAATTAATTCCGTACATTTTTTTTCTGTTTCATCGAGTATTTCTTCGAGCCTGTCAGCAGGAACGAGATATTCGGAGCTCGATTTTTTTTCCGGGCTAAGTACATCTGTATTTTGCAAGTAATACAATTCATTTAATAATTTATTCTTTTCAATTTTAGGATTGATAATGTAATAGACTGCCCCGGCTGACTGGGATTTAACATTATAATTTTGTTCTAAAATATATTTTGCAGCAAGTAAATACAATGGCATCTGGAAAGAAGTTTCTTTCCTCATTTTCGTATAAGACCCTACTGAACCGGCAGAGCTTTTGTAATCGGCAATAAGAAAATATAGATTATTATTCATCATCATAAAATCTATCCTGTCTATCTTACCCCTGAGATAAAAATCATCATTTATTTTGACAGGTTTAATAGCAGAAGATTTACCGTGATGAATTGACAAACCGAACGGGAACTCAAACAATGAAGGATAAAACTGCCATCCTTCATCATATTTCCTGATTTCAGATTTGAGCCAGGTTTCAACTATTCCCGGTTTATTCTGAGACCCAATTATTTCTTCAGCTTCCAACTCGAAAAAAGGATGTGCATATTGATTTTTCTTCAACTCATCATCGGCTATTTCTTTAATAAGTTTTATATAATTTGATTCTTTTTCTTTTACCAGATGAACACTTGAAATAATAGGCTCACCTTCATTTTTTGGCATAATATAAATTTCGGAATTTCCTGATTTAATGAATTCTTGTTGCAAAGAGGAATAAAATCTATAAAGAATATTATGATATATATTGCCTTTTTCGATTGATTCAAGTGCATAATCTTCTGCTTTTTCTTCAACAGGTTTTATAAATTTTTGGACAAAATATTTGAATGGACATGAAATATAAGTTTCCAAATCAGATGCTGAAAATATTTTTTGTTTTTCTTTATCTAAAGTTTCTTCAATATTTTCTTCATTCTTTAATACAAATTCACCCAGATTAAATTTCCTTGACCTGTAATAATTTATGTATTCGATGTTTTTAGACAAAGTTGGATTTTTTAATAGAATATCCTCATTATTTTTTATTACAGATTGCAGTAATTCGGACTCATTCGAAACTGAGTTGAGCCATTCAAATTCACTATTTACTTTGCCATCTATCAGTTCTCTTTTTATTTTCGATAAATCAAATTCAAAATCATCCCTGTTTTCCGTGATGATATTCAACAGGTTATCAATAAATGGAGATTTTACTAATTCTTCACTTTCATGATATTTTGGATAGGTAATGAAGATTTTTTTTGAATTATTAATCAAGCTTTCAGAATCATTAGTAAGAAACTGGAAAAATTGCATTCTCTCCGAAAGTATATGTTTGTCTTCGGAATCAGGAAGCGATTTACCGAGAAATATATCAGTCTGATAGGCTAAGGGAAATTCTCCGTCCAATGCACCGCACAGGAACATGACCTTATATGGTATACCCCTGGTTTGTTCTATAGAAGTTACTGTAACTCCGTAATTATGCTTTTCCCTGATTTGATATTTAGCCGAGCTGACCATTGTCCTGAATCTCATTGTAAGTTCATCCATGCTGAATTTTTTATTCGGGAATCTGTCTTCATATATATAAGCAAACTCGTCTAATAAATTAATTAAGGCAGAAAATGCTTTCCCGTCTCTTTCGACTTCTTCCAAAAGATTATTTTTTTCGATAGCAGACAAATCTTTTGATGACTTAATGAAATCATAAAGTTTCAAAATGTTTTCCTGAACTTTAAAATTCTTCAATATTTTCTCTTTTATAATTTCCTGGTATTCTGAAGGCAAATACCTTCCTGTTGATTTTGGTAATTGCTTTTGCAATTTTGTAAAATCAGTATAAGAATTCCTGAGCGATGAAAGTTCTGCTTTATTTAATTCTATCTCCAGCAAATCTGATGAATGGATTTTATTGAGTTGTACAATTTTATTGTTTAAAGCATCTATATAACTTTTTAACCTTGTCTTCCAGAAATCGGCTCCCCCCCGCCTCATTCCACCGGTTATCCTTAACTTCAGAGCTGTTGAAAATAAATTATCGCCGTCTATTGAATTTTCATTGAGGTCAGTTTTCCTGAGATTTGACAAGTAAGGACTCAATACAGCTCTGTGAATATCATCCCTACGGAATCCTCTTGTAATCACATCAAGCAGTGAAAATACAGAAATCGTTACAGGGGACCTATCGAGAGGATACCTGTCGGAAATATTTACAGGTATTTCATGTAAAGAAAATATTTCTCTGAATAATCCCGAATAATTATCGGATTTTCTTGTACAGATGCAAATGTCTCCGGGTTTATAATTTTGTTTTAATATAAGGTATTTTACAAGTTTAGATATTGACACTACCTCATCCAACCTCGAATCGGCAGCAAATACTTTAATTATATCTTTGAATTCCGGCTTATATTGATTTATATCAAGAGTGAATAACCACCTGCTAAGATAATACTTCCTATTTTGATTTTTTATTTCTTTACTTTCCTCGTTTTGCTCGGTTGAAGTTAGATTGAAACCATAGCTTTTTAACAATAATATCGTATTTTCAAGAGTAACTCCCAATGGTCCTAATTCGGTTGAATAATCAATAACTATCGAAAACGGAATCCTGCTATCTGCAAAATGAGAAAGGAAAGTAATTTCAGGTTGCTTGAATTCACTGAATCCATCGAGTATAATTTTGGATTCATCAGGAAATAAATCATTCAATACGTTTTTATCAGATATGATTAACTTGTTCGCCAGGTTCAGTAATTCCGGGTAATCGAGATATTTATTACCAAGAAGATTCTGATAGGATTCGAATAGAGAAATTATGTCAGAAAGCTTTTCCGGTTCAATATCGAATCCGCTGACTTCAGACGAAGCAAGGTCGTTTTGTAATTGCCCGACTGTTATTCCATCTTCTTTCAAACCGTAAATCAAATCGGATAATTTTTGCAGGATAACCGGTGATAATGATTTACCAGTTAACTTATAGAATTTTAATTTTGCTTTTTCTGATGCTTCTTCGAATAAAACCAATCGGTAAGCATCTGAAATTAATTTGTAATTTTTATTTTCAGAGATTTTCCAGAATAATGTTGTAATGAATGTTTTTAATGTGGAAATATTGAAATTTTTTACCGGTTTCTTATACTTTTCGTAATATTTTCTGATTGATTTCAATTGGTGATAATTTACCAGCTTACCTGTTGGAACAATTAGATGAGCTGATTCCGGGTTGTCATTTTCAATGGCATAATTAATCAGGCTCTCCGAATTAAAAAGTTCCGGAAATTGCCCAAATGATTTATTATAAATAACCTGTGGCATAGCTAATAAGAAAATTAGTGAAAACTGAGTGCCAATATTACTTTCAACAAAATGGAAATTAATAAAAGTTAGGGAAATAAAGCATAGCGATTAGCATAATTTTAGTAGATTTGTTTTTTATTTTTTAAAATAGTTAATAAAATTAATTTTATGAATAGAATGTTGTTATTAGGTGACGAAGCGATTGCACAGGGAGCAATTGATTCGGGCATATCAGGTGTTTATGCTTATCCCGGCACTCCTTCGACTGAAATAATGGAATATGTCCAAAGAACAAAAGGGGGAAAAGAAGGTAAAATACATTGTACCTGGTCATCAAATGAAAAAACAGCAATGGAAGCCGCCCTCGGAATGTCTT
>JACRLY010000029.1:1009-19931 GCA_016219595.1 Ignavibacteriota bacterium | reverse complement strand
AGGAAGCATACGATATGATGCATTACGGTTATAATTAATCCGAAAAATACCGTGTACCTGTATTATTGAGAATTACAACACGCCTGGCTCACTCACATTCGAGTGTCAATACATCAGAGCAAAAAGCACAGAATCAAATTAAAACACCTGAAGATTCAATTCAATATGTGCTACTGCCTTCGAATGCAAGGAAAAGATATAAAAAACTTTTAGCTTCACAACCATCACTTGAAGAAGAATCTGAGAATTCAGGTTATAATAAATTTGTGGATGGCAAAGACAAATCCCTGGGTATTATAGTCAGCGGCATTGCATACAATTATTTACTGGAAAATTTTGATGGCGGAGAAATACCATTTCCTTTCATTAAGATAAGCCAATACCCGCTTCCAAAGAAAATGATTGAGAAACTTTGTGATGAATGTAATGAGATAATGGTGATTGAAGAAGGGTATCCTTTAATCGAGGAATCCATTTCCGGTTTGCTTGGCAGAGGAATTAAAGTAAGAGGAAGATTTGATGGTTCAATCCCAAGAGATGGAGAATTAAATCCGAATATAGTTGCTCAGGCACTTGGTTTAGAAACTTTACAATCAAATCCTGTATCAGATATAATCGTAGGCAGACCTCCTTCTTTATGCGACGGTTGCCCCCATGCAGATACATTCAGGGCAATTAACGAGGCGATGGCTGAACATTCCAAAGGCAGAAATTTTTCAGACATCGGATGTTATACATTAGGAGCATTGCCTCCTTATCAATCTATTAATTCCTGCGTCGACATGGGTGCTTCAATCACAATGGCAAAAGGTGCGGCTGATGCCGGATTACTTCCTTCAATATCGGTTATCGGTGATTCTACTTTCACTCATTCGGGTATAACAGGTTTGCTCGATGCAGTGAATGATAAATCTCCAATCACAATTTTTATACTTGATAATTACACGACAGCCATGACAGGAGGACAGTTTTCTCCTGCAAATGGAAGAATTGAAGAGATTTGCAAGGGTGTGGGAGTAGAAGCTGAACATATTAGAATTATAGAACCACTCAAGAAAAATCATAATGATAATGTAAGAATAATTAAAGAAGAAGTTGCTTATAATGGTGTCTCTGTTATAATTCCGAGACGTGAGTGCGTAGTTACTTTAACTCAAAAATCGAAAGAGAAGAAGAAAGCAAAACAATAAATAGAAAATAGCAAAAAGAAAATAGAATATAGAAAATAATAAATTGTTTGTATGAAAAAAGATATTATTATCGCCGGTGTCGGCGGACAAGGGATTGTATCAATAGCCGCAGTGATTGGCTATGCATCAGTTGAAGTCGGATTATTCCTCAAGCAAAGTGAAGTTCACGGAATGAGCCAAAGAGGCGGCGAAGTTTATTCCCATTTCCGTCTTTCTGACAAAGAAATAGCTTCAGACCTTATCCCGCATGGAAAAGCCGATTTGATTATTTCAGTAGAACCAATGGAAGCACTCAGGTATATGCCTATGCTCAATTCCGAGGGCTGGGTAATTACTAACACTACTCCATTTATAAATATTCCTAATTATCCCGAAGTTGAAAAAGTGATTTCGGAAATAAAAAAGTATACGAGAAATATAACAGTGGATGCTGACAAAATTGCAAAAGTACTGAAATCGCCAAAGTCAGCTAATATTGTTATACTCGGTTGCGCCTCCCCTTACCTCGGACTTGAATACGGAAAGCTGGAGAATGCTATAAAACTTCTTTTCGGTAGAAAAGGTGAAGATGTTGTGAATGCTAATCTTGCTGCTTTAAAGGCAGGAAGAGAATATAAAAACAAATAAAATATTTTCAATTATTTTCTGTTATACATTTAAACATTTAGTTATATTAATTTCAGATATAATAAATGAATAATATACTCACAGAATTTGATGAGGATTCAGATAACTTGATTGAGATGGATGAGACAGAATATCTGTTATCAATTCCCGGTATGCGAGAATCCATTATTGAAGGGAACAATACTCCTTTAGATGAATGTTATGAAGAACCAGGGTGGTAAAATTTTCATTTCATAATTGTTTTCAAATATATTTAATCTTAAGTTTATGAATCGATATAAATTAATTCTTCTTATAATAATATTTTTTGGAATTCACATATCATATTCAAAAGCTTTGGATTTCAGAAAAGAAATTATCGGAACCTGGCAGGAAAATGATTCCGTGATTAGTGCCGGTTATCAAAATCTGTTCAGGTTTTATAAAGACGGGAAAGTCACTTTTCATGTTAGCGATTACAACAATATTTCAATCATCAGAAGTGTCGAAGGTGAATATAAAATAAATAAAGATTCAATATATCTCAAAATATTATATGTAAACAAATTCTTAAATGGCACTGTCAGATTTGGTGAATTCAACGATATAGATGATATGCCCCTGGTTTTTGAAGGAGACAGTCTTACAAAGGAAAATATAAAAGAACCATATTTTCAGCCGATTCCCTATAAAATAGAATTAAAAAAAAGAAAATCATTCAGTATTGACATTGGAGGATTCATATATTATAAACTGAATGATGACCCATACGAAGAATAGTTAGATTCTTACAAAATATATTAATGGTAAAACAGTATAATATTTTCTTTCTATATCGTTTATTGTATAAAATACATGGAGAAATATATGACATTAGATACAGCACTCGATACAATTGAACAGCTCGATATCGAAGAGCAAAAGCAACTATTAAGCATCGTTGAGAAACGGCTCATCGAAAAAGAAAGAGAAGAGATTTATGATGAGTATACTAAAACACTTGAAGCTTCAAAAAGAAAAGAACTAAAACCCGAAACCGTTGATGAATTCCTGAAAAGAATGGATAAATAAATGAGAATCATTCCTTCAAAGAAGTTCGAAAGGGCTTATAAAAAATATGCCGGGCATTCAGCTGAGCAAAAACAAATTATTCAAAATATAATAGCAAATCTTAGTGCAGATCCTTTCTCGCCTCAATTAAAAACTCACAAACTTAGTGATAAGCTTAAAGGTTTGTTTGCATGTAGTTGCGGATATGATTGCAGAATTGTATTTTCTCTCGAGGAAATTGAACAAGAACAAATAATCATACTAATTGATATTGGTTCTCACGAAAAAATATATTAGGTAATCGCGTTATCTCACTTCTTCCTTTTATTCAGCGATTCAATTAACCAATGAAGCATTTGTGTATTTAGGTTTTCCTTCATATTTGCAATTGAATTCTTTGCTTTTTCAAAATAAGAATCTGCAAAAGAAATAGCATCTTCAAACACACTCAGTCTTGTGAATAAATCAACCATCTGAGGCAGATGGTTTTCATCTTTTAAGCCATTATTATTGATAAATTCTTTCAGTAAATTTTTATCTTCATCCTTTGTTGCTTTCTCCAATGCTTTAATAATAAGAAAAGTCTTTTTCCCTTCAAATAAGTCTTGCCCTATTCTTTTACCAAGTTCGGCTTGTTCAGCAGTCAGGTCGAGCAGGTCATCCTGCACCTGGAATGCAATGCCGAGACAATTCGCATAAGTTAGCAATGAATTAATTACCTCATCACTGCCCTTTCCAATATATCCTCCAATCATCGCAGAAGTCTCAAGAAGCTTTGCTGTCTTTTTGTCAATCATATTAAGATAATCATCGAGAGTTACATCTTTCTTTTCATTAAAGTCCATATCATACGCCTGACCTTCACATACTTCAATCAAACCTCTTGTGAATGCTTTGTAAATCTCATTTGAGCGTGGATGTAGATTTGAAGTAGGTAAAAGATTATAAGCAAAACCAACCATAACATCTCCTGTCAGTATGGCTGAAGCTTCATTCCATTTCTCGTGAACAGTCTGCCTGTTTCTACGCAATGGAGACCTGTCCATTATGTCATCATGCACTAAAGTGAAGTTATGAAGCAGTTCAATTGCAACTCCGCAGTCGAGTGCATCATCAGGATTCCCTCCAACAGCTCCTGCACAAATCATAGTCAGTACCGGTCTGATACGTTTGCCGCCACCTGTAATCAAATAATGAAACGGGGCATATAATGATTGAGGTTGTTTTTCTTTAACAATCAAATCAAGTTTGTTCTCAACTTTATTCAGGTAATCATTATATAAATTTTTGTAATCATTACTACTCATATTTCACCATAATATTAATTTCTTCTAATGTAGTATTTACCGGGCAATTGCCGGATAATATCTTTGAATTCCATCTCCAGCATCGCTACAAGAATTTCATTTATTTCATAATTTGTTCCTGATGCAATTTCATCTATATGCACCGGTTCATTGCTGAGCAAATCATAAATATTTTGTTCAATCTTATTCATTTTTAATAATGGCTTTTTACTTCCAACCGGAAAAGTTTCCTGCGACGATAAGCCGAGGTCAATTAATATCTGTTCAGGACTTAATGCAGGAGAAGCCTGGTTATTCTTTATCAGCAGATTTGTACCTTTACTTTTCTCGGAATCGATGCGACCCGGAACTGCAAACACTTCTCTCTGCTGGTCTAAAGCGAATTTTGCAGTTATTAATGCACCGCTTTTATATCCACATTCTACAATAACCGTCGCTAAAGAAATGCCGCTGATAATCCTGTTCCTTTGAGGAAAATATCCGATTTGCGTTGATGTGCCGAACTTATATTCAGAAATAATTGCGCCACCCGAATCGACTATTTTATTCGAATTACGAACAGATTCCTCAGGATTAATCATGTCGATACCTGCGGCTACAATCGCATAACTTATTCCTTCCGATTTAACTGCTGACAAATGTGCAATCGTATCAATACCATACGCTAAGCCGCTGGTTACTATGATTCCCTGGTTTGCAAAATATTCTGCAAAGTTTTCAGCTGTGAGCTTTCCGTATTGAGAACATTTCCTAGTTCCCACCATAGAAATTGATACTGAGCCTTGTGATTGAAGCTTACCTTTCACATATATTACGATAGGGGGCAAGACAATATCTTTCAATAACTCAGGATAATTATCATCCCATATTGTAACAATTTTACAATTGTTATCATCTGCATATTCAATCTGTCTTTTCGCTTCTTCCCTCGCAGAACCCCAAACCGAAGATTTTATATCATTGAAAAGTTCATGTTGATTGATTTTATCGGCAAACAATCCGTCACCCGATTCCAGCAATTCCGCTAAGCTTTCATGCCCTTCAACAGCTTTCCTCAATAATGATGAATTAACACCCTTGGTATATGAAAAGGTAAGTATATCTTCGAGATTCCAGTTTCCGGGTTCCGTCATTTTATTAATTTAAATTTTGAAAAAAATTAATTTACAAAAAAGATAAATTATGCAGAAGAATTTTGATTTCTTTGTTCATATATTTTCGATAATATCACTGCACTGCTCGATGCTACATTCAATGAATTTACATTACCTGTTATCGGAATATTTATAATCAAATCGCTTATATTTAGAATATCTCTTTCAATTCCTTTTCCCTCATTGCCAAATACCAATGCAAATTTAGATGGGAATTTATATTTGGTTAGCGGAATTGATTTTGATTCAATCTCAGCAGAAATAATTTTATAGGATGACTTCTTTAATTTTTCCAGAACATCAATAATATTTTCTGAAAAAAATACCTTCATATTTAATACGGCACCCATAGAAACCCTGACTGCCCTTCTTAAATAAGGACTGCTTGTTTCTTTGTCAACTATTATAGAATCAACACCGAATGCGGCACAATTTCTAATGATAATCCCAACATTTTCAGAATTGATTATTCCATTCATTACGATTACTGGTGATGATAAATTATATAATTCAGGTGGTTCGGGTTGATTTGCCAGAGCCATAACTCCTGAATGCAGCCTAAATCCAACAATCTGGTTCATAAAGGATTTAGCGGCATAAAATAATTGAGTTCCAGTTAACTTTTTCCTTGAAATTATCTCTTCATTATTTTTATAAAATTCCTGAACAGCAAAAATAGAATGAATGTGAAAATCTGAATTCAATAGTTGCAGAGTCACCTTTTCACCCTCAGTCAGCATTAGTTTATCTTTTGAATGAGATGGTGGAGTATAACGAAGGCTCTTGTAATAAGCAATCCGCTTGTCATTAATATCTTTAATTTCAATCATACTTAATGAAATAATAAACTATCTTTCAATATCACTTTCAGGTTCAGTATGTATATGAACTTCGCATTTTCTAAATTGGCTTTTTATTTTAGATTCAACAAAGTGAGATATTTCATGAGCTTGCTCAATTGAAAGTGAAGAATCAACATGTATATTAAGTTCAACGAAAGTCATCGAGCCGGCGGTTCTTAGTTTTATATTATGATAATGAGTAACTTCAGGAATTTGTGATACCTGCTCAGCAATCCGAAGTTTCATATCCACAGAGGAACGGTCAAGAAGTGCATCAACAGACCTTTTGCCAATCCTGAAGGAAATCCAGATCACTATAATCGCAACAATCAATGCAGCTATAGAGTCAGCAGTATGATAATCAAAGAATGAAGCACTAATCAATCCAATCAACACTACAAACGAGCTGAGTATATCAGTCGAAAAGTGTAGAGCATCTGCTTCTAATGCCTGACTGTTATATTTTTTGGCTGTTTTCATCAATGCACGTGACCTTGATATATCAATGATAATTGAAGCGATAATAACTGCAAAACTCAAAAATGTAACCTCGATTTGGGTAAATCCTGACGATAGTCTTTCATATGCTTCATAGATTATCCATATACATGTAATAAGCAGAAGAAATGTTTCTCCAAGCGCAGATAGATTCTCGACCTTACCATGGCCAAACTGATGTTCGTCATCAGCAGGTTTATCAGCTATCTTTACAGCAAAGAATGTCATACCTGCAGCAACTAAATCAAGACCTGAATGTAATGCTTCAGAAAGAATCCCAAGACTGCCTGTTAACAATCCAACAACTAATTTTAATCCAGTAAGTACAACAGCAGCAAAGACAGATGTCAAAGCTACAAATCTCTTTTCCCTGGTTTCGTTATTACCTGAAAAGTTCATTTATTTATATCAATAATATAACACGTATAAAAGTTAGAATATGGAAATTATTTATAATTTATTTTTCTAACTTTCATAGTCTGACTAACAAATTTTTTCAAATATAGTTATTATTTTACTTTTTCACTGATTGATTTACCCTGTAGGAATAATAACAGGTAATCTCGGCTTCCGGCTTTTGAATCTGTCCCACTCATGTTGAATCCTCCGAATGGATGTACGTCAACAATAGCTCCTGTGCATTTCCTGTTGAGATAAAGATTCCCGATGTGAAACTCCTGCCTGGCTTTTTCCAACTTCTGCTTGTTTTTCGTATACACACTGCCGGTTAATCCATACATTGTATTATTTGCTATTTTTATTCCGTCATCGAAATTGTTCGACTTGATAACTGCAAGAACTGGTCCGAATATTTCTTCCTGTGCAAGTCTTGCATTTGGTTTTATGTCAACAAAAACTGTAGGTTCGATAAAATACCCCGGTAAATTTTTTACTTTATTTCCACCAATAAGTAGTTTTCCTTCTTTTTTCCCGATTTCTATATATTCCAGTACCTTCTGCTCCGAATCCGAATTCACCACAGGACCGGCATATATATTTTCTTCCGGATTTCCGATTTTTAATTTAGATACTGCTTCTTTAAGTTTTATTACAAAAGGAGTATAAATTTTCTTATCGACAACAACTCTCGAACATGCTGAACATTTCTGTCCCTGGAAACCAAATGCAGATGCAACAGTACCTGCAACTGCAGAATCAATATCGGCTTCTGAATCAACGATTATTGTATCTTTACCGCCCATTTCTGCAATAACTCTCTTAATCCAGATTTGTCCTTCACTTGCTTTTGCTGCCACCTCATTGATATGCAATCCGACTTCCATTGAGCCTGTAAATGAAATAAAACGAATCTTAGGATGCTGTACGAGGTAATCACCGGCTTCAGCACCGCTTGCAACAAAATAATTCAATACACCTTTAGGCAAACCTGCTTCCTGCATTATTTCCTGGTAAAGCCATGCCATCATTGGTGAATCCGATGATGGTTTTAAAATAATCGTGTTACCTGAGACTATAGCTGCAGAACTAATCCCAACCATGATTGCAAACGGGAAATTCCATGGCGGAACACAAAGCCCGACACCAAGCGGAATATATGTGTATTGGTTCTTTTCACCGGGATATGGAGTCAACGGCTGATTCTGTGCATATCTTAAAGCTTCACGTGCATAAAATTCCATGAAATCTATGGCTTCACAGGTATCTGCATCGGCTTCGGCAAAATTCTTTCCCACTTCTTTTATCATCCATGCATTAATTTCCAGTCTTCTTTTCTTTGCAATCTGAGCTGCTTTCAATAAAATATTAGCTCTCTCCTTTGCCGGTGTATATTTCGACGTTTCAAATGCCTTGAGTGCGGTTTGTAATGCTTGTTCCGCCTGGTCACGTCCTGATTTCTGGAATATACCGACTTTTTCGGATGTATTGGCTGGATTTATCGATACGGTTTTCTTATCGGAAAATACTTTTTTTCCTCCGATAATATTCGGATACTCTTTTCCTAATTTCTTATTAACAAATTTCAATGCTTCTTTTTGATTCTTCAAATTTTCAGGTTTTGTAAAATCCAATGGTTTCTCATTTGCAAATTGCTTCATAATTTTTTCCTTTTTAATTACATTATATTCAATATTGTTAAAAACTCAAACAGCAAAATTATAAACCCTTTTCAGTTTTTACAATTAAATATGATTAATAAAGAAAAAAAATGCCGGATACCCGAAAGCACCCGGCATTTTTAAAACCATTGCCAATGTTTATTTGACAATATTCATAAGACCTGTTTTCACATTATTACCTGACCTTAAGGTGTAGTAATAAGCACCACTTGCAAGTTTATTGGTATTAAATACCACAACATGATTACCGGTGCTAATCGAGTTATTGTCTAAGATTCTTGCAACTACATGGCCTGTTACATCAGTAAGTTCAAGTGTTACATTATTTATGTCATGCCTGGCTATAAACTGGAATGTAACATTATTCGAAGCCGGGTTAGGATAACAATTGACAAAAGTGAAATCGGCATTTTGATTTCCGTTATCATCCAAATTAACTACGGAGGTAACAAGTTGGAATGTGCCTTCAGTCATCTTCTCATCATTGCCATTATAAGTTACAAAATCGATATTGACTGTGCCTGTGCCTCTCAAACTAATATAAATCGGTTTAACCGACTCGCCCGGAAGTATAGAAGAAACTTCTGCACTTGCAGGCACCTGGGGAAGTAATTGACTATTAGCTCCCCCGATACTGTATGCATTCAGAATTATCTGCTGCTGGTCTATTACCGGTCCTACTGCCAACAAATCTGCTCCTGCAGGTGTTTTCAATTCAATACTCCTGATGCCTTCTTCATAAGAATTTGCATTCGATAGATTCAGGGCATATGTGTAAACATTCTGAAGATTTGCGGTATTATCCAATGCTAACTGGTCGCCGCCTCCACCTTCAACCCTTGAGTTAATATTTTCCAAATCCAAATTTAATGTATCAAGAGGTAAATCATTATAAATAAACATTAATGTTACTGTGTTTGTAAATAATCCCTTTTCGACTGAATTATCATAACCTAATGTAATATCTGATTGTGAACCTGCTCCAATATTTACCGGAAGTTTGGCAATCCTGCCAACTTTTATTGAGCCTGTCGAATTATCATGCATTGTATCAATTTCGACAGGATATTGAGGTGTAAGCTCGACGTTAGTAATGGTTATCGCATTTTGACCGTTTGAAGTATTGGATATATGCAATGTACCATTTTGATAATCTGTCATGGTTATATATACATCATTATCAGCTTCCTGTCCTTGTATGATGTTACCGTTTTTATCTTTCTTTACTTCACCATGAGTCAGATTATCAGAGAAATACTTCCTGTCAATATAATATTCAAATAATTTATCGCATGTACAGCAATTAGTATCTGTAAATTCATACCTGATAATGAATTTCAACCTGTCACCTGTACGGCTTGTCACCGGTGGGAATTCAATCAGTAATTCCATGTTTGCATTATTCAATACAACGCTGGACAATACATGATGATAATCGCCCCAAATAACTTCTCTGCTATAGAATGGTTCTGACCTGAATGTTCCGAATACACCCAGCAAACCATTTGATGGATTAGTTGCCGGTCCTCCAAGCGGACAAAGAATACTCGAACCTGAAGGCACCCAGAACGGATAGAATGCCTTAGCCCCAAGAATATCACTATAAGAGTGATATGCGATAGAAGAGGTTGGGGTTTGAATCTGGGCACTCACTATTGTAGCTGCAACCCTTATAATCGGTCCCGGTAAGGCAGTCAGGTTTTGCTTTATCCAAATGTACCTTCCTTGTCTTAATGGTAACTGACGCGTACCAATCACATCAATATTCATGTTATTGAATCTGTCGCAGCAATTCCTGCAATTAATTATCTGCTCGAATTTACATACTACATTTCCGTTTTGGTCAAGGAATGTAATTATTACCGGGAAGCTCGTAATCCCATCCTTAAGGTCAAAACATAGTTTAAACGGTCCGTGATTACCTGCTTTCAGCATCCCCGGAGGAGTAGGCACATTCCATGAAACTCCATTTGAAGGCGGAACCGGATTAGGTCCAATCCAGGCTGAAGGACCAACAGCACCGACAATCATGGCACCCGGTGAATCGAACCGAACACTGTGAATGTTCGGAAAATCTGCAGTTGCAGTAAATATAAATGATTGACAACATTCTCCCTTTATTTGGTCATTTGGTGTAGGAGTGTATGAAACCGAATTCAATTTCAGATTTTCGCATGTTCCATTTCCCTCACCGCATTTTACAGTTACCGTATCTTCGCAAATTACTTTTCCTTCCCTATCAGTCATTTGTACTATCATCTGGAATGAATAAACATTTGCAGGTAAATCAAAACAAATTCTGAAATATTCGTGAATACCGGCAGGTATACCGTGTACACCTGATAATAAACCGGGTGTCAGATACCTGACTCCATTCGGAGGATATGGTGATGATGAACCCCATCCCGGAGCAACACCGGGCGTAGATGCAAATGTAATATGCACACCAGGATTAACGGGCATAAAGTTCAAATAGAACACACCGGGGAAATCGGTATGGGCTATAAGTTTGAATGCATAACAGCAATCGCCAAGATTATTTGCCGTGGTTGCAGGAGTATTTACCTGAAGTCTTTCTCCTGTTACTTCAAATTCACACGGTTTCTTTTCGCAGTTCATCAGTAAAGTATCTTTACATATCACTACTCCATCTTTGTCTGTAAAAATTACTTCGACAGGGAAATTTGTCAGCCCTGCCGGAAGATTGAAACAAAGCCTGAAATATTTATGAACGCCATTTGGCAACACGCTTCCTCCGGGTGACTGGAATTTAACACCATTGGGACCAACCGGTATTGCAGGTCCCCATCCCGCAGGCGAGTATGCAGGAAGAGCCGATGCAATCGTTACCCCCGGATTAATCGGAATAAAGTTGACAAATGAAACACCGGGAATTGCAGCTCCTGCTATTAATGCTATTTTATAACAACAATCACCTTTTAAATTCTTATTATCAACAGGGATTCTTTCTGCAACCCATTCGACATTGCATTTGACTGCCTCGCAAACAATCTGAACCGTGTCGACGCATATCTCTTTTCCGTCTCTGTTTGTATATGCAATTTCCAAAGGCAGTGATGAAGTTCCTGCAGGCATATCAAAACAAATTCTGAAATGTGCATGTGTCCCCTGGTGCAAAAATCCTCCCGGAGCCATAAAGCTAACCATCTGTCCCGGAGGTGTTGGCGATGCACTGCCCCATCCTGTCGGGCTTGCGGGTGGCTGTGCCGATGCAATTAAAATTGAAGAAATTAATGATTTAAATCTGACATAAAATACATCCGGCATATCTATGCCTGCTTCCAGTTTGAATTGGTAACAGCAATTACCCTGGTCATTTGGACCCGGTTCAACTTTTTCATAATTCATTTTCAAAGTATCGCAGTCACTCGCAGTCTGGCATTTAATATCAAATGTATCGGTACATACCGGACCTCCGGCAGGGTCGATGTAAGTAACTTCCAATTTGAATTCACCATTATTACCTGCAATATCATAACATATTCTGAATGAATCATGTGTCCCGGAATGTAAATATCCACCTGGAGCCAGGAATGAAACAGATTGTGCAGGTGGTGAAGACGATAATGTCCATCCTGAGGGACTTGAAGGCGGCTGAGCTGATGAAATCTGTACTGATGCATTCAGGGAAGTGAATTTTACATATTGTACTCCCGGAAAATCAATATTCGTTGTCAATCTGAATTGATAACAGCAATCACCGATATCATTATCATTTGGAGTAACTTTCTCATACTCCATCTTTAGACTGTCGCACCTGTCAATTGTCTGACATTCTATCAAAACTGTATCTATACAGATTGTATTATTATTAGCACCAAGGTATTTAACTTCCAGTCCGAATGTGGAAACTCCGGCAGGTAAATAAAAACACATTTTAAATACTTCGTGTGGTCCCGCTGGCAGACCCGGTCCTGCACCTGTTATTCCGGGAGTCGCAAATTTAACACCATTGGGAGGAACTCCTGTAGATGCACCCCATCCTGACGGAGATGTCGGTGCAATCGATGTCCCTATCGTAACACCCGGATTGATCGGAGTGAATTGCACATGTGTTAAACCGGGATAATTTTTATCTGCATTTAATTTGAAGGTATAGCAGCAATCTCCCTGGTCGTTATTATTTTTTGTAGTCTTTTCAGGAAATAAATGCAGTCCTGCACATATATCGCAGGTTAACTGGATTGTATCTGCACAGAATACACCTCCATCCCTGTTTGTATAAGTTATTTCCATCGGGAAAGAAGTAATACCAGCAGGCATGAAAACACAAAGCCTGAAATATTGATGGTTTTCAGGTGTAATACCCGCAGCAGGTGTCGGGAATGAAGCACCATTGCCGAATGCAGCTGGTGTTCCCCATCCCGCAGGTGAAGTGGGTGATAATTTTGTTCCTACGATTACTCCTGTTATCAATGGTTTAAATCTTACATAAAAAACCGTTGAATTAGGAAATGCTGTTTTAGCAAGTAATGAGAAATTATAACAGCAATCACCCTGGTCATTAGGAGTAGGATTAGAACTTGCAACTGACATGACAAGATTATCACAGCATAATCCTGCATTTGACCTTTCGGTCATCGTAGTGCATACAATTTGCTTATTGCTCAAAGCCCTGAAAGTAAAAATCGGGGCTCCCTGCAAATCACCCGATATGCAAAAGTGGAAATTTCCTTTTGATGAATTGTTTGGTATAGGAGTTCCTCCCGAAAATGTAAGCATTGTTACATTTGGATTATATGTTGTCGGACTAAAAGTCCAGCCATCTGCACTTGCTGTGCCGGACACACCTCCCCAACTGAAATAAAAACTGCCTCCGCTTACTAATACCTGAATCTCATCAACAGGTGAGCCCGAATTATTGGTAAAAGTAAACTTGTAACAATTTCCGCATTCGTTTGTTAATTCCACACCGCATTGTGTTTGCGACATTAGGGAATTAGAACTTAATACGAGAAAAAATGCAATTAGTAAATAAAAGATTTTTTTCATAAGCTATTACTCCTTGAAATTTTATTGAATAGTTTAGAATTATATATTTGCAATTTGATATGATAATGCGATAAAGTCAGGCCCAAACCAACTTTTAATATCCGGTAAGAAGTTATATTCATATTAAAGTTTGTACTTTATTTATGATAAAAGTAGTTTTTTTTCACTCAACCACAAAAGAGGATTTTCAGCTATAAGCTGAAATTTTTTAATTCCTTAATCCCGATATAAAAGATTTAAAATACCTAAATTCCTGATAGTAGTTTTCTGAAGCTTGATTAATTTTCCCTTATCAATATCTTATCTCTTTAGAAATTCGTATTTTAATTATTTTAAGAAAATTAACTATCAATGAATAATAACTATAAAATAACTTAACCTATGGTAAATATAAGAATTTTTTTTATTAACAAGAAAATTTTTTATTTAAAATGAATAATTTTTCGAAATAACTTTAAACTTTAATTAATAATAAATTACAACAAAACATATTATTGGCATTAATATTATTTTATTAGTTAAAAATTTCATAAATTATATAATAACAATGGTATTAACCCAAAATTAATGGGAGTAAAATGATAAGAAATATTATTATTATATTATTAATATCATTTGATTTGATATTATTAAAAATAAATGCTTACCCTCAAGGTCTGCCAAATCCACCTATTTTTAAAAGTATAATTTTAGATGGTTCAGGCTCGAATACCTATTTCAAATTAAATTGGGCTATGCATCCGTCAGATACTGCAGGAATAATAGCATTTAAAATTTACAAAACAAATATATTTACATCAAATTATTTACTTTGTACATATTTCCAAACAGTTAACAGGTATGGTAATGATACTGCATGGAAATATGAATTTGACCCTGTATACGAGAACAACTATACTTTTTATATAACGGCTGTTAGGTCTGCTGTTCCGCTTAACCTGGAAAGCAATCATTCCAATTTACTTCAGGCAAGGTTTAAGCATGGTTATGTACCGGTCGTCTTTACTTCTACACCAGTTACAATTGGGGCTGCTGGGGTATTATACCAGTATGCAGCTACTGCCACTTCTACAGATTCTGCACAGATAAATTATAGCATCACAACCGGACCTACACCAATGATTGTAAATTATTTAACCGGTTTAGTGCAGTGGACTCCTATTGTGAAAGGAAGATATGATGTGACCTTGAAAGCTTTTCTTAATTTTATTCCTATTGGCAAAGCTGATAAAGGTAATAAAGATGGGACGATGACTGATGATATTATGATAGACACTTCAGACTGTGAGGCTGAACAATCTTGGCTTCTTCTAATTAAATCATGTAATGAACCGACCTATTTTTCCGGTACTGTTATTGACAATAATGGAGACACTGTAAGGAGTGGAACGGTTACTGCATTCAGTGCAAACAATTTTGATAAAGGCAGTGTTTATTATGGAATAATCGGAAATGACGGTACCTATTCAGTCGAAGTTTTGGAAGGAGCATATAAATTATCAATTGAAGGCAGCACTTTTCATAAAGAATGGTATCATGATAAAACAACAATGGACAGAGCCGATTCAACGATTGCTCCATGTGGTCAAAATGCTAGAATTAACTGGATTGTTGCCCGTAATGGACCTGATACCATTACGTTTGCGTATGAACCGAATTTAAATGAATTGGTCAATAACCAGTTTTCGTATAATGGTGTTGCCATTTCAAGCAGCGGCAGGGAATTGAGATATACATTAGATACTGCTCCTGAAGGAATGGTTGTTGACTCTATTACAGGAATTGTAAGTTGGATACCTAATAATATTGGCAGGTTTTATGTCTCATTGAAAGCTTACCTGATTGATGATTCTGCAAATTCTTATGCTTATAAAAACTTTTATATAAAAGTGAGAACTTGTATTAATGAAACTTTTATTAAAGGTATTGTTGCCGATTCTGCAGGTAATCTGATTAAAACCGGGAATATCGAAATACATAATGACAGCGGGATTGATTCATTGGGTATTTATTATGACAGAATTCAACCGGACGGTTCCTACTTCATAAAAATCGATGAAGGAAACAGTAAAATTTATACTGAAGGTGAAGGATTTTACAGCCAATGGTATGATAATAAATTATTGAAAGATAGTGCGGATGCTGTTTCCTGTCCATGTGGTGATACTGCTGAAGTTAATCTTTTAGTTTACAGAACAACGCCTCTGAAATTAGAAATAACATCAACTCCTCAGAGTTCTATTGTTCTTGGAAGTATTTACAATTATAATCCGGTTTTAATAGGTAATAATAAAAGAGAAGTAAGATATTTATTAGAAATCGCACCTGCCGAAATGACTTGTGACCAAAAAACCGGTGCTATAATGTGGTCTCCTACTCAAGCTGGAGGTTATAAAATAATTTTAAAAGCATACTTATATACCGATTCAGCAAATTCTTTCGTTTTGCAGGAATGGTGGATTAAAGTCAAATCATGCACCGGTGAATCATATATCAGCGGTTCAGTACTCGATGAAAATAATAACCCGGTTACAAACGGCAATATTAAAATTGTAAACGAGAGCGGCATCGATTCTCTGGGATATTATTTAGGCTCCGTAAAAGATGGGTATTACAGAGTTTTAGTTGATGAAGGCAGATGCAAAGTATTTGCTGAAGGACCTGCATTCAGGGGAGAATGGTATGAAGACAAAACTTCCCAGCAAACTGCAAGTCCGATTGATGTACAATGTGGTTCAAATGTTACGGTTAATCTGAAAGTACATTTATTTACTGATTATACTGTAAGTGGAAAAGTCAGCGGTGAATCAAACGGTAACCCAATCGAAAATGCGAATGTTTACTTTCAGAGTCCTGACGGTTTGGACAGCACAGTAACCAATGCTACAGGAGATTATGCAATCAAGTTATTTGAAAAATTCTCTTATGTAGCTTGGGCAAATGTACCTTCATTGCCATTATACCTGACACAATATTACAATCAAACTGGAAATATTACTGAAGCAAATCCTGTCGAGTTTGCCGGCGACATAAATAATATTAATTTCGTTCTGCATACGGCTCCTTTTGCTGAAAACAGAATGTTCGGCATAGTCGAAGACTTAACAGGAGAACCCGTCAGATCAATAGTACTGAATTACCTGGTATTCCCTGCTGATACAAGTGTAGCGGCAATGTTCGATTCCAGAACTTTTATTACTAATCAATCCGGTGCTTATGAATTCGACAACATGGCTGAAGGTCAATACATTCTTCTCGCAATCCCGTACCCGGAAATGTATGTTCCGGGATATTTTAAGCGGGATTCTACTGCGGTCAGTTCCTGGACTGATGCATCGTTAATCAATATCGTAACCGGAGAAATCAGCGGTCCTCATAATATTACATTGACCGGCATATTTCCAACTACTGGAAAAGGTGTAATATCCGGAATTATAACCGGGGATAAGCTTCCTGCATTTCTGAAAAAAGATGATATTCCACAGGCAAAAGAAGCTGTCTCTGGTGCCGTTGTTATAACAGTTGATAAGGATGAAAAAGTAAGAAAATATAATTTAACTAATTCGATGGGTGCTTATTCACTCGACAGCCTCGAAAACGGGGAATATCATGTAAGCGTTGATAAATTCGGTTATGGTAATTATTCCTACGATGTAACAATTAATAACAGTAATCAGTCAGAAGGCGAAGATGCAGAATTAGACATTCTGATACCTGTAGGAGTAAATGATGATAATATAAAATTGCCCTCCGATATAAGAATATTTCCAAATCCCTCAAAGGAGCAATTTATAATACAAAGTGAAAATGAACTAAATTTATCCGGAATTTCAATTATAAATATATTTGGACAATCAATTAATATTGATAAAAAAATCATTTCACTTAAGCCATTTACTGTTGTTATAAAAGCAGATAATCCTGCAGATGGATTATATTTTATAAAGATGGATAATAAAGGAAAATCAATTATTAAATCCGTGATTTTACTGAAATAAAATTTACATCATTAACAATATTTGTCTTAACTAATTAATCAGAAAATTTTTCTGTGTATATTTGTTGAGTTATAATAAACTCAATGGATTATAGATGATTAAATCTTTATTATTATTTTTTCTGTTAATCATATTATTTGTATTTACATCTTTTATATGCTTCGGTCAGAATTGGAGAATTGATGCCGACAGCCTTGATTTTTATTATAATAAAAACGATTTTGATAAAGCAAAGATATTTGCAGAAAAAGCTTTAATCGCAATAGAAAATTCCAAAGAAAAAAATGATACAAACAATATCAAAATTATTGAAACTGCCATCGAAGTTTATTTGAATCTCGAAAATTCCGGTAAAGCTCTTGAACTCTCAATAAAAGACAGTATACTTACTATAGCAAAATATAATAAGCTTAGTGAAAATCATGCAAGGGCACTGACAAGACTTGCTGCATCATATTCACAGTTTCAAAATATCACGCAAGCCGAGTCAGCTTATATGGAAGCATTAAGTATCAGGAGAAAAATATATAAAACCGTTAATCCCGAACTAGCAAAATGTTTAAATAGAACTGCTGAATTTCTGGATGAGATAGACAGAGTAACCGAAGCCGAAAATCTTAATGTTGAGGCTTTGGAAATGAGACGCAGACTTTATAAAACAGACCACCCCGATTTAGCTGAAAGCATAAACAATGAAGCATATTACCTCCAGAAATTAGGTCGATATGATGAAGCTGAAAAATTTCTTATAGATGCCTTAAGCATATACCGGAGATTGAATCATGAGGATATCCCGCTTTGTTTAACTAATCTTGCATATCTATACGAGAGGCTTGGAAAATATGAAAAAGCAGAGACCTATTACAGCGAAGCTTTATCAATCAGGAGAGAAAAATATAAAAATACTGCCAATCCCTCTCTTGCTAACAGCATCAACAATATGGCAAGAATCTGCAGGTTGACAGGTAAATTTCAGCAGGCTGAAGATTTATTCAATGAATCACTTTCTATGTACAGGAAAATGGTTGACAAGAATCATCCGTTTCTTGCTTTTTTATTGAACAACATTGCCGAATTTTATACATCTATCGGAAAATTCATCCTTGCAGAAACCGATTATAAGGAATCCTTGCAGATTTACAGGAATCTGTACAAAACTGATAATCCCAATCTTTCGAACAGCCTC
>JACRLY010000029.1:0-924 GCA_016219595.1 Ignavibacteriota bacterium | reverse complement strand
TCTCGGTTCATTCTACCTGGAAATGGGAAGGTATTCGGAAGCCGAAGAATTTTGCAGGGAAGCTCTCTCGATGAACAGGAGGCTTTACCCGGGTGATAATCCCAACCTTGCCAAATCAATCAGCAACTTGGCTCGATGCTGCCGCTTGCAGGGTAAATATGCCGAAGCTGAGCCGCTTTACAAGGAAGCCTTATCTATGGCTAGAAAAATTTATTCCGAAGACAATCCCGAACTTGCAAGTTTTATTTCCGCTGCTGCTTCCTTTTTTAATATCAAAGGAATGTCAAACCAGGCTAGTCCTTTATACGAAGAGGCACTTCGAATTCAGCGAAAAATATTTAAAAGCGATAATCCTGATTTGGCAAACACAATCAGCAATCTTGCTAATTTTTATGATGAACAGGGAAACGCCGACAAAGCTGAACCTCTTTACATTGAAGCCCTCGAAATGAGAAAGAGGCTGTTCAAAGAAGACCACCCGGACCTTGCGAACAGTATCAGCAACCTCGCATCTTTTTATGATGCGCGCCACATTTTTGACAAAGCAGAATCACTTTATAAATCTGCACTCGAAATGAGACAGCGAATTTATAAAGGCGACCACCCGGATATTGCATTAAGCTTGAATAACCTTGCTTTCCACCATATTAATCATAGCCAACCTGAGTTAGCCTTTCCATTGCTCGACAGCTCACTTGCCATGAATAGGAGATTGTTTACAAGTCAAAGCCCGGTATTGCTGAACAGTATTTACAATCTTGCAAAACTTTACGAAGATATTGGCAAATTGAGTGAAGCTGAAAAACTTTACAATGAAGCATCGCAAAAATCCATATCCGAAAGCGATATTAAAAGCGCTTACAGAAAAACGTTCATAAGCGGAATCAAAAAGGGAGTAGCTGAAAAAATGCTCGATGCAAAGCT
>JACRLY010000094.1:48463-70557 GCA_016219595.1 Ignavibacteriota bacterium | reverse complement strand
TCTGTTTGAAATGATTGCTGAGGCAGATTATTCAGTTTATCTATAAAGCCGACAAGGTCGCTCCAGTCAGCTTCTTCTTCATTTGTTTTCTTTTCATAATCTTTTTTGTATTTCAGCGTATCCGCAGCATACCATCTCAGGTCTCCCCTCGGGTCACATTTATAATTGTTACCTTTATCAGAAATGAAATGTTCTTTCAGGAAAGTTCTGTTTGGCTGCTGAACGTTGAGATACAATCCCCAGTATTCATTGTTGATGTACAGTTTTGCATAATTCGCCCTCACCGCCGGAAGAATGTTTCTAGCTATTTCATACCCGATTTTCTCTCTCACAAAAGCCGGGTCAAAGAATCCGTTATTCAGATTCAGAGTCTTATAGCCCAGCAAATTCTGGTCCGGCTTATAAGCATCCATCGTTATGTTGAATGGCTTCTTTTCGCTCGGTACATTAAAAGAGGAATTTCCCTTATATCGAATTCCAACGCTGTCATATCTCACGCCATCGAAGTATAATGTACAGGGAATATCTTTCTCTGACTGAACATTTTGCATCAGCAGGTCTTTCCAGTTCGGTTGAGAAAATTCAACCCGTATTTCAACAATTACTGAATCATTGTACAGGTCTTGTGCTTTGGATGAAAAGCACGATAAGAATATAAATAAAGAAGTAAATAAAAATCTTTTCATTTCAATATCTGAATTATTGTGTTTTTTAACATATCTCTTTTATTAATAACACGCAAAATATACATTCCGTTGCAAAGCTCTGATACATCTATTTTTTTATCCTTTAACAACTCAAAATTAAAAGACTTTACACATTCACCAAATAAATTGTATAACCTGATTTCCTGTAGGGGTTCAAAATCTTGAACCCCTACATTAAATTCGATATAATCATTAGCAGGATTCGGATAAATCTTAATGTCATTCTCATCCTCTTTCAATTCATCAACACCTGTTATACCACTTCCTTTTATATCCAAAGCCAGCTTCCACCCGGGATTTGAGCCTTCACCGGAATATGCACCATATTTCGAAATAGCCATAGTTATACTGTTAAAATCCTTGTCATAATCTATATCTTTTTCCATGAACAAATAATCTACTTTTGCTTTGGGTGTTCCTGTCTTTGGATAAAAATCCATTTCATCAATGAAAGAGCTTGGATTATTAAAATAATTACCTGCCTCGTTTATTTCCCCTGTCAAATTATCCTCGCCTGAAGTTATATTTATTGGGTTATCAGCAAAAACAGCATTCGCCATAATAATTTGCTTTTCAGTAGGCACCGGATTTGTTATTCTTACTCCTGTTCCGACATCATAAACAGTATTGTTGTAAACAAATACTTCCTTTGGAGAGCGGCTGTTGTGGGTTTGGAAAGTAATTGCTCCCTGTGAAGAACTTACAAAGATATTATGATGTACACTTACATTCCCGGTTGCCTGGAGCAAAAACTCCCGCGGATTATTATAAAAGAAATTCCCGTAACATTCCACCCTGTCATCAGAACCGGTACTACTGAGAACTTGTCCTCCGAAAAGTACATTAGGTCTGTCTCCATCCGGTGATTCCCTGTCATTCTTTACAAATACATTATGTCTCACAATAGTTGATGATGGCTGAGTTGGAATATCAGGCAAATCCGGTCTGTTATTTTGATGTTTGATTTGCATACAATAACCGACTGGATTCAGCACGAAATTATATTCGATAATTCCCCTGATGAAAGGCATTGTACCATCAGAATTACCCAGGTAAATTCCCGTTCCCGCACTCATTATCTTATTATAGCTGATTGTCCAGTCCCAGCAAGTAATTTTTGTGTTGATTCCGACTATCTGCTGACCCGGGTCGTGGTTAATAATAATGTTATTATGAATCCAAATATGATGAGCCCAATTCGATGAATTGCCCGATGCCTTGATTGCATCCACTTCAAGATTCTGTCCGTCGAACTTCAATCCCTCGATTTTTATATAACTGCAATCGGTTATGTCCATTGTATTGCTTCCGTCACGAGCCACAAGCACTGCATCGTGTGGTACCACCGATTTAATCACAATCCAATTATTCTCAGTACCATTCTTGTTTGTAAACCGCAATCCATTAGTATAATTTCCGGGTGTAAGCAATAGCGTATCCCCTGCTATCAACTGGTCCTGATATGAAAGGTAATTTGTAGGATCTGCAGTGTAGGTTGTCGCCTTAGAATATGAGTAAAATAGTATAAATATCAATAAAGTAATTATTAATCTCATAATATGCTCCAAAAATTATCTGATTGCCAATCCAATGGAAATCCCATGTAATGTAAAGGTATTTCCTGATATTCAGTCAACAATTCATATAGTTTTAAATTAAAAGTCGTATTAGGATTTAATATTTTTGACAAATAATAAATTATTGCCAAAATTATAAATATTCTATCTGGCTTTTCAGGTAATATCTTAATCCACTCATTATATGGATTTTTTGGTATCATAGGTTTAATTGGTAATTGTCTGTTCCACAATCTTGAATGATGAGCACAAATATTTCTGATATAGGATAGTGATTCCATCCAGGATTCTAATATAACAGTATCTACTCCGAAATACTTAGCTATCACTTTTTTTGTATTTGAATTTTTTAAATTTTTATATAGTATTGAAACTTGACCAAATGAAATTACATCAATGGACATCCATGAAGGTGGGAATTCGGGGTTAGTATATTTATTCCTGTAATGACTGATAAAAATTTCTTTAGAAGAACTTATTGATTCATTTAGTACATTAATAAATCTCTTATAAATAATTTGATTTTTATAGTGTTTTTCATTTATTAACCAATTACTTCCATAAGCAATTGAATAATTATAAATTAATTGAGTTTTAAAGGAATTTTCTATTCTTTCTAATTGACTAAAAATCAGTAGTCGAAGTTTCCTGTCTAAAATAAATGTCCTTATTACTTTCTTAAATGTTGTATTTTCTTTAAAAATATGATTTTCATATGGTGGTTGTAAAAAAGTATACCAATAACCACTGAGTTTATAATAACTGATATTTTTTAAAAATCTTAAAGCTTCATTTAAATCATCAAATACCATCCCTCTGCTTATTAGGCGTTCGATTTGTTCCTGAAAAGTTATCGGCTCTTTATTAAATGTTGACATAATTAAAATGAAAAGACTCGCCCTGGTGCGCTGTTCCTATGGGAAGCGTGGCGAGTACTGTTAAAACAAAAATAATTATTAAAGTTCATAATTCCAAATTATTTAATCATTATTAATAAGAATAATAAAACTCAATATTTTTTCATTACATTCTCAAATATAACAAATTCAAGAATTTTGTTATATATCACACAAGATATATCACAAATTGTTATATATCATTTTCACCACACCACAACCTTCTCCGTCTCTGTCCTGCACTGTGTTCTCAGCTTCAAATAATACATTCCGTTATTCAGCATTGATGTATTCATCTGGAATTTACTCTCTCCCATATTAATAATTCCCTCATATATAGTCATCACTTCCCTTCCAAGCATATCATACATCTTCAATGAAACATAACCGTATGCCGGATTGTAAAATCTGATTTCAGCAGATTCACCAACAGGATTAGGATTTATTTCAATACATTTGTAATTTGAACTATAATCTTCAACATCAGTTACTCCTGACCAGCCGGCAACTCTCGCCATGAGCCACCAGAATGCTTTTCCTTTTTGCTGGCAATTCAGGCATTTCGAGTGGGCACAGCCGCAGTTATCGCATTTGCCGGGATTCGCCGCACACCATTCATCAGCCCAGTTTCCTCCTGTATAATTGCATCCATCATCTGCATTTTTATCCAGAAAATACTTTCCGTCAGGGTCATATCTTTCAATATATGCAAAAACAAAAAGTATTTTATTATTATCCCTGCAGTACTTCCTGATTTGTTCATTCCTCTGGTTGACATTCCCATTCACACCTGTGCCGTTCAGATGTCCCGTCATATAAATGAATTTTACGTTTGGAAAATCTGTCTCCAACTGATTCATTAACGTTAAATACGTCTGAATATCACTCTGGGACCCATCCACCTGACCGCACCAGGACCACATCACCATATTAATATTCTGTGTATTATTATTAAGCATAGTCCTTGTTCTCGAAGCCCATGTAGTCCTGTCAGGATTACCTAAGTCACCGGGAAGCAATGAGCCATCATTCAAATATAAAGTACCCTCCCCTTTATTATAAGTGTAAATCGAACCCGGCAGATTATTCAGCAGACTTATACCAGTTACAATCTGGCTCCCGTGTGATGTATGCCCGTAAGCTAACCTGAAATCGGTCTTGGATTGTACCACCCAATTATCAGGCACTTTATTAATGTCACAACAGCTATGGTCAATAATGATTGGTCTGTTTTGGCTGAATGTAGTAATTGAAATAAACAAAAAAGCAAAAATCAAAATTGTCAAACATGTTTTCATATAACCCTCAATAAAAATATATAATTTTAAATTTTCAATGAATTTCAAATATTACAATTTTCAAATTTTATATATATAAAAAATAATAATTCTTCGTGCTCTTTGTGTAATTTCTTTGTGTCCTCTGTGTTAAAAAAATTAGCTTGTATCACTTTAAACACAACACTCAGAACAATTTATAAATTTCATCATTAATAATTCATTTTAAATATTAAATTTCAAATTTTAAATTATTAAAACTATTCTTTCACAAACATCTTCATCTCATTCCCAATTCTCACAAAATAAACACCGGGATATAAATTCGATATATCTATTTTAATCACATCCCCATTTTGCAAAATTGAAGATGAATTGTTTAAAACACATTCACCAATTGTGTTATATATACGTATATCCTGCATGTGCAATTCATGAATTGCCCCTAAATTTATTTCAATAAAATTCGATGCAGGATTGGGATATATTGATAGATATGATAATGATAATTCATCATCAACACCCATTATAGGATACCCATAAGCACCTATACAAATAAATGCGTTATCTCTATATTCATAACTCATTGGATGTTTATATTGTAATTCGGGAATTAGACTAAAACTATCAGCAGAACCTGGAACAGAACCTTGATAATTTATTATTGGGGATAAAAAAGTTAGATGATAATCATAATCCAACTCATTACGAAAATATCCTTCAGTAACATCCGTAAAATGTATATTCGTTACAGTATCTGCTGTTCCTGTGTAAACCTCACCCGGTCCTGTGAATATATTATTTATTATCTTCGCAAATGTCGTCCCGTTTTGAATCCCTACAAAAGTCGCTCCTGCTGCTCTTTTATTCACCATCGTATTATTCACAACATAAAGTTCTTTAATAGGATTTGAAGATGTATCAGAACCATAAGAAATGAGTTTCCTATTCTCCGCATTCGGTCCCTGCATCAATAGATTTCCAATAATAAAAGATTTTCCTCCATTAGGCAAATCAATCAGCATTGATGAAGTTCCTGTTTCTTCATCCATTATTCTATTGTACATTATGTAATTTGTAAATGCCCTGCTCTTGAGATTGTGCCCTATTTTTGCATGGTGTGAATAATTAAATCTGAAAGTCAGACTTTTAACATGATTGATATAAAGATTATGTGATTGACCATCTCCATATCCGTTTCGTGCAAATTCAGTCTGCTCTATGACAATATCGCTGTTTGGATTATCACCGGCAAGAATTCCATCCTCATTATCGTGGAAATAGCAATGCCTGACTGTAAGATTTGTCCCCTCAAAACGAATTCCTGCTCCATTCTTATCCGGTACAGTGCAATCCGAAAATTCTATATTCTCGATTACATTATTATTTCCTCCAACAACCCATATAGCTTTCCCGCCCGAGTTCTTCCCTCCTGCAGCGAGATGTGCATAAGCGGTAGTTCCTCTAATCAGCAAATTATTTTTACTCCATGCGCAGACATCACCAGTGTATGTTTCTGCATCTATTTCTACAGTATCACCATCCAGGACTACAGCCGCTGCCTTGCTTGGCACATCATATTGTTTACCGGGTCCAACTTGTAAAATCCTTGAATATGCAGTTAAGCAAAAAATAAACAGAAGTAATAAAGTAGAAATTCTCATTTTCAATCCGGATTAATCTAAAAACCATTATTAAATTAATAATATCCTCACTAATTACATAACACAAAAAATCAATTCCGGTTGCAATGTCAGAGTCAGAATTATAATGTTATGCTGAGCGAAGTCGAAGCATCTCTTCCTCAAGGTAGGGTAATTGTAAATAATATATCTAAATAATCAGCCTTCAACAATTTGTTTCATACATAATACGTTACTAAATTTGTCTGAATATTAATTGATAGGTTTAGAAATGCTGACAAAAGAACTTGTAACTGAAACGATTCATACAATGCCCGAAGAATTTGAATCCGAGGAATTAATTGACAAAATTATACTTCTCGATAAGATTCAACTTGGCTTGAAAGATTCCGAAGAAGGTAGAATTTATACCGAACAAGAAGCTTCCAAAAGGCTTGAAAAATGGCTGAAATAAATATATAAAAACCTTATACAATCCTTTTGAACCTTAATAACAATCACATTACACTCTCATTCAAACCTTATTACATTATTCAGACTAAATTTTAGAATTCTCAAATAAAATTAAAAAATTAATTGTGAATTATTTCAATTACTTGATGAACTTTAAAAACTTTACGAACTTTAAACTATTTAACTGATAATTCCTTATAATTCAGAATGTTACATCTGGCATACCGATTGCTATAAACAAAAAAATGGAGCCGTCATTGGGATTTGGGGTAGCAAACAACACCAATGAGGCTCCCTGCCGGCAAAGCTCCATTTCGCAATGGAGCTTGCCTTTTAGCGGATGTTCACGCTATCACAATGACAAGTCTTATGCCAATTTATTTTTATTGATTATCCTTTTTACTAATTCTTTAATTATCAATCTTTAACAAATCTTACTTTTTTCTCCGAAATTAATTTTACCACTCTCGGATTATTCAATTTGATTATATATATGCACTGTTGAGTATAATTAACCACTACACTAATTCGTTATTGAAAATGTAGATTTTCATTTTAAATTGCGTTTTGGTTTATTTTTCATTTGAGGATTTTCTGAGAAAATTATTATCAATATTGCTCATCCTTATTACGGTATTTCATATTTGCGGATTCTGTTTCGTATTTGTTCTCGTACAGAAATCGCACAGGAAATACATAAAAAATATTATCAGAAAAGAACTTACACAAACTGAAATACTGAAATTTTCCAAATATGACCTGAATTCGAAGAAAATCCACATCGTATATGTTAAAGAGGATGAAATCAGGTATAATAACTCAATGTATGATATTGTTTCTGTAAAAGAAACCACTGATTCAATTTACATCAACTGCATCAATGATAAAGAGGAAGAAAAATTAATAGCAAATTATTTAGATAATGAAAATAAATCTGATTCCAATAACAACCAATCAATATATAAAAATCTAAAACCCTTCTCTGTTTTTGTTTTGAATGAATTTAAGAAGAATCATGAATTTTATTCAATCAAAATCCTGCAAAATGAAAATGGTTCTGATTTTTACAACTCAATACCACTACATTTATGTAGTGGAAAAATATATCGAAACCATTACTTTATGGATTTATCCGCTTACAATTATTTAAGTGCCTAAAGTCTGGGGCTGGTGATGTATCATGCCCACTATCTAAAGATAGTGGCTATGTAAATAATAAAATTTAAAGAATAATTTATTTTGGAGAAATAATGAAATATATAATAATAATTTTAAGTTTAATTATAAGCAGCAATATGCTGCTCTCTCAAATTCAAAAAGTTAAAAAGAAGGATACAATCGAATATAAGACATCCGAAATAGTTGTTTCTGCACTTCGTTATCCCGAAAGAATAATCGAAGTGCCTCTTTCAATCAGTTATATCTCAATGCATGATTTCTCATTTATCAAAGGCATCGGAATAGATGAACCCTTGAAAACTATTCCCGGTGTTCTCGCACAATCCCGTGCGGGAGGGAGCGATGTCAGAATAACAATCCGCGGCTTCGGTGCAAGAGGAGCAGGTGACCGTTCCAATTCAGGTACATCGCGGGGAATTAAATTCTTCCTGAATGGAATTCCTCAGAATGAACCTGACGGCAGAACATCATTCGATTTCCTCGATTTTTCACTCGTCGATAATATTGAGGTAATCCGTTCCAATGCTTCGGCAATCTGGGGAAATGCCGCAGGAGGAGTAGTAAGCATTTCGACAATGCCGGGAGTAAAACAATCATTTCTCGATTTCTCGTTACAAGGAGGCTCATACGGTTTAAAAAAACTAACTGTCGAAGCAGGTTCGGATATGGATTTCGGTTTTTTGAATTCATCGTTTTCAGCAAGCAGTTATGACGGTTGGAGACAGTTCTCCGGCTCTGAAAGATATTTATTCAATTTGGGTTTAACCTCTACTTTATCAAAAAAAACTTTGCTTAATTTATTTTTGTCCGCTGTTTCCAACAAGTTCAACATTCCCGGTCCTTTGACAAAAACAACATTCGATAATAATCCGGATTCAGCAAACTCAATATACCTTGGAAGGAAAGAGAGACGTGACAATAAAGCAGTTCAAATAGGATTGAACCTCGAGCATAATTTCGATGATAATAATTCATTATCCGGAATGTTATTTGTTAATCCTAAATACCTCCAGAGGTCTGAACGAAACACATACAGGGATTTCACCCGTTATCACCTCGGGGGAAATTTAAATTTTAAAAACAAGATGGAATTCGAGGATTCTTTTTCTAACACTCTCCTGATTGGACTCGATGAACAATACCAGGATGGAGCAATTCTATTTTACAGTCTTTCTCCTGAAGGTGGCAGAGGGAGTATACTGAAAGATAACAAACGTGAAGGAGCCAACACTGCCGGTGCTTATATTCAGGATGAAATTATGTATAACGATGAAATGAGTGCTGTATTTGGATTACGATATGATGAAGTAACTTATTACAGTGAAAATTTCTTTAACCGGAATTTTTCGGAAAAGAAATCATATTCAAAGCTTACACCTAAAATAGCTTTATCTTACCGTTTCTCAGGTCATCATAACATTTATCTAAGTTATGGAGGAGGCATTGAGGTTCCTGCCGGAAATGAAACCGACCCGTCACCATTTCTCGGTATGGATACAATACACCTGGTCAATCCCTTGCTTGACCCGATTGTTTCAACAACTTATGAAATCGGGAGTAAAAATATCGAGCCTCTTGACGGTTCATTCATAAACAGACTCAGCTATGAAATTGCTTTGTATATGATTGAAACAACAAATGATATAATACCTTACCGGGGAGGTAAATTTTATTTCACTGCCGGTAAAACCAAAAAATTTGGTGCGGAATTCGGGCTTGGTGCAAGATTCTTCAAATCCCTCGATATTAATGCATCTCTGACTTATATGAATTCGAAATACAAAGACTACAAGATTGATTCGGTTCATTATGACACTACAAAAGCAGGATTATTTGCAGATTATTCCGAAAATAAAGTTGCAGGTATACCTGATATAATTTACAACATTACTCTCAGGTACTCACCCGAATGGTTTAAATATGCATTTCTTGAAATGAATTTCGAAAGTGTCGGCAAGTATTTCGCCGACGATGCTAACCAGTTCACTGTTCCTGCCTATTCCGTTATCAATCTGAGATTGGGAACTGCTGAACCTATCAGCATTACAAACGGATTAGGAATTAATCTTTATGCATCAGTTAATAATCTGACTGATTCAAAGTATGCGGCTTCATCATTCATCAATCCCGAACTTGAAAAAGGAACAGGTTTACCTGTTTATCTCGAACCCGGCTTGCCGAGGAATTTTGTATTTGGATTGTCATTCGAGTGGAAGTAGAGAATTAAAATTATTAAGGTGATGGATTATTATCAATCCATCACCCTAATTTACTTATCTCAAAGTTTTAATTATTAAAATTCCTATTCTTTCCTGACAAGTCTAATCCCGTCGGTACTGCTCTGTATAGAGGGAGAATCCTCCCAGCCTCGCATAGAAGAACGACATCTGATTGCACTATTATGCCATGAACCACCACGTCCAACTTTGATTGTGCCCGATGATGGTCCTTTAGGATCAGTTGCCGAACCGCCACTGTAATTTTCCAGCCAATCCCAGCACGGCTCCCAGACATTTCCCAGCATATCATATAAACCAAATGCATTTGGATTCTTCTGCCCGACAGGATGAGTCACTCCATTGGAATTTCCGTCGTACCATGCGGCCGCTGCAAGCTGTGATTCAGTTGTGCCTGAATAGTAATCAGTTGTTGTTCTTGCCTTGCATGCATATTCCCATTCGGCTTCAGTCGGCAATCTCCAGCCGTTTGCATTCCAGTTGCAGCTCACACTCGTTCCGTTAATTGTATAGCATTTCGTCAATCCTTCTTTTTCTGATAATTTATTGCAAAAATCAACTGCCATATACCATGAAATCCTGTCTACAGGTAAGTTATCTCCCTTGTTATTGCTCGGATTTGTCCCCATGACAGCAGTATATAAATCCTGCTGTACCTCGTATTTACTCATATAAAAACTTTTACTGATAGTAACCTGGTGTACAGGACTTTCGGATTTCAGTCCGTCGGGGGATGAGCCTGTATTTCCCATTTGAAATGTCCCTGAAGGAATTAAAACTGCTTCCACCCATGCTCTGATTGTATAAGGAACTTCATTGCTTTTTACTGAATTTACAGTAACCGACAAATTTCCTGAGACTGCTCCAGCCGGCACAGTACATACTATTTGATAATTACTCCATGATTTGATTGTTGTTGCAGTTATTGTTTTGAAAACTACTGTACTTCCGTTTTGTGAATTGCCAAATCCCGAACCGGATATTGACACATCAGAGCCAATCGGAAAGGAATTCGGATTTATACTTAATATTGTCGGTACTTCAATCAATGTAAAATCTACTTCGTTGCTCCGTTGGGCACTTATTCTTATATAAACTATTCCACTATAAGCATCTTCAGGAACAATTACTTTTATTTCTGTATCACTCCAACTCACAATATCACTTGCCATTACATCTTCAAAATAAACCTTACCGGTGCCTTGTTCTATACCAAATCCGTTGCCGGATATTGAAATAGTATCTCCGATTTTTGCGGATGATGGATTTAATTGAAAAATGTTAGGAATCACTTTGAAAGTTTTTTCATTGCTCTTAATGCTGTTTACAATTATTGCTACTTTTCCTGACTGCGCTCCTTCAGGCACTTTCACAACGACTTCACTACTTCCCCAGCTACTGTATTCCAGGGCTTCTGCACCAGTAAACGTAACGGAACTTCCTCCTTGTACATTACCGAAATCAGTCCCTGTTATTGTAATTTCATCGCCAATTATCGCTGATGTTGGTGTAATGGATGTAATGAATGGTTCTGATGCAGGTATTATCGAGAATACTATGCTGTCTATGTCAAATAATAAATGCTTTTTCGGTAATGAATCAGGAATATAAATTACAAGATTCCTGATAATGTTGTTAATGCTTTCAAAATTCATCGAATCTATAATTGCTGTTGAATATGAGGCAGTTATTATATCTTTCTGATAAATATTCATTATAAAATTGCTTTGAGTTTTTGCAATTCTGATATTATTTATTTCTGCTATATTATAAGATTTGACGCTGGCGTCGTTTAGATATATTTTTATCATTGGCTCTTGTGCAAAAAGTGATAATGCAAAAAAGAGCATTGATAAAATGAGTATTATCTTTTTCATATTATCACCTTTCTATTTGATTAATATCATTTTTTTTGATTGAACTTCATTATTGAACTTTACTTCGTAAAAGTATACCCCGCTTTGCACCTGGTTGTTGTTATTGTCGAGACCATTCCACTGCAATATGTTTTTACCCGGCTGACAGTCAGTACATTCCAGTTTCTGAACCTGGCTTCCGCTATTATCATAAATAGTTACGATGACATTGCCCGAAGATGCCGATTCAAATTCAATACTTGTTAGTTTCAGAAAGGGATTTGGATAATTTCCGCTAATTATAAGATTGGATTTGAAATTCCTATACTCATCAATACCTGTTATGTTTTCACATTGAATTTTTTGAACTTGTGATAGCGATATTTTTTCTACTTGATTATTCTTCAGGGAAATAACCAGTGTGTCGGTTTGTGCGAATGAATACAAAGTGAAAAAAAATAAAATAATGAAAATTAGTAATAAATACTTCATAAGGACCTCCAATTATTTGAACAAAAATTTTATTCACCAGATTTAACAAATTTATATTCAATTACAGTAAATTATTAACTGATTTTATCTTATAATGTATTAGTTATTTTAACCCGGTTTTATGAAGAAACCATTAAAACATAGAGCCATACAATATTATCGGGAATAATATCAACTCTAATTTGAAAAATGACAAATCGAATAATATAAAATACATATTAAATCTAAAAAGGTCTCAGAAAATTCATTTAATTGAGAAAAATTATTATGATTAAACATTCATATTCGGCTAATTTGATTTATGATTATTGAATATTTTTATTCAATCACCTTTTTAGTTATATTAATATATTCAATTTTGTTCTATATCTTAAAAACTTGTAATAAAACAGCTGCTTAGTGTAGTGTAAATATAAATTTTATCCTAAGATATATTATAAAGGAGATTCTTATGAAATTTCTACTTATTGCCCTGATTATATTCTTTGTGCCTTTTTTTCAAAGCAAAGCCCAAAGCGATACACTTGTTATTACTTTAAAGGATAGCACTGTAAAAATTGCAGTATCTCAAATCCAGAAAATTATATTTAATAACGACACAATTGTAGGTGTACCAAATAACAATTCAAATAATTTTTCTGTCAAAGGGAATTATCCCAATCCATTTAATGAACAGACCAACATTGAATTTGAGATTCAAAAGCCGGGTAATGTTTATATTATCATATATGACAATAACGGAGTTCAAATTCAAAAACTCGAATGTTTGAATTGCCAAGCTGGAAGGAACATTTTACAATGGGACTGTTTAGATAAAAACAACAAACGAGTATCAAACGGTGTTTATTATTACGAAGTACACTTTGGAATAGAAGTGCAGGCAAAGAAAATGTTAGTTATTGGAGGTGGAAAATGAACAGGATAATTTTACACATGATTATATTCTTTTTTGCATTTTCCCTTTATGCACAGCAAGATTCTTATGTGAATTTTTATTTAAATGATGGAAACGTTAAGCAATATAAAATATCTGATATTGAAAATATTGGTTTTATCAAAGGTCTTAGTAATTATGAAATGAATATATTTTATCAGGATTCCCTGAATTCAGAGTATTCATTTGAAGTTATTGATTCAATAAAATTTACAACTGATACAAATAATTTAACAAGTCTATTAGTTTATAGCTTTAATTCATACAGAATTTATGCTGTAGTTGATATTGATAGTATTAACTATTCGATTATAGATTCTAGCAATCATGATAAACTAACACCTGAAGCTTTGATAATAGCAGATAGTTTATACATTGATGATTTCTCGATAGAAGAAGCTTTATTACCAACTGGTGAAAAGGTAATTGATTATTTATTAGAACACGATTCTTTATTTTTAAAAAACCATGGATATATTTTAAAATATGAGCCACCTGAAGAACAAGTTAAGCTTTTAATTTCTCGAATGACTTTTATAGGATTAGATTTAAAAGATGAAGTAAAATATAGAAAAGAAAATGAAGGAGAAAATAAACCTGCTCAAAACAAATTGGCTTACCTTTGGGGAGGAGCAGATGAAAGAAGAAGATTAGCACCCAGTTCTGGATCTAAATGCCAATATGAATTATATGGTCTAGATTGTTCTGGATTAATATATCGTGTTGCAAATGAAAGTAAATTAATTATTGGAAGAATGACTGCTGAAAAGTACAAAAGTGTAATAGCATGGAACAATGCTTTAAAGAATAGCAAAGATTTCAAGGATGTTAAGGCAATTAAATTTAAAGAAAATGAGACGTCTTATTTACCAGGCGACTTGATATTATTTATTGACTATGGAGGAATTGCAAGACATATTGGTTTTATGTGTTCAAATAAAAAAGGTATATTAATTAATTCCCTTGGAGATCCAACAAATACTTGCCAAGAAAATATGTCGGATAAACATGGTCCAGTTGCTATGAATTTTGGGAAATTAGGTTATCTGACTTATGAAATTATTAGATTTACTCCAATACAACAATCTGTTCCACATATATCAAATGTTATTCCAAATCGACCTGTTACCATTGGAGAACAAATTACCATTTCTGGAACAAACTTTGGTTCACGAGGCTCAAATTATGTTTCATTCAATTCGCTACAACCACAAGTAAATGATTATATAAGTTGGAATGATATTGAAATCAAAGTAAAAGTCCCTCAATGTGCTACAAGTGGTAAATTATCTGTAACAATTGCAGGTCAAAAAAGTAATGAATTAGATTTTTCTGTAATAGGACCTGATTTTACAAATCAAAATCCTGTGGATGCAACAACATGTTCTGGTACAAGCATTAATTTTACATCTAATCCCGTAAATGCTAACGAATATCAGTGGCAGGAAAACGGAACGGATTTGGTTGATGGTGGTATATATAGTGGTGTAAAAACAACGATTTTATTAATAAGTAATGTTACTGGTCTAAATAGTAAGCAATACAAATTAAAAGCTAAGAACAATGGATGCCCTGTTTCGTGGGTAATATCTAATGCAGCTACCTTGACTGTTACTTCCTCACCCGATTTCACAAATCAACACCCTCAAAACGTAACCGCTTGTTCAGGTTCAAGCTGTTATTTTAGATCAATACCTGCTAATGCCGATGAGTATCAGTGGCAAATTTTGAACGGCATAAATTGGAACGATTTAAACAATATCGGCGTTTATACCGGTGTTAAAACAAATACTTTATTGATAAGTAACGTAACAGGATTGAATGGAAATCAATACAGATTAAAAGCGAAGAACAAGGGCTGTCCTACAGATTGGGTAATTTCAAGTGCCGCGACATTGACTGTCCCATTAGAGCCGACATTCACAACCGGTCAGCATCCTATTAATACAACAGCATGTAATGGTTCAAGTTGTAATTTCGTTTCTAATCCTGCAAATTCTAATGAATATCAATGGATGGAAAATGGAGTTGATTTGACAAATAGCGGTGTTTATAGTGGAGTTAAAACGACAACTTTAATGATAAGCAATGTTACAGGTTTAAATGACAGGCAATATATTTTAAAAGCAAAAAATATGGGTTGCCCTGTTTCATCATGGGTATTATCTAATCCGGTGACTCTGACTGTACCAATAGAACCTGATTTCACAGGTCATCATCCAACTAATCAAACTGCAAATTCAGGCAGTAGTTCTAATTTTACATCAAATCCAACTAATGCAAATTCATATCTGTGGCAAATTTTGAACGGCTCAAACTGGACTGATTTATCAAATACTGGAGTTTATAGTGGAGTTACAACAACAACTTTGGTAATAAGTAATGTAACAGGATTGGATGGTAAGCAATATAGATTGAAGGCAAAAAATAATTCCTGTCCTGTTGCTTGGGTAATATCAAATCCGGCAACATTAACAGTTACTTCATCTAATCCTGATGAGGTTACAATTGGCACGCAAATATGGAAAACCAAAAATCTTAACGTTAGTACATACCGTAATGGTGACCCAATTCCTCAAGTAACAGACCCTACAGAATGGGGAAATTTAACAACTGGTGCTTGGTGTTACTACAATAATGATCCAGCAAATGGAACTGTGTATGGTAAATTATACAATTGGTATGCAGTAAACGATCCACGTGGTTTAGCACCAATTGGTTGGCATATACCTTCAGATGGTGAATGGACAACTCTTACTAATCAACTTGGTGGCGAAAGTATAGCTGGTGGAAAATTAAAGGAAATTGGAACAACGCATTGGAGTAGTCCAAATACTGGAGCAACAAATGAAAGTGGTTTTACTGGTTTGCCAAGTGGTTATCGCAGTGATAGTCCTGGTAATGGTACTTTCTATTCTATTAATAATGGTGCTATGTGGTGGTCAACTACAACAATAGGTGATAGTTCATGGTGGAGAGTACTTTTTTACAATGAAACTTATGTAACCAGAGCATTTGCTTGGAATTGTATTGGTGCCTCAGTTCGTTGTGTTAAGGATTAATTTTTTTGCTAAATAAAATGAACAATATTGCTTGGGAAGATAATTTACTTGAAAGAAAGGTTGAATCTGATTTAAAAGATTTGCTAAAAACTCTTGTTGCCTTTGCTAATTCAGTAAAGCCGGATCATAAAGCAGTTATATTAATTGGTGAGAAAGATGACGGAACAATTCAAGGTGTTGCTAATCCCGATAATATTCAAAAAAGGATTCGTGATGAATGTGAAAAAATATACCCATCAATTTTATGGAAATCATTTGTTTATCAAAAAGAGGGGAAACATTGTATAAGAATCGAAATCGAATATAGTGGTGATACTCCACATTTTGGTGGTTCTACTTGGATAAGAAAAGGTTCTGAGACAATAAAGGCAAATGATGAAATTTTTAAAAATTTAATTGAAATTAGATTAGATATTGTCCGAGAATTATCAAAATGGGTTGGGAAAGAAATAACAATATATGGGGAACAATCAACTGTCCCACAGATGCGAGAAGAGAATTTCCCAAAACCAATAACACGAATATTTCAACATCGTTGGGAGAGAGAAAATATTGATGTCAAAATAATAGAGGTAAATAGGTTTTGGGTAACCTTTGAAACAACTCAGGAACCTAAGAGCAGACAATCCGAACCATTGAACAAACTGACACTGACTTTTGATGATGTGAGAAACAGATTAAAGGTTATAGTAGCTTATTGATTAATAAATAAAAATAATAAAATAAGCTAATAAGGTTGGTTGGGTGGGGTTGATGTCATGTTACTAAGGTTTGGGGAGTTTGTGTGAAAGATTAATAAATGAAAGATAGAAAAAATTTCTTTTTAATTGTTTTGTAAATAAAACCATTAATTTATGACCCGCAACTATTATTTGTGTATTTTTGGTGGAAAAAATGTGGAAAAATCCTTGATTATTTAGTAAAAGTTACTTATAATTGTAGCCCGTCTGTATATACCGGCGGGGTAAAGTTAATATTTCTAATAACATAGTTGATTTCTCATAGGGGGTAGCATGAGGGTTAACAAAAATACTTGCAAAAACTTAGGTATTATCCTGGGTCATTGTGAATTGTTATTCTTCGACGGATAGCAGTCCATTTCTATTAAATTGATCATTCACGGTACAGCACTAAGGGGAAGCTTTAAAAAAATTTTGAATTATGAATTTTAAATGTTGAATTTTATTTGGAATTGAACATTTAAAATTATGAATTATGTAAATAATTGTTTTATTTATAAGGTGCTATATGTACAGAAGAATGTTTCTAAGCTTACTATTTATTACAGCATTTATGCTGTTTGCGTCCTGCCAGAAAACCGATGAGAAGAAAGAGATTTCCGATAAACCTCCGGTTGCTGAAGAGAAAACTGCAGTTACCGAAGAATCAGGCTCAGGAATGAGTGAGGATGGGGGTTTGAAAACCTTGATGGGTAATTGTTACGGAAATTTTGCATTATCACAATATATCGGTAAAGGAGCTGAGGTAATTTTCGATTATAAAAAGGATTGCTGCGATATTTCACAATTAATGACTTATGCTAAAGACCCTTACCAGGTAGTAATTAAAGCAAAAGGATTCGATAACTGGTGTGTAGCCGATTTTACTGAAAAAGGTGCAAGAGTCCTTGTGGATTGCTGGAATTTTACGGATTTTGAAGTTAGAGCATTTATCGAACATGCTCCTAAGGAGAAAAAGGATAATGTTATTGTCTATGCATGTGGATGCTGCTGCGGCTCTGTGATGGAATATATTAAAATGGGTGCGAGAATTAAAATTAATAAAGCTCATGAACCATTCAATATTGTTAATTATATCGATGCTGGCTGGAAACTTCACAATAAGCCATTGGTTGAAGTAGATGCGAGTGGTTTTGATTGCCATTGGGTTTATGAATTTATTCGTAGAGGTGCTAATATATTTGTCGGAAAAGGATTTTGCAGTTTCGATGTAATGCAGTTTGCAAAATTATGCAAAGAAACAGGAAAAGGTAAAATTAAGATTGATGGGAAATTCTTTAATTTAAAGGAAATCCAGAGATTTTTGGAAAATGATGCAACTGTTATTGTCGGCAGGTATTATAAAGGCGGATTGAATGCATTTGAAGTTGCCGAGCTCATAAGAAAGAATCCGTCTCATGTTATTGTAGTTGGAGATTTTTACCAGGCTCACGAGATTGCTGAATTTATCAGGCTGGGTGCAAAAATCATATTTATATTTTGCACACAGGATAACTGTGATGTTGAGGCATTCCTGAATAAAACACCTCCTCCGGCAAGAGATGTACTTTCCCAGGATAATAAAGCGGGAAAGACGAAAGCAATGAAGTTTTTCGATTATAAACATACACCAAAACCATGCAGGAATTGTGCTGGTTTAAACGTCATAGACTGAGTAATTAGAATATAGATGTTTAGGTGTTTAGGAATTTAGGAACATTAAAGGAAAAGGATGAGATGGAAAAAATAAAATTTATATTATTATTGCTGACTTTTTCAGGTATAGCTGTTTTATCGTCATGCAAAAGCAGTCCTCCTCCTCTGAACAAGGATGATATAATGCCTTACCAAAAAAGAGCTGATATATTAATCACCAATGAGGATTACCAGAAGACGAATAAGGACATTAACCACCTTACGAAAAAGTTCGAAGGATTCATTAAAAATTCGAGTTTCAATACTGACGAAAAAAGCAGGAGCGATGCCGAGTATGAAATTCATGTTCCTTATACTTTTTTCAATGACTTTAAGGAAAATTTCGATAATACCTTCAAGCCTGATATTGTCGAGGAAACTGTTTCGGATGAGGAATCTTTGACTAAGCTTTATTATTCAAATCTTGCTAAAATTGATACAAAAACCGCGGCTTTGCAGGAAATGAAAGAAAGCTATGCTGTGGCTAAGGATGTAAATGACAGGATTGTTATGAAGTATGAGATTGACAAACTTTCGACTGAAGTGAACGAGCTTCAGCAGAAGCGTCTGTCACTGCTTGAATCAATGAACTATTCTACTGTCAAAGTTGTATGGAAGCAAAAGGCAGAGGACAAGGATTTATTTCCGGCAGGAGTACCCGGATTGCCTCCTCCTCCTAAACATATTGTTCTTAAAAACTATGGACAAATTGGAAACGTCAAAGTGAACGAGCCTGTGGAAATAAGCATGGAAGGTCTCGACCCCGAAAAAACAAATATTATATCCAGCATTGATATGGAAGATGATAATATAGATATGAGGGTTACTGAAAATGATGAAAAAGAAACAGTTGTACTTGACAAGAAATGCCAGATAGTCATCGTAGGTCTGGGCACATTACCCGAGATTATAAGAGGTGATGCAATCAAGCGGGAGCAGATTGTAATCACACCCATTATTGATGACGAGTGTAATATCATTGGCAATGAAATCCGTGCAGGAACTATTGAATCCGGTTGTAAAGAAGGCAGGAAAAATTACTATCGTTTGTTGAATTGCGTCAGGCACGGTAAACCGGTAATCAAAAAGTCGGGAGTAGTAAGAATACAGCAGGCAGCACCGGCACAAAGACAACAGCGTCCCGTGTGGGAGCAAAGAGATGAAGAGAACAATATATTTATGTTTCCGCTGGATTAAGAAAAAGTAAATAATATTTATTATAAAAACCCGTTTCAATATAAAATGGAGCGGGTTTATTTATTTTTTGAATTTTATTTCATTTTATGCTTATTTTATATCTTTTAAGAAAATATTTATTTTTCTCATTTCTGACTGCATTTGTATTATTTTTATTATTAAATCTAAGCTCTAATTCATCAATCTATGAAATGATTTTTCTACCATTAATTGAAGGTGGTTTAATAGGACTTTTTTTTCTTTACCGTTTTATTAAATTTTATAATATCCAATTTTTTATATATAATTTCCGGGTAAATTTCATATTAATAAATATATCATTTTTGATAAGTTATCAAATATTTCTTCTAATATTATACCTGATTTTATGATTGATAATTCCTTAATATTCGATTCGATATATTTTTCTTATAAGAACAGACAAGTTCTTAAAGGAGTTTATTTGAAATTAGAAAAAGGGAAAATCACCGGATTGTTCGGTATTAATGGAAGTGGTAAATCCACACTATTAAAGATAGGTATTGGCTTTTTAAAACAAGATGAGGGCATAGTTCAAATAAATGAGAATAGATTTTGGAGAAAAAGTAAAATGAAAAAAGCTAAAATGATAGCTTATCTTCACCAGGAAAACTTTTTACCCAATGATTTAAAAGTAAAAGACATAATTAATTCAATAAGGAACGAACAGATAAAAACTAAACTTTTGAAGTATGATATTATAAACTCAATTTTAAATAATAAAATTTATTCATTATCAGGTGGAGAAAGACGTATCCTGGAAATATTGTTAGTTTTATCATTGAAAAGAGATTATGTCTTTTTAGATGAACCTTTCACCGGACTTTCACCTTTAAACATTGAACAAATAAGTGACATTATCAAAAATGAAGCGGCAGAAGGAAAAGGTATAATTATTTGTGACCACTATTTGAATTATTCAATACCGATTGCACATACAAAATATTTTCTCGAAAATGGTTGTTGTAAATTAATAGGATAAATAATTAAAAAGTAGATTATTATATAAATTTTAATAAAATAATTGTTATAAATAATAACTTAAGTTAATAAATTAGCTATTTAATAATAACCACATTTTAAGGTGCATTATGAAATTTTTTATATTTATTCAAATCAGTTGCCTTTTACTGAATATTGCTCTACTTACCGGGCAAACTTCGAAGATTGATTACAATCTTGATTTTGAAATAATAAATCCTAAAAATTCATTGCCGGTATGGATTTGGCCCGGAGGTGGTAATTATGAATGTAAGATTGATTCTGTTATAAAACAACATGGGAAATATTCAATAAGTATTGAATCATTAAAAGACACAAGCAGTACAGGACATTATGGAAATTTCGGTGTTTTTACATCTTTTATACCATCACAATTCGTTGGTTCGGAAATTATTTTACGAGGATGGCTAAAAACTGAAAATGTATCAAATTGGGCTGGACTATGGCTAAGAATTGATGGTGCAAATGGTCCAATTGCATTTGATAATATGTATAGCAGAAAAATAAATGGGACAAATGAGTGGAATGAATATTCAATAAAACTACCATTTTCAGATAATGCAAAACAAATTGTTTTTGGCGGTTTAATGAATAATACAGGAAAAATATGGGTAGATAACATAGAAATTTTAATTGATAGTGTAGATATATCAAAAGCAAAAGTTAAAACATATAAAGCAGATTTAGATTCAGAGTTCATTAAAAGTTCAAGGATAAATAATATAAAAACAGATAAGAAAACAATCGAAGATTTATCTGTTTTGGGGAAGGTATGGGGATTTTTAAAGTATTATCATCCTGAAATTGCAAAAGGAAATTTTAACTTGGATTTTGAACTTTTCAGAATTCTACCGATGATTCTAAAATGCCGGGATAAAAACGAGCGTAGTAAAATTATTTTGGACTGGATAAACAAGTATGGTAATATTGAACCTTGCGAGAAATGTACTGAATTGGACACAACAAATACCAAGATAGTACCTGATTTTGGATGGATTGAAGATTCAAGCTATTTTAACAAGGATTTGATTCAAAAACTTAATTTTATTAAGAACAACAGAAATCAGGATAAACATTATTACTTTGATTTTGTGCCTTCAGTTTGTAATGTTGAATTTCAAAATGAAAATGCATACAAAGATATGAATTA
>JACRLY010000094.1:0-48295 GCA_016219595.1 Ignavibacteriota bacterium | reverse complement strand
ATTATATCGTTATTGGAATATGATTCAATATTTTTTCCCTTATAAATATGCTATCGGAGAAGACTGGAAGAATGTTTTGGATGAATTTTTACCGAAGTTTATTGAAGCAAATGATGAATTAAGTTATAGGCTAACAGCTCTTGAATTAATTGGGAGAGTACATGATACTCATGCAAATTTTTGGGGAAAAGATAGTGTGATTTCAGAATTTAAAGGAAATCTGTATTCAACTGTAGAGGTAAAATTCATTGAGAATAAAGCCGTTGTAACAGGATTTTTTGATGATAGCTTGGGGAAATTAACAAATCTAAATAAAGGCGATATTATCCTGTTCGTTGATGATGAAACTGTGGAAAATAAAATTAAAAGGATGTTACCATATACACCAGCATCGAATTATAAAACTCAACTTAGAGATATAGCCAAGGACTTATTAAGAGGTAATAAAGACAGAATCAAGGTTGAATTTTTGAGAAATGGGAAACCATTTAATACCTTTGTTGAACTCTATTCAATAGAAAAATCTCAAGTTTACAAAAGATATATGAAAAAAGACACTTGTTTTAAATTCCTTTCATCAGATATCGGTTATATATATCCGGGTACAATTAAAAGTGTCTATTTATCAGGGATAATGGATGCTGTAAAAAATACAAAGGGAATTATTATTGATTTAAGATGCTATCCATCAGAATTTATAGTATTTACCTTAGGCGAATACTTGCTTCCGAAACCAACCGATTTTGTTAAATTTACAAATACATCTGTACAATATCCGGGTTTATTTAAGTTTACATCCCCTCTAAGGAATGGAACTGATAATTCCGATTATTATAAAGGGAAAGTTGTAATACTAATTAATGAAATTACTCTTAGTCAAGCAGAATATACAACAATGGCATTAAGAAATGCTCCAAATGCTGTTGTGATTGGCAGTACTACTGCTGGTGCTGATGGGAATGTTTCAAGTATTTATTTACCAGGTAATATCTATTCATTGATTTCAGGTATTGGTGTATATTATCCTGATGGAAGAGAAACACAAAGAATAGGTATTGTACCAGATATTGAAGTTAAGCCTACTATTAAGGGAATTCGGGAAGGCAGAGATGAAGTAATGGAAAAAGCGTTAGAGATAATTAATAAGGATTAATGAATATTATTATAATAATCCCGCTCCGGTGAGAATCGAAGCGATTTTATTTGTAATTATATGATATTATTTGCTTTTTAATAAAAATAATATTAAATTTTAATAAGATATAATTACAAACAGTAATAAACTATAATAAAAGGTAATAAACATGAAAACAAACATTTTCAAAGTATTTCACTATTATCGCGATAAAAGTGAATTCATTAAGCAATTGAGCGGTGATGATTTCAATTGGAAATTAGTTGTAAATTTCTGTCTTAATATCATTATACTCTTATTCATTTATGGCTTTGTGATGGGCATTTATCATGGATTAAATCAATCAATTTCATCGGGAATCAAACTCTTTTCACTTTTTATTCTTACTCTATTGATATGTTTCCCGACTTTTTATGTGATTCAGATAATTATAGGCTCCAGGATTAAATTGTTGAATTTAACTGCTATAATTTTAAGCGGTGTATTGCTCTCAAGCTGGATAATTGTGGCTTTTATTCCCATAGTTATTTTCTTCATGTTAACAGGTGATAATTATTATTTTCTGCAGTTGCTTCATATAGCAATCATGGCTTTTGCAAGTATTTTCGGGATGAAGTTAATAATAGAAGCGCTGAAATATAATTGTGAAAACGAAAATATCTATCCAAAAACCGGTGTAACTATTTTCAGAGTTTGGATTGTAATTTTCCTGTTCGTAAGCATTCAGCTTGGATGGAATCTCCGACCCTTTATGAGTAAGCATACGGAAAAGTTCCAGGTTTTCCGTCATTACGAAGGAAATTTTTACACGGCAATTATGTATTCATTCGATAAAATTGTAAATCCTCAAAAAGAAGATTACAAGAAGGATAAATATCCAAAATAATCCGACAGTTTGAACATTGAAAAATTGAAATTATATGAACGAAACAGATGAAATTATGACAATAGAAGAAGTGGCAAAGTATCTGAAGCTGAAGCCTCAGACTATATATACATGGGCACAGAGCGGAAAAATCCCTGCGGCTAAACTTGGCAAGGAATGGCGTTTCAGTAAAAGGATTCTTGAGCAATGGTTCCTCGAACATTTCGATGAGAAGTATAAGAATGGAGGAGAAACAGATTAGAAAAAAATGAGAAAAATAACTTGCTCCGGTGAGAATCGAAGTGGGTATTTTTTTAATTGTAAAATTTATGTTTTGTTTCGATTTGAGATTAGATTAATAATAATTAGTAAAGATCTGTTTTTTCAAATTACTACTTTATAATAATATTATAAAAATACAGGTGTTTTATGAAATCAATTCTTTTATCAAAATTGTTATTTTTTTTCTTCTTTTTTTGTGGTTGTTCAAATGATAGACAGGTAATCCAAAACTTAAGGACTTTCTCAAAACTTTACGGTTATATAAAATATTTCCATCCAAGTGATGAAGCCTCATTAATTGATTGGGATGCATTTGCAGTTGATGGTGTTGAGAAAGTAAAAAATGCTAAAAATAATGAAGAACTTGAAGAAATTCTTAAGAAACTTTTTTATCCGGTTGCACCAACAATTCAAATTTACAAAATAGGACAAAAGCCTGAACCATTAAAACTTCCTGCTGATACAACGGGATTAAAAATAGTTACCTGGCAGCATTATGGATTAGGTAATAATGATGAAAAGTATGGTTATAAAAGTATAAGAACTAATCGTCATTCAGACTTTGAAAATAATGATTTTATTTGTTATCAGGTTTTAAATGCTGTTGAATATCAGAATAAAGAAATAATTTTAAATTTAAAAGTAAAATCTGAGTTTAATAATTCAAAAAGCTATTATATCTTTTGGTCTTCTAATTTTAAATTTGAAAATAATAAATACGATAATTTAGTTTACAAATCAGACACAATTAGGTTGAATGGGTTCAAAGAATCCGAGATAAAAATGCATATAAATTCCGATGCCACAAATATCAATGCAGGATTTACTTTTCATGGACAAGGAAAGATTTTAATTGACGATTTTCAATTCTTAATAAAAAAAGATGGTAAATATCAAGAAGTAGAAATACCCAACTCGGGATTTGAAGAAAATAATTCAAAAGGAAAGCCTTTAGACTGGATACTCAAGGGAGATTCTTATAAAGTTTCACCTAACACAAATAATCCAATAATAAGCAAAGCATCATTAGAGATTAATAGTAAAGGAAATTTTATTTCCGGTCAAATATTCGATACAATTCCTTCACTGGATAATATACTTGATAAAGATTTGGGAAATGGATTAAGATGTTTACTCCCATTAGCTTTGTTGAGCGATAGTAATGGTACTATTGGAAAAAATCTAAAATATCCTTTTGATTCTTCAAAGTATAAAATGATTTATAGAGACACAACTTTCACCAAAAAAGATTATTCAATAAATGATGTTAATGTAAGATTTGCTGATATAATTATTACATGGAATGTGATGCAACATTTCTATCCAAATTTTGAATATTTATCTTTAAATTGGGACGAATCATTGAAAAAAGCTTTAGAGAAAGCGTCTAAAGATACTGACATTAGTGAATTAGTTAAAACATTAGAAATGATGCTGGAACCACTTCAAGACAGCCACATCAGTGTTAATTTTTTTGGAAAATATCAAAATGGTACAATGCCATTCTTACTGGATTGGATTGATGGTAATATTATTGTTAAGAAAACTTTAGATACTATAAATATCAAACAAGGTGATGTATTAACATATATTGATAATAACGAAGTTTTAAAATTATTAGAAGAACGAGAAAAATTAATTCCTGGTTCAGAACAATGGAAAAGGTGGATGGTTTTTAATTATGGATTATTAGGTGAAGGAAATGATAATGATTCTGTAAAACTTACAATTGAAAGGTCAAATTCAAACAAAATTATTTATGTGAAAAGGATTTCAAGAAATAAATTTTGGAGAACATATCATTTTGATAAAAATCCAATTTACCTACTGGATTCTAATATTTATTATATAAATTCTGCAAGTGTAACATTAGAAGACTTTATGAATAATTTAAATAATTTAATGACTGCAAAAGGAATAATATTTGATTTGAGAGAATATCCTAGAGACGATGTTTATTCGATATTTAGTTATTTTACTGAAAAAATTATAAACTCCCCAAATTGGTTATACCCCGAAATTATTTATCCTGACAGAATCAGCATAAAATTTGATACATCTAATTGGCAAATTAAATCAAAAAGACCTTACTTAAATTGTAAAAAAGTTTTCATAATCGGTAATGGAACAATGAGTTCCGGAGAAACTGCCGCTTCAATAATTAAATTCAATAATTTTGGTAAAATGGTGGGTCAAAATACAGCCGGAGCTAATGGAAATATTAATCCATTTACAATTCCCGGAGATATTACAATATATTTTTCAGGTATGAAAGTTCTAAACGAAGATAATTCGAGATTTTTTGTAAAAGGTATTGAACCTGATATATTTGTTAATCAAACAATAAAAAGAATCCAGGAAGGCAGAGATGAATATTTGGAAAAAGCATTAGAGATTTTAGGTGTGGGATTAAATATTGATACACCAATGAAGATATATAAATAGAAAAATTTAATATCACTTTTGGATTCATTGAAATGGGTGAAATAATAGTATGGTTAATTGCAGAGTTATTAAGTCTATTTGGCTATGATTATTACAAGAAAGAATTTAAAAAAAATTCTAAACATGATAATGATGTTACTCATAACGATATTGATGCAAAAACCAGAGAAGATAAGTAAGTAATGCTAAGGCTATCAAATACATTTAAAGATTAATCAATGAAAAATATTCTACAAAGAATTCATGCCTTTTCTGTTAAACTGCTGATTGTGTGGTTTATATTAATAATTTTAGTTTTAGATTATTTAATTAGTTTAATTTATTATCCCTTGAGTAACATCATTAATGATACATTTTATAGTAATAATCAAGGATTTTTTAGTTTGCCTTTGTGGTTACAGATTGTTCTTTCAATACCATCTGCATACTTTATAACAATATTACATCTATGGTTAATTTTTAAAATATTCCGTCACTTTAAATATTTCATTAATAAAAATTTTATAATTATTATAATTTCTTCCTTTTTGCTTTGCTTATATTCTTTATTTTTAGGAAGCTATACTGGTATTATTATAACTTTTTTGTCAGGATTACTTTTAGGTTACTCTCATATAGTTGCTGAAGAGAAAAAGTTGTCACCTGTATTAATTGTGACTATAATAATTTTTTTGGAAATGGTAATAGAAAATAGTATTAGTTATACTTTTTATAAATAAGTAAGTTATTATTGAAAAATAATATTACGCTCTAACAAAACTTGAAACAAGAGATGATTTTTTTTAAACAAAATAATCAATTATAATAATTCAAAATCTCTTTGTATAAACATGGCAATAAGGCGTTTTGCCTGTCTTTGAATAATAATCCTGGTGGTAATCCTCCGCTTTCCAAAATGTACCGGCTTTGAGCAGTTTTGTTGCGACTTTATAGCCTTTATTCTTTAGAATGCCGAATGTTAATTATACATAAAATTTTTTGATTATTCGTTTCTATTGATTAAATTGTTTTTTTATACTAAATTATTGGTGTATGTATGAATACCATTAAAAGAAAAATAAATATTCCTAAAAATAGAATTATTAATTTGAGAGTACCGGATACTGTTCCAATTAACGAATCCCTCGAAGTTATCATGATTTTTGATGAGAATAAAAACTCTTATCAATCAAAAATCGAATTAATGTCAAATGCATAAAATGATAAATCATTTATGGAAGAATTTAAGAATATTGAAGAAGATTTTAAGTCAATAGATTCCAAAGGTTGGGAATAGTGGAAGAATTTCGTTGGAGAATTTACTTAGCAAATCTTGACCCTGTAATTGGTTCGGAGCAAGGTAAAACTCGTCTGGTATTAGCAATAAGCGATGAACAGATTAATCAAATCTTACCAGTTGTCAATGAGTGTATAATTAGAAAAAATATTAATTTATGATATGTTAGATAATAAAGCCATAGAAAAAATCAGAGAATATTTTTCAAAACATCCAGTTGAAAAGGTGTATTTATTTGGCTCTTATGCCCGTTCGGAGCAGGATGATGAAAGTGATATTGATTTATTACTTGAATTTAATAAAGATGCAAGAATCGGACTTATACAATTCTCAAGGATTAAAATTGATATTGAAAAAGCTTTAAAACATAAAGTTGACCTCCTGACAAAAGAATCAGTCTCACCATATATAAATCCCAATATTCAGAAAGATATAATTAAGATATATGAAAAATCAAATTAGTGATAAGGCAAGACTTCTCCACATACTCGATGCTATTAGAGAAATTAATAATTACGTTGCCAGTTGAGATTTTGATGAATTTATACTTAACTCCATGATGAGAAATGCTACCGTCAGGCAACTGGAAATAATCGGCGAAGCTGCTGCACAATTGTCGAAAGAGATTAAATCAGGGAATCAGGATATTGATTGGGAAGCTATAGTTGGATTTCGTAATATTATTGTGCATGAATATTTCGGCATTAATTATGAAATTGTTTGGAATACAATCAAAACAGATTTAGAAATCCTTGAAATTCGAATCAGTGATATTTTAAACACTTTTTAGGTTTTCCATGATAATTAATAAAGAAAAGTTGTATACTGCCTTTCAGAGATTCATATTATTAATTACCTCTCATAAAAATCTTGTATTGAATGATGATGATTTATACAAAGTAAAAAATATAAATATAATTAATTGGAAAAATCTCGATAGGTTATTTGAAATTTAATAATAATTTTATTATTAAAATTAATTGGTCTTGAAGTATAAATATTGAAAAATTTCCTACAAATAATTCATTCCTTTTTTGTGAAACTGCATATTGTGTGGTTTGTATTAATAATTTTATTAATTGATTATTTAATTAATTTAATGTTTTATCCTTTACTGGGTATTTTACAAGAAAATTACAATGGTCCTATCGAATTTAATTATTTACCATTATGGTCTCTAATTATTATTATTTTACCTATTGCTTCTTTCATTGAAACAATAATATATTTCTGGTTAGTTTTTACTATTTTGAGACGTTTCAGGTATTTTCAAAATAAGTATCTTGTTATTATTTTAATATCTTCTTTCTTATTTGGCATATCTCATAGCTATAATTATAGCTATGTGATATTTACTTTCTTTATTGGTTTGTTATATGGTTACTCTTATTTTATTGCTGAGAATAAAAAATTATCACCGGTATTGGTTGTAACTATAATACATTATCTGATGAATGTGTTTGTATATTCACAATATTATATTTTTGATTGGCTGAAAGGGAATATATTTTGAATAGTATTATCAAAATAATAGTCAATATTAAAACCAGCCGCGTTGAGAAGCGTAGCTGATTTTTTTATAAAATATATTAAGCTATTGCAACCTGTTGAAATGATAAATCGAAAACATTTGCTATATTTTTTGCATGCTCTAATGTCATTGAGACAATATTGCCACTTTTATCAAGCTCGACTATGATGTTTTCATTGAGGTCTTTTGTTTCGGTAATCTCATTGTCATTGAAATTAATCAATAAAGTATCTGTATCCTGAAAGTATTTTATTTGCATTTTTTATTTCTCCTTAAATGAACGGTCAAAAAAAGCATTATGAATTGTCTCCATATCATCGAGAATGACAATTCTCAAATATCTGTTATCGACTTCTTCAATTTTCGCCCATCTTCTGATTCTTCCATCACTTTGAATTTCTTCATGAACAGGTTTGAAAAAAGCTTTCATTATCCATTCTTCCTTTATATACTTTCTATCCCGTCTTTGCTTTGTATATTCAAAATAATTTGAATATTTCATAATGTCCTTTTGCTAATTTACGAATTAGACGTATATTCATAGGTATAATTATTATTATTCAAAACCTCTTTGTATAAACATGGCAATAAGGTGTTTTGCCTGACTTTGAATAATAATCCTGGTGGTAATCCTCAGCTTTCCAGAATGTTTCGGCTTTAATTAATTTTGTAGCAACTTTATAGCCTTTATTCTTTAGTATACCGATTAGTTTTTCTGCGGTTTCTTTCTCTGCATCATTTTTATAAAACACAACAGATAAGTACTGTTCACCAATATCTGGACCCTGGCCATTTGACTGTGTCGGGTCATGGATTTCAAAAAAGTATTTGGCAACATCTTCATACGTAACCTGTGACGGGTCGAAAACGACTTCAGCAGTTTCGTAATGTCCGGTTCTTCCTGAACAAACTTCCTCGTATGTCGGATTTGATGTTTTCCCGCCCATATATCCTACCTTTACAGACTTCACTCCTTTCAAAAGGTTGTATTCGTATTCAATACCCCAAAAGCAACCGCCGGCGAAGTAACCTGTATCCATCAAGTCATTATCTTTAGGTGTAAAATTCAATGAAATGGAATTAACGCAATACCTCGTGTCCTTGGAAGTAAAACCTTCTCCATAGAAAACATGCCCCAAGTGAGCACCACACTTTGCACATTCGATTTCAGTCCTTAAGCCGTCTGGGTCTGGTAGCTTTTTTACAGTACCGGGAATAGCGTCATCGAAACTGGGCCATCCGCATTCCGAGTCGAATTTATCACCGGAATTAAATAGAACCGAACCACATCTTTTGCAAGTATATGTTCCGTTCTCATGATAATTCACATATTTCCCTGTGAAAGGCATTTCCGTTCCTTTATCAATGATGACTCTCTTTTCTTCGGAAGTCAATTTATTATATTCCATTTTTTTCTCCTTAGGCATGGCAGCAATTAATAAAACAAAAAAAGTTATGAGCAGTAACTCAGGGTATAATCTATTTATTAAATTTTTCTTATTCATTTATTTACTTCAACTATTCTTCTCAAATAATAAACAATTAGTCGACTCTAAATAATGAAAAATATTTTATTAATAATTGGTATTAAATGATTGGTAGAAAAAAAATATAATTATTTTTGTTTTATGTAATACACAGGACAAACTGAAAAGGTTTATAATGTATATAAGAACATTTATTATTCTATCAATTCTACTATTATTCAATAGCACTCACTTGATTGCACAAACTGAAAAATATTGGGAAGACAATGTAAGAATAATCAATCTTAGACCGCCTCTGAACTTAGATGATATTGATTATGCACCTTACATTTCTCAGGATGGCAAGTATTTGCTTTTTTCTACAAAAAGAGAAGGGAATTTCTATAATGATAATGAAGCTGATTTTTCACATGATGTTTGGATTGCAATTAAAACAAAACCGGAGGACTCAACTTTTTCACATATTTTCAATATCTCACCACCCTATAAAGCTAATTCATTAATAAATACAATACGGAATGAAGGTTCAGTTTGCATTTCAAATGATAACAAGGTTTTATATTTTACCGGTTGCAACAGAAAGGATGGGCGTGGCTCTTGTGATATTTATTTAGCTTTTATTCAGATAGAAAATGACAGCTTAATAATTGGAAATATTTATAATCTTGGGACACAAGTAAATACAAGAAATTTTGAATCATCTCCTTCGATATCTCCTGATAATTTAAAATTATTTTATACTAAAAGTGATATAAGCGGAAGGACTGTTAGTATGTTTGAATATCTATATAACCAATTGTTTGAAGGTAAACCTCAACAGGATATCTGGTATTGTGAATTTGATACTAATCAAAAAGTATGGTTGCCTGGAAAACCATTAACCCAAATAAATACTAATGAAATTGAAATGGCTCCTTATATTTGTCCTGATAATAAAACTCTTATATTTTCTTCAAACGGCAGAAAAGATGGTTTTGGTGGTCTTGATTTTTATTACACAGTTTTGGACAGTAACGGTGAGTGGTCTGAACCAAAAAATCTCGGAAGACCATTTAATACTTCAGATGATGATTTAGGCATTTCTTTTACTGGAAAAGGGGATATAGCTTACTTTTCATCAAAAAGAGATGATATTGAAGGTGAACAAGGTGATTATGATATATACATGGCATACCTGAAAGAACCATTATTCAATGAAGTGAGAACAATAAGCTGGCAGCAGTTTTCTGATGCTAATGTAATGATTGGCATTTATAACAGTACGGGCAATCAGGAGAATTCAATTAATAAGGGACTCCAGAAATCGGGCAGGCACTCGTTCCATTGGGATTGTTTGGATAGTAAAGGGAATAATCTTCCATCAGGTTTTTATCAATATAAAATTACAATAGGCAATGAAATACCAGAGCTACCGCGGGTACTAAGAATAAAATGAAAAGCCCTTCCGGAATGAGAAGGGCTTATAATATTATAATTGGATTATATCCTCACAAAAAATGTCAATTAGGAAATTTAACCGTATCTGCCAAAGCCTTATATAAATTCTTCATTTCGTCCAGAGTTATCGGAGTAGCAATCATAATTGAACCCAATTGTCCGAATTTTACTTTATGTTGAACTTCATTAGGTTTTGAACGGATAAATTTACCAGATGTCATACCTGCTGTGCCATCAAGGTTATTCAACTTTGAGAAATTTCACCAAATCCCATATTTGTGCATCTGTCAATAGCTGCGAGTAGTCAGGCATCTGGTCACCTATAGTTGAATTAGTTGCCGGGTCATATGTAGATAATTCATAAGAAATATCTCTGCGTGTTACCTTTCCGGTTTTAATAGCGTCAAATATTTGCTGAGGTGTAGAATTTTGTGCAAATGTTCTCAAATTATTGTCATCAATATTTGGCCTGTTTGATTTAGGTCCTCTGCCGTTGTAGGAACCATTTCTTCCCATTAAATCCCATGCATGGCATTGTTTGCATCTGAAGAAATCGCCTGAAGCGTTGAATTTTGGAATATTTGTATTGGTTTGGTTATAACCACTTTCAGTACTCCAAAATTTATCATAAAGCATGCCTCCTATTATTCCGTTTGCTTTTGTATATGCCTCCGGATCGGCAGGGCTTGTTGTGTTATCACTACTACAACTAACTAGAAATAATGAAACTAAAACCAATAATTGAAATAAATACTTCATAAATAAACCCTAAATAATGTGTGACAATCAGTTATTTGTTTACTTTTTTGTAAACATTTTTTTCTCTTGTAAAAAAAGTATATTCGATACCTTTAAGCACCTCTTATAAATCGAAAAATTTAAAATGCAAGAATAAATGACTTGCATAAATTTATTTATAAATTTAAATTGTCACAGTTGTCAGGTTATTCATTTAATTTAGTAAGTAAATATAAAGATATAAAATAATAAAACCTATAAAATTTTGATATTATAAAACATAATTAATTATTTAGTTAACTATAATTATTATATTAGGGTTAGATAAATTCAAATAATTGATAAAATCGATGTGTGTCCTTAATTTTAAAAAGCTAATAATAAATCTTTTCTTATCTAAACTGATTGATTTTTGCAACTAATTTAAGAATATAATATTCAAATATTATCCGTTAATATCATTGAATATTCATTATACAGATGGTTGATTGCATTGTTAAGGAAAAAAATTCAACATTGGTTATCAATATGAATGTATAATAGATATTGAAATGTTTGAGTCTCCGCATGTACTGAGAAAGTTGTCAGCACATTATGGATTTAGATTCCTGTCAAAATAATCAATAACATCTTTAAAATATTTATGCCCTCCAAATTTCACGATGCTATTATGGTCAGCACCTTTGACTTCGTATAATTTTTTATCCTGTGATTTGATGTTCCGGAATACCCTGAATGATTGAGTAACCGGAATATTCTTATCATGCTCTGCATACACAACCATCACCGGATTGTGAATCATGTACGCTGACTTTTCGGGCATTACACTATCAACCCAAAACCTTGCAATTCTTTCCGAACGTTTTAAAGCCTCATCCGGGATGTAATTAATCCGCAAGCCGGACATATTGTACCAGTAATGGTCAACTGTTTCTTTGAGAGAAGCGAACGGGCTTTCGACTACAGCAGATTTAATTCTCTTATCCAGTGCCATTGCCTGGATACCTATTGCTGCTCCGAGAGAACAGCCATAAATACCGAAAGGAGGTGAATCGGGGTATTTCTTAATAATAGCACTAATAATCTTCGATACATCATTTTTTTCGTAATAACCGAAGGTGCAGTTCACACCCCCGCTCTCGCCGTGTGCTCTTGAATCGAAAGGCAGGCAATTGTATCCGTGAGTTGCGAGTGAATCTGCCATCAGCAGAAGCGATTCTTTACTGGTTGCTATTCCATGCATCATTATGATTGTTCCTTTTGGTATATCTGACTGTGAATGAATAAACCACCCTTTCAAGGTTATACCTTTATCGACATTCAAAGTGAATTTATCATATTTCAGATTATAATTAGATGGTTTTTCATGTTTATAAAAAATCTTTACAATTTTATTGTGAGTCAGCCTTACAGGACGAATTGATGAGTATGGCAGAAAATAATTAATAATGGATAATACTGTTATGGTAATAGTTGTGAATATTACTGAAAAAGTGATTAAAGATATTTTTATTGCTCTTGTTTTTGTCATTTAAATTATCTCTTTATTTAAATAAGTATACGCATAAGAAAATTTATTGTTGCATATTTACTAATATCGAATTTATACCAAAAGAAGTCAGCAACATCATTTTCATGAATAAATTAATAAAGGATTAATAAATCGTATGTTTTACAGTAACACATTGTATTTATTTAAATTAGAAATGATAGTATTAATTTTTATTCATATAATTATTAAAGATTTTGTTGAATTGTAGAATAATTATATATATATTTGTGCCGGATATAATGCGATTGAACTTTGAATTATTTATTTCAAAATTAGAGGAAATAAGTATTTTTTAATATAGATGATGGCTTGAGTGAAAGATACATCGCATATTATTACTATATTTTCAATAGTAATAGCATTTTTAATCGTTGGTTTTATTGTAGACAGGTTTTTACAACCTGAAAGTTTTGATAAGTACGGACATTACAGATGGAATGCTGTAAATGAAATTCTGTCGCAAAAGGTCGTAAATCAAAATATCAAAACATGTGCTAAATGCCATGATAATATTTATCAACTGCATCAAAAGGATGCTCATTATAATGTCCCATGTGTTGACTGCCATGGGGCTGCTAATCTTCACGTTGCTTTTCACAGCGGAGGGAAAGATTCTGCAAAAATTGGCAAATTAAAGGCCGTACTTAAAAAAGAATACACTTTGGAAGGATGCCTGTTTTGCCATAGGAAATTAAAAGCAAAACCAAGTGATTTCGCACATAAAAGCAAAACCAAGTGATTTTCCACAAATTAACCAGGAAGAACATTACAAATTTCTTAAAGTTAAGTCATTAGATACTAAATGTATCGAATGTCATAGTCCTCACGAACCGATATTCCTGCTGACAGAAGTTAAGCAATCAAGACTGCATCCTATTGTTTATAAATGCACCGATTGCCATGAGAAAAAACCGGCAAAAGATTTCAATGAAGTGGAAAATCATCCCAAGATTTTTGTATGTAAGGATTGTCATTCGGAAATTGTAAAATCTTTCGAGGAAAAACCTCATCATAACTATGTGGATTGCAGAACCTGCCACCTGTTCCATAGGGAGAATGATAACGTTGGAAGAATGTATAAGAATGGGAATGCTAAGTTCTGTTTGTTATGCCACGAGAAGAAGGATTTCAAGGATGGCTTGTATCCTCCTAAAGTTGAATGGCCGAATCATCTCGGTAATCTTAAATTTCTTGTGAACATAGACCAGAAAATTTGCCTGGAATGTCATTCGAACCAGATACATATTATGGATTTGAAAAGCAATCCCAATCCTCATCCCAATAATTGGAAATTCGAACATAAAAAGTATGTGAATAAAAAATCTGATATCAAACAGGTTTACGCATGTGGTTTTTGCCACACTAAAAATGACTGCTATTCTTGCCACCAGTTGGATATGCCCCACCCCGATGAATTTGTGCAGGGTGGGCATAAGGAATTAGTGGATAAAAGGGGGAAGCAATTTTGCTTCAGGTGCCATAACCAGGATTTTTGCAGTCAATGCCATTGAGCTATTAATAAGGTCAGAAGATTAATGATTTAAGGTGATAATATGGATGATATAGATAGAAGAAAATTTCTTAAGCTTGGTATACTGAGTTCAACAGGTATTTTGGTTGGCTCACTTTATGCTTTCAGCACCCGCGGAGTGAAAAAGGATTTTAGAACTTACGACGACCTGCTTAAATATGACTGGGGATTTATAGTGGACACAACCAGGTGCATTGGCTGCGGCTCGTGTGTCAGAGCCTGTAAAGTCGAAAATAATGTACCGGATACCTTTTTCAGAACATGGGTTGAACGTTTCGAAATAAATAAAAATGAAGCCGTTAGAGTCGATTCTCCAAATGGTGCATTAGAAAGCTTCAAAGAAAATAATTTCTCTGCAGATGTAGTTAAAGCATTCTTTGTTCCCAAATTATGCAATCATTGTTATAACTCGGCTTGCACACAAGTTTGCCCGGTAGGAGCTTCTTTCCATTCGCCCGATGGAGTGGTTCTGATTGATAAAGACCATTGTGTCGGCTGCGGCTACTGTGTTCAGGCGTGTCCTTACGGTTGCAGGTATATCGATACTGAAAAAGGAACTGCGGATAAATGTACATTGTGCTATCACAGGATTCAGCATGGAGAATTACCGGCATGCGTCAATGCATGCCCGAGAAATGCGAGGATATTCGGAAACCTGAAAGACCCCAAAAGCGCAATCAGGAAAATCCTTCATCAACGCAGATACGGATTACTTAAAGCTGAGTTGGGAACTAATCCCAAATGCTATTATATTGGTTTAGATTTGGAGGTGAAGTGATGGAATCTTTCAACGGATTTGTTTTCCCAAATGAACTTCACATTACTTGGACTGTAATGATAGTTTTATATCCTTATATCACCGGCATGGTAGCCGGGGCTTTCATAGTTTCATCGTTTTATCACGTATTCGGAATGGAAAAACTGAAACCCATAGCAAAATATGCTCTGGTTTCCTCATTTGCATTTCTCTGCTTTGCGACTGTGCCTCTGCTGAACCATCTTGGACGTCCTGAAAGAGCTTTCAATATATTAATTACTCCGAATTTCAATTCTGCAATGAGCGGATTTGGATTTGTGTATATGACTTACATGGTTATAGTGGTACTCGAAATTTGGTTCAGTTACCGGGAGGAATTTGTCAACAGATATAACAATTCCCAGGGTATTTTGAAATTTATTTACGGGATTTTGATTTTAAGAAATTCTAATGTTAACGAGAATACACGTAAATACGACAAGAAATTGATTGTGATTTTGGGTGGAATAGGAATACCCGTAGCATGTATTTTACACGGATATGTCGGATTTCTTTTCGGTTCAATCAAGGCAAATCTTTGGTGGTCAACTCCCCTGATGTTTATTATATTTATATTTTCTGCTATAGTTTCAGGTTTAGCTGTATTAATATTTTTATATCTTTTTGTTCACTGGAAAAGAAAAATAAAAATCAATCAGGACTCGATTGATTTGATGGCAAAATGGCTCTGGGGCTTTATGATTATTGCCGTAACACTTGAATTGATGGAGCTTCTTTCTATATCGTACGAACGAACAGAGAAATGGGCTGTTTTGCAGCAACTAATCGGTGGCAAACTGAAAATTTCTTATGTTTACCTTCAGATAGGTTTATTTTCAATTGTACCTTTTCTTCTGCTCTCAATCACAACATTGTGGAAGAATATAAATATCAACTTGAAGAACTTTCTTATATGGCTCTCTTCGGGAATGCTTTTGCTTCAGGTACTTTTCATGAGATGGAACGTAGTAATAGGAGGTCAGTTGGTTTCGAAAAGCATGAGAGGATTTACTGAATATTTTCCCGGAGTTTATGATAAAGAAGGATTAATCGTTTCGTTTCTTTTGATTATAATTCCATTTATTTTACTCAGAGCTTTCGACAAAGTTTTTCCTTTTTTCGAGAAAAAGAGTATTTCAAATTAGCTATACCAGCAAAATATACTTTTGAATTTATTCTGTTTTATTTTATTTTACTTATCAGTATTGTAAATAATACATATTCTGATTATTGAGTATTGGTGAAAATGGAAAAAGATATTAATAAAATATATGAAAGACTAAAACGGATTTTAAAGAAATTCGAAAAACCGTTAGAACCAAAGATGGATTCGGAGAAGGGTTATGATTTGTGGTCAGTCAAAGAACTGGTAATTGATGGCAGGAAACGTAGTGAAATATTCTTTGCGTCTATTGTAATCCAAAGTAAATATGTAGGATTTTACTATATGCCGATTTATACCGATACTAATTTGAAAGAAATTTTCAAACCCGAACTTCTGAAAACTCTGAAAGGAAAAGCTTGTTTCCACATAAAAAACCTCGATGATGAATTAGAAAAACAAATCAGGTATGCTTTGGAAACAGGATATAAATTATATAAGAAAAGAGCTTGGATATAAAAACAGACATTAAGTTAATATAATAAGTAATCTTTTAGATAATATTAAGTACGATTTTATTAATTATCTGTAAACATCCTTTCTGTGTCCTATCCTGAGAAGTCTGACAATTTTATTGGTATCATCAATTTCATACAATATCCTGTAATCACCTTGCCTGATACGATATCCTTCTTCTTTCTCTAGCTTAAGTGAACCAACAGGCCTGGGATTTTCTTCAAGAGAAAATATCCTTTGTCGAATTTTCAAATAAGTTTTATTATCTAAATCGTCAAATTCTTTTTTTACTTTCTCAGAATATAATATTTTATACATCAGTAATTCTCTTCATTCTTTGATTGTCATATTCTCTGAAGTCAAAGAATTCACCTGCATCTTTTCTTGCCTCGAGTAAATCCTTTTTGTCCTCCAATGCTTCGACTAATTCATTAAAATACAAGTCGTGTTTTAACTCATCCCATAATTCAATTGGAATTTGAACATTATTATCTTTTATTTCCAACATGTTATTATCCCTTCAATTTACTAGATTCAAATAATTATTTTCCGAATATACAAAATTTTTGTAACTACTATAATAATTTAAGAATTTATACGAAATTAAACTTTACTTATTTTTTTTATTTAATCAATTTATTTCAAATTCAAAATTATCGTGAAAATAAATTTTCAAATTAAAATATTCATTAACATTCCATTTATTATTAATGTCATCCAATCAAAATATTCTACTTAAAATCCCGTTGTTATTAATAATTTTTAACTTAGAAAAATATTCAATGTTATATATAAAATTTCTGGTGTCAAAGCATCTTAAAAAGTGGGTGCTGCTGATTTTAATTGTTGTGCTTTTTCAGCCGCTTGTAGCACAAAAACTTTTTATACCGATGGATTTATCGCAGGCTGACCATCTGAAAGCTTATGGAATTGCATACTGGATTCTCAAACAAGGGCAATCGGTTGACTGGCTATTGAATTACAGGGGCGGTTCGTTTATGTGCGATTATTCTGACCTGTTCGCTTCGGAATGCAGAATACGAGGTGTCAGCTTTGAACAGATTGACGGTTCAAAGGCTGCAGGAATATATTCGGAAGTGCAAAACGAAAACGTGAATATGGATGTTGTTAAATTGGAGAAACCTCCAAAGATTGCCGTTTATGCTCCGCCCGGTTCGCAGCCATGGGACGATGCAGTCAGGCTTGCACTCGATTATGCGGAGATTGAGCATGACATTATATGGGACGAAGAAGTAATAGGCGGTAAGCTTGACCAATATGACTGGCTTCATCTCCATCATGAAGATTTCACCGGACAATACGGTAAATTCTGGGCAAATTACAGCAGTGCCCCATGGTATATCGAACAGGTAGCACTCAATGAAGGAATGGCTAAGAAACTCGGTTTTTCGAAAGTATCGGAACTGAAAAAAGCCGTTGTAAGAAAAATTTCCGAATATGTGGCAAACGGAGGTTTTCTATTTGCCATGTGCAGTGCCACTGATACTTATGATATTGCAATCGCCGCAATGAATGTGGATATTTGCGGTCCTATGTTCGACGGTGACCCTGCTGACCCGGATGCTAACTCAAAACTTGATTTTACAAATACTTTTGCCTTCGAGAATTTCAAATTGATAATGGACCCTTATGTTTATGAATATTCAAATATAGATGTAACCGAAGAAGCTTTGAATAATCCCGATTATGACTACTTCACCTTATTTGATTTTTCTGCAAAGTACGACCCGGTGCCTACTATGCTGACTCAAGACCATGCAAATGTCATACATGGTTTTATGGGACAGACAACTGCATTTCATAAAGAATTTATTAAGAAAAATGTTACGATATTGGGTGAACGCGATGGTTCGGATGAAGTGAGATATATACACGGAAATGTCGGAAGAGGCACCTACACCTGGTATGGAGGTCATGACCCTGAAGATTACCGTCACTTTGTTTATGATAAGGAAACAGACTTGCATTTATTTAAAAATTCACCCGGGTACCGGCTGATACTAAATAATATTTTGTTTCCTGCCGCGAAGAAAAAGAAACAGAAGACATGACAAATTAAATATTTTCATTATTTCTTTTGTAAGACTTTAATCTATTACTATATTTGCTTAATTAGGTTAGAATCAAATTTAATTGAATAAAATGCTTAGACAAAATGCCGTAAAAATATTTATTGTTATTTTAGGAATTATTTCAACTTGTTATATTTCTTATTCTCAAACTAATGTTACTGTGCCCGATACGGTTATTCCAAGAGGTGAAGTTTACAGTATTCCGATAAACGGGTCACTCGACCAGGTAAATAAAAAGAGCATAAAGATAAAACTAAGGTATAATGCAAGAGTAATTTATATTAAATCCGTAAAGGGTTCAGATAATACAATTATGAATTGCCTTACTCCGAAACTCGGTAATCCTGATTACAGTGACATTTCAAAGACAACCGTTGAGATTAGTTGTGACAGTATCTCTTCTTCGAATTCAGGAATTTTTTGTTTTATTGATGTAGAAGGATTAGCCGGTCCGGATACGTTAACCTATTTGGTACCTGTTGCAATTTATATAAATGATGTTCAGGACTCAACGGCAGTTTTTGACGGGGGGCAAATCAAGGTGCCGGGTGACCTTGTTTATCAGCGTTTTCCTGAAGGAATAGGACAAAATTATCCCAATCCGTTTGCATCATATACTTTTTTTCCGGTCGTGATTGACAAATTGACAAAAGTTAATTTCAAACTTTATACAAATAATGGTTCTGAAGTAAGTTCTATAAATAACAAATCAGAAACCCTTGAGCTTTATAAAAAGACAGGTACGGGTGAAGTTAAAGTAAACTTTGATGATGAGATACTCGACAGGGGTAATTATGTTCTTCATTTCATCCCTGATGCAGAGTTTGCAAACGGTTCTTATTTTCTTGTTATGAAAACCGTAAATGGTATTTACAACATAAGATTTCTTTATATAAAATAATGGAAATTAAATTGAAATACTTGTTATTATGTATTATAATTTTATTGATTGCAGAGTCAAATGAGGTTTTGTCGCAAAAAGATAGTGTATCACCAAAAGAAAGACGCCAGATATTAAATGTAAAAAATTCCGAAGGAACAGAATTCTGGTTATGCTTTATGCAAAATTTCGAGGAAAGCGATAAGACATCGAACTCAAATATACTCCTGCTTGAACTATTTATAACCGGTAGTTATGATACTAAAGTCAGAATCGAAATTGACGGATTGAATTTTATCAAGGATACATTTCTTGTCGGAGGAACAGTAAATAACATCAAAATTAATCCGAAAGCTATGTCAACATTGAAAGAACAAGCCGAACGGCTTGCAATACATATTACATCGGAACTGCCAATTTCAGTATACGGATTGAACCGGAGATTTCAGACGACAGATACATATCTTGGGTTGCCTGTCAGTGTGCTTGGCACTGAATACAGGGCAATGTGCTATAATGTGGCAAATAAACTTATGTCGGAATTTGAAATAATTGCTACAGAGGACAGCACAGAAGTTATGATTGTTCCTACTTCTAATACATATAAAGCATTGAAAGGGGAGCAAAGTAAAATTTACCTGAAAAAAGGTGATGTATACCAGGTCTTTGCCCGCTACGAGCCATTAGGCAGATGTGACCTGACAGGAACTTATATAAAATCAAATAAGAAGATTGCGGTATTCAGCGGTCACCAGTGCGCTTATGTGCCTCAGCATATTATTGCCTGCAATCACCTTGCAGAGCAGTTGCCATCTGTTCCGTCATGGGGGAAGCATTTTTATATCGGTAAGCTCGAATCCCGTTCGAAATATTCATACAGGGTGTTGGCAAATGAACCAAGGACAAAAATTTTCGAAGACAGCAAACTCGTCAAAACGCTAAATGGCGGGGAATTTTACGAGGGGACATCGAGCAAGGAAATTCAGATTACTGCAGATAAACCGGTTTTAGTAGCTCAATACTCACAGGGTTTCATGAATGGTGATTCCATAGGCGACCCTATGATGCTTTTCATCAGTCCTACCCAGCAGTTTTTGAATCAATACCGGTTTGCGACACCTGTGAATGGCGCATGGAAACATTATGTGAATGTTGTGGTTCCTACCAAAGCAATCGGCACAATGCAGCTTGACGGAGTGAAGATTGACTCGACAAAATTTCATTCTCTCGGACTCAGCAGGTATTCGATTGCATACATACAGGTTCCATTCGGAAGCCATACAATAGAGGGAGAACTTCCTTTCGGAATGTCTTCCTATGGTTTTGGTTTCGGTAATGATGCTTATGATGCTTATGGCACTATGGGAGGACAATCATTCTGGGAATATGAACCGGCTCGTGATACTCTTGTTCCCAAATGTGAAGAGAATAAAAACAATCCTTCGGGTAGTGTTATTTTCAGGGATGACAGGGAAGACGACACAGGATTGAAACGTGTTAAACTTATTCAGGCTAATGGTGCCGATGTCAATATTCCTGCTTTTGAAGAAGGATTGTTGCAATTGCCTGTTGACATAAAATTAAAAAATTCAGGAACATTCGGCAGGGCATTGTTCCAGGTAGAAGACGTTGCATTTAATTCAACACTCTATACGGTATGTGCAAGATACGATTCAAAGCTTGGCAGGAATGTACTCGACATATCCGAAGGTGAAAACCAGGATTGCGTGCCTGATCCGGGCTGGCAGATTGGTATTTTCGGAAAGTACTCCGCTTCTTTCCATTCTGCGGATTTTTCCAATTCGGGCGATTTGACATCGGAGGGTAAATTCGGAGAGGCTTTCGGTTTTGGTGGTATAGGTGGTTTTTTATTGGAAAGACAGGTTAGGGCAGATTTGGTTGCATCAATCAGATTGTCATTGGAACATTACAGTGGAGATCCCACAGCTCCCGGAAAGGTTATTAGTACTTTTGATTCGGTTACAGGTTCAACCAAACCTTACCAGAAAGAAAGGGAGTTAAAAGTTGACGGATTATTCATGCACATTACACCTGCGGTCGAGTGGTTCTTTTCGCCGCATATATATTTGCTCGGCGGATTAAATTTCGCATTTAATTTATCTGATGCAATAATAGTAAAAGACAGAATTTTATTGCCTGATGATTTTGTTTTTGTGGAAAATGGAAAAAAGGAAATTGTCAGGGAATCACCAAAAAATTTAAATTCACTGAAAAGCCTAAGATTGGGAATGCTTTGCGGTTTTGGAGTTACATATCCTATCGATTATAAATTCTCGTTATTCGGTGAATTATTCTATACTCTTCATTTCGGAAGTTTGATTGATGACGGAAATTGGGGATTTCAACAGCTTTCATTGCAGGCTGGTATTAAGTACACATTATAAAAAAAGAGAGAATTGATGGCTTCCGGAAGTTTGAAAAGAGTATATTCAGTATTTAACAAAGACACTAAAAGTGAATTAAGAACCCGGTATTCTATATCTGCAATTTTCCTTTTTATTCTTACCACAATAACAATGATTGCTATAGCATCTGCAAACGAAAAAATCAGCACCGGAATATCTGCTGGAATTCTATGGGTTATTTTATTCTTTTCTGCAATGACAGGAATTGCAAAGGCTTTTGTAAGTGAAGAAGAAAGAGGAACAGGTCTGCTTCTGAAATTATATACATCCAACGAGGCTGTATATTTCGGAAAACTGTTATTCAATATTTTGCTGTGTTTATTATTGAATGTTGTATCATCAATTTTTTTCTTATTAATCAACAGCGAACTTGTGGTAAAAGAACCTTTGATTTTCATTTACATGCTTATACTCGGCAGCTTGGGATTAGCTTCAGGAACAACTTTAATTTCAGCTATAATAGCACGTGCTAATGTAAAAGGTGCATTATTCCCTGTATTATCATTTCCTATTCTGCTGCCATTGATAGTCGCAGGAATAGGATTGACAAAACTCTCGTTTGAAGGCGGTTCATACTCCGATGCACAAAGCGATTTCATACTTATGCTTGCTTACAGCGGCGTACTCATCCCGGCATCATATATTCTATTCGACCAGATTTGGGAAGAATAAAATCAATTAAGAATTAATCCTTGTTTTTAATTCCCCCCTCGCTTTTAGGAGAGGGGGCAAGGGGGTGAGGTTAATTCATGCTTAATTCTTTTAATCACACTGTCCAAATTATTCATCACCTCATTATTCCTGAATCTTATTACCCTGAATCCCTGGTCATTCAGCACTTTTGTCCTTTCTATATCATACTCCTTCAGTTTATCATGCACAGAACCATCTAATTCAATGACAAGTCTTCTTTCGTAGCAGACAAAATCTACAATGTAAACGTGTATGGAGTGTTGTCGTCTTATTTTATGTCCAACCAATTTTTTGTTTCTAAGTTCCTTCCAAAGTATTGCTTAGGCTTCCGTAGAGTGCTTACGGTTATCGCGTACCTGAGGTTTGAGGTGAAACCAAAGTTTTTTGTTGGATAGAAATAACGGCATAAGAACCTCACCCCTTAATCCCCTCTCCTAAAAGAGAGGGGAAAATTTTCTTGTAATATTTTATTACTCATTATTTTATTCATATACATATTTCATTATTCCCCCCTCGCCTTTAGGAGAGGGGGCAAGGGGGTGAGGTTTTACCCTCCCACCACACTTATCCTATAGGGATAATATAAATTATCATTACCTCATCACACAAAACTTTCTCCTTACTGATTCTCCATTATTAATTATCTGTAAAAAATAAAATCCGCTTGAAAAAACATCAGTTTTTATTTGAAGATTATTAGTAGATGAAGAATAATTCTCACCGAATATTTGTAATCCCCAAATATCATAGATTTTAACAGTGTATTCATAACCATTAGTTCTAATATTTTTTAGAATTATAAAATCATCCGTAGGATTGGGAACAATTTCTAATTCACTACTCAAATCAAAATCTTCAATTCCTGTTATCACAACAGAATCTACTGATAGATTAGCAATGCTGTCGCCGGAATTTGCATTTGAATTGAATATAATTTTATCAACGAAACCAACTAATGTTACTTCTTCAGCTTTAAAATCAACATCAAAATTATAAACTTCATTTGGTCTTAATATTAATGGATTATTAATGTTAAACTTAGGTTCAATTTTTTCTTCAAATAAATAATATTTTGGGGGCTGATAGTCGGTCACATATAAATCTTTGTCACCTGTGTTTTTCAATTCAACGTTTTTTGTAGTATTTGTATAACGTTCGACATACCCCCAATTAGCGTCGCTGACATCTATAACAGGACCTAAATCACCCTTTCCATTACCAATCAATATTGAAATACTATCAGGTGAAGTTGTCCTATCAGTATTACTAATAAAGTAAATTGTATCAAGATATTTTTTTGTTTCAGTTGGATAAAATGTAACTTCAAATGTTTTATATTCATATGGATGAATAATGATTGGATTATTATCAGAAATATTACTGAAATCTGCAATGAATGTATTTTTGTCTGTAGTTCCTTTAACCTGTGTGATAATCAGATCACTATTACCGGAGTTTCTAACTTCAATGTTTTTGTAATTTAAGTTTTGTACTTTTACATCACCGAAATCAATATCGCTTACTTCAATTCTTGGATTTCCTGCGTTAGCCTTGACACAAATTCTATATGTTTTACCAATCAGGCATTGACTTGCAAATCCTAATGAATCAGTAAACGAGCCATCAGCAGTAGCTGTAAATTTTATTCCAAACCTTAATGTATCTCCCGGGTATAAAGTATCAGGAGTAGGCAATCCTATTAATTCGAATCCTTGATTTTTAAATTTAAAAAAAGCAGAATCAATAATTATATCACCATTTGTATCATTATATATAAATGTATTTATGATAGTATCCTCACCAATGAGAAGTGAACCAAAATTAATTGTATCCGCCGATGTACTTATTTTCTTTACAAAATAATTTATGACAATTGTTGTGTCGTTTCCACTGCCGTCTATAAAGCTGATAACTGCTTTAGCATCCTTGCTTTTATCAATCACATTTCCGTACCATTTAATATTGCTGGCTTCTCTTGGAATAAATTCATCATAAGTGAAATCAAAATTGAAAGATGAATCTGTATTGAAAATTATCATATAAAGATTGCTTCTCAAACTGGTATCATTTGGTAAATCTTCCACTTTTCCCTTGCTAATTAATCCCTCGCAAGACATAGTCCATGTTGGTTTTGGCGGGAACGAATCATTTTTTGATATATCGAATAAGGACACACTTGCAGGATGTCCGTAAGAATCAAAAGTTGAAAAACCATAAGAATATACCCCTATAGGATTATTCGCTCTTATTTTATAAACATCGTCACTTGGTAATTTAATTGTTTTGTTAAAGTAATTTTTTCCATTTATTGGAATATTAAAAGGTAACCCTTGTTTTGGGTCAATGGCACCTAACTTTTTCCAAACAAATTGACCTGACTGAACGGTAGCAAATTCTAAGTCATCGGGTAGTGAACCATCTACTGAACTATATACGACATTAATATAATTAACAGCAAAACCAAAACCACCATTAATACCTGGCGTATTTAACATTATTTCTTTTTGTAATTGTTCCGCAGGAATTAATAACATCATAAATGGATCACTTAGCACATTATCATCTTGTTGTCCACAATTATATTGTTCCACATAAATTGGCTTATTGCCGGAAAATACTATTGGACGGGGCGCACCAACATCTGCTCTTAATTTTAGCCATCCATCATTTTCCAAACCGGATGCTGAATCTAAAGTAGTTATTGATACTCCGTCCATTAATATATTTGTTCTATCTTCTTTAGTAAAGATTTTTATTATTGAATTCATTAGTCTTCCATATATAGGAGTATATAGATATTTCTTACCCCATGAATAAGTTGGTAATTCCATTTCCATCATAAAATCGCATGCAGGAGTATTTTCCGGTACATAAGCACAGAAATTACTTGAAATAACCCCTACCGGTTTTGTTGACTGTATTCTGCTTCCTGAAAGGTCGGCTCGCTGCCCGTAACTACTAATTAGTAGTACATCACCTTTATTAAGTGTATAATTTCGTGTTTCTCCGGGTAATTGCCCTCCTGCTGTTTTTGAATTTTCTGTACCACCCATTTTAAAATTTACTTTATTATTATCATAAGAAGATACTATAGCAGTATATGAGGGTAAATATTGAATACCGAAATCAGATATATCGCACCATGATGCAACAACATAATCATTACCTAAAGAAGTTACAGGTATAGCCAAATAACTATCACTTGTATATTGATATCTAGTTACTCCATAAACAATGATAGGCTGTTGAGAATAAATATGTACTCCATAGCCTGGAAATACTTGATCAGGCGATGGAGCTTGCCTATCAGTTTTTCTATAACACTGTCCTAAGTCAGGTGTCAATGTAAATTCAATAACATCATTTTTAGCTGTAGTTTGTTGTCTCAGGTATCCTTTGCCGGGTATTTCTACTGTAACTCTTGTGGCATATTCTGATGAAACATAAATTTTTAAATCATTCCTTGAACCTGTTGTTTCCCAGCATGGATTAAATGTAATCCAGAAATCAGTGCCGGCATTACTTGAAGTTAATAATTTCGGTAACTTCTCTTTGAATTTTTGCAAATTAAAATCTTTTGAAGTTAATTCGCTTTGACAGAACAAATAGATTATTGCCATTAATATGATTGGAAGTGGTTTCAAGCGGTTCATAATACACCCTGATGATTATGTGATTTTTTTTGCAATATTATCAAATATATTTATAAATAACAAGTGTATTTTTATAGCCGGTAAATTTGATTAAAAATTTCTCAATCCCTATTTCCTAATTCCTCAATCACACTAATCCCTGTTCAGACAACTTTCGTCCATTGCGATACATTAACCCCACTCTTCAGAGTGGGGGCAGAAACTCGGACCAGTTACTGCATCCGAGCCACCTCACACTAAAGTGTGAGGTTATTGTATACCTCAAATCACAGTTCAGAAAACTTATGTCCTTTGCGTCCTTTGTGTCTACCCTCAGTGTCCTTTGTGTTAAAAAAAATTAGCTTCTTCCCTCTTCATCCTACAGCCTAAACCCCTACAGTCTACAGTCTATATTTTTAAAACCATTTTATAACGCTTTTCTTGACATATCACTCCCACAGCCTTAACTTTGCCTGCCGTTTGGTAACTCCCCTCTCCCATTGGAGAGGGGCTGGGGGTGAGGTTTTATCTTTGTCCCGCGTTCTTTGAAATTCCGGTTCGACTAATGTATGAGCAATTCACGAATTGCCCGGTAGGGATTATTAATTAAGTATAACCGCCATTCATAATTCAGAATTTCTTTTAGGGTGAATTTAAATTTAAAATTCAAAAATGAAAACGATGTCAAATCTGCTCCGGATGCACAAATCTGCACCTTTTTGGCTCTATATAACCAAAAAAATCTCCATTGTTTAAACCTTTTCATTTTATCTTATGTCAAAGTATCAAAGATTGAGTGATTAATAACTCATCAATTTGAACAAACATTTATTATATACAGGAGATATTATATGAAAAAAATTTTTATTATTGGTATTTCTTTACTTCTTATAATTGGATTGTCAAGTATTATTATTGTTAAAGCACAGGATAATAAAGAAGTAAAAAAAGAAACAGTTCAAAACCGGGAAAGAGGCAGAAACTTTGTCGATAATGACAAAGACGGGATTTGTGACAACAACAAATCCGGATTTGGAAGAGGTATGGGCAGGACAGGAATGAACCGGAGCAGAAATTATGTCGATAATGACAAAGATGGAATTTGTGATAACTTTTCTCAGGGAAAAGGCAAATTAGGTAATAATGCGGGACCGAATTTTGTTGATAAAAATAATGATGGTGTCTGCGACAATCGTCCTGAAGGAATGAGAAAAGGCAACGGACACGGTAGAAAAATTGGAAATTGCGATGGTACACACAAAGGCTGGAGAGGAAGAAGATAATAATTAGTTAGGATAATTGTTCGAAATAACGGTTTTATATTTTACCCTCACCTGTCTTTCAGACATCCTCTCCCACCGGGAGAGGAAAGAGGTGAGGGAATTTATTTTATTCAAATTCAATATGAATATTTGCGGCTTTTGCCGAATGTGTTAATGCTCCGATAGAAACTGCATCAATTCCGGTTTTCACATAATCAGGTAAAGTTTTCAATGTAATACCACCCGATGCTTCAATGAAAATCTCTTTTCCATTCGATTGCGAACGTATGAAAGAAACACATTTCCTGATTTTATCAGGTGCCATATTGTCTAACAAAAATCCGTCAACACCGGCATTTAATCCTTCTTTGATTTGACTCAGATTTTCCACTTCAAGTTCTACCGGAAGTTTATAATTATTCTTCCTTATTTTATTAACAGCATTGGTAATTCCCCCTGCGGCTTGAATATGATTATCCTTTATCAATATACCTGATGACAGGTCAAGCCTGTGGTTCCATCCTCCACCGACAGTTACTGCATATTTTTCAAACAATCTTAACCCGGGAGTAGTTTTTCGTGTGTCGAGTATTCTTACTTTATATGGAGATGCTATTTTAACATATTCACGGGTCAGGGTTGCAATGCCGCAAAGCCTTTGAAGAAGATTTAACAACACTCTCTCAAAAGATAAAATCTTACCGGAATTTCCTTTTACTGATGCTAATTTTTTTCCTTTTTTTACATAATCACCGTCTTTGACACTGATTGCAGATTTGAATCCATTGCCGAAAAATAATTTGATAATATCAGTTCCTGCAAAAACAATATCTTCTTCCGGAATAATCAGTGCAGTTGAAACAGCTTTCGGCGGAATAGTTCCTGCTGTGGTTTTATCATCATACGGAATATCTTCTGACAGAAACTCAGAAATTTTTTCCTTAATGTAATCTTTTGGCAGTCTTCGGTATTGGGTGTATTCTATCAACTCAACTCCAGCATTCGTTCGAGAGGTTTCAGCGCTTTCAATCTCAAATCTTCGGGAATAATAATTTCAGGTTTCATGTTTTCGAGAGCAGAAACCATTTTTTCCAATGTATTAAGTTTCATGTGCGGACATTCATTGCAACTGCATCCGTCAAGATTCGGAATAGGGTAAAATTTCTTATTTGAAACTTTCTTTTCCATCTGATGAATGATTCCCGCTTCGGTTGCAACAATGAATTCCCCGGCATTTGAATTTACAGAGTAATTGAGAAGAGCAGTAGTCGAACCAATGAAATCCGCATATTGCAAAATATTATCGGGACATTCGGGATGTGCAATGAGCAATGCTTCAGGATGCTTGTTCATCAGGTTAATAACTTCCAACTCAGAAAAAATAACATGCACCTGGCATGTTCCGTCCCACAAGACCATATCCCTTCCGGTTTTCTTTATTATATAATTTCCAAGATGCTTGTCCGGAGCAAAGCAGATTTGTTTGTCATCCGGCACGGAATTCACAATCTTTTCTGCATTGGACGAAGTGCAGATAATGTCAGACATTGCTTTGACTTCTGTAGAACAATTTATATATGAGATTACATAATTACCGGGATATGATTGAATCCATTTTTCGAACTTGTCTGCGGGGGCACTGTCGGCAAGTGAGCATCCGGCTTTCAAGTCGGGCATAAGAACAATTTTATCAGGATTAAGGATTTTTGCTGTTTCAGCCATAAAGTGAACGCCGCAAAATAAAATAACATCAGCATTGGTTTGCTTTGCTTTCTGGGCAAGGGCAAGTGAATCGCCAAGGAAATCCGCAACATCCTGAATGTTGTTTTCCTGGTAATAATGAGCCAGAATAATTGCATTTCGCTCACTTTTTAATTTATATAGTTTATCTATCAAGTCCATCATACAAAACTACGTCTATTTTAGAACAAATCTTTCCACGTTTTTTGGGAGTAATTATTTTTGTTTGCAAGGAACGAAAAAATTCATATTTTTGAATTAACCAATTGGTTAAATTAAATGGTTAATATCTGGAATGAGAACAATTTTATTTATTATAAAAAAGGAATTTCTTCAGATTCTGCGTAATAAACAGATGATTCCTATTATTTTCTTTCTTCCTATTTTTCAGTTACTGATTCTCGTTCATGCGGCAACCTTTGAAATCAAAAAAGTCGATATGGTAATAGTCAACAATGACAACAGCAATTTTTCGAGAATGCTCATTAATAAATTCGTTGCCACCAATTACTTTCAATATACTGGAAGCACTTATTCCGATGAAACTGCAAAAAATGATTTGGCGGTTCACAAAGCTAGAATGATTCTGCTGATACCGCGAAATTTTGAAAAAGACATAATCAATACCGGTAAAGCAAAGGTGCAATTCATTATTAATGCCGAAGACGGTGCTGCTGCGGCTGTTATTCAATCTTATGCATCTTCGATTGTAATCGGCTTCAACCAGGAAATACTTACAGATTTCAAATACAACCTGATGCGTTCTGAATACAGCCTGATTAATATCATTCCAAGATACTGGTATAACCAGGAACTCGATTACAAGCATTATATGGTGCCGGGTATACTGGTGCTGCTTGTGACAGTGGTCGGCATGTTTCTTTCGAGCATGAATATTGTACGTGAAAAGGAAATCGGAACAATAGAGCAGTTAAACGTTACCCCAATACGAAAGAGGCATTTCATCATCGGGAAACTGCTGCCGTTCTGGCTTCTTGCAAATTTTGAACTCGTTCTCGGATTAGCAATCTCAAAATTTGTTTTCGATGTACCGATTGAAGGGAATTTGCTATTGATATTTTTTCTCGCATCTACTTATCTGCTCGTAATACAGGCAATAGGTCTATTCATATCGACTATAGCCGAAACCCAGCAGCAGGCATTGTTCCTGTCCTGGTTCTTCATGGTATTGTTTATGCTGATGAGCGGATTGTTTACACCGATTGACAGCATGCCGGGATGGGCACAAATCATAACTTTATTCAATCCCGTAGCTCATTTCATAGAGATTATGAGGAGAGTATTGCTGAAAGGTTCCGGATTTTTCGAGGTGCAAAAGCAATTCTGGATGCTACTCGGATTGGCACTTTTAATGATAAGTCTTTCGACATGGAGATACAGGAAAACGACAGGGTAATTAATAATTCACAATTAATAATTAAAAATTATGCTATTTATTTTTCAGGCTGCTGTATAATCTATGGAATTCATAATCAGTTATTTACTACTAAGGTAATTCTCCACAGATTCTTCCCATTTTGGAATTGTAATTCCAAGTTCATTCGATATTTTCAGATTGTCCATTGCAGAAAAGTCAGGTCTTTTTGCCGGGAGATTGAAAATATCTTTTGATACCGGAATGAGATTCGCTTTCAATATTAAAATTTCTGCTATATGTTTTGCCCAGTCGAATCTTGATGTTGAACCCGTATTTGTTAGATGATATAATCCTGTAATTCCTTTTTCAATAGATTTCATTGTTACATCGACTATATCTTTTGTATATGTTGGGACAGAAATTTCATCGTAAGCGATTTTCAGCTCGTTTGAGTTTTTCGACCAGTTAATAAATTTGTGAATGAAATTTTGTGTACCTTCGCCGAATACCCAGCTCAACCTGAATATGAGATAATTATCCGTTACTTCTGAAATAAGTTGTTCCCCTTTCAATTTGCTTTCTCCGTATTTGTTGATGGGATTCGGCAAATCCTTTTCAGTATACAAACCATCGGATTTTGTCCCGTCGAAAACATAATCACTGCCGAAGTGAATAAGAAACGAATTCGATTCTGCGGAGGCAAGTGCTAAGTTGTGTACTGCATCAGCATTGACAGCAAATGCTTTGCCGGGATTTTTTTCAGCATCATCAACAAGATTATATGCGGCACAATTGATAGTGAAATCGGGTTTGAGATTTTTTATTAGTTTGATTACATCATCCCTCTTTGTAATGTCCAATTCATCAATGTCAACGCCGGTAAAATCATAATTCAAAAGGGACAGTCTTTTGACAAATTCTTTGCCAAGCTGTCCCTTATGCCCTATTATAAGATATTTCATTTCCGGTTTTTAGAGTAAAGGCAACATTACTGCTACAGCGAGAAGCAGGTCGGTGCCGAGAACAATCAATACATCCTGACCAAGTGCCGGAACAAGTTTTTCCATATTGTCATAATCCTTCAATACTACAGTGAATACCTTAATTGCCAGCGGTACTGTCAATAATGCAATATAAATCCAGTATGAAGTAATATGTGCAATCGGTAAAATTATGATAGTCAGGTAGCAGATACTGAGCATAGCAGTATAGACATAGCCCGATGTTTTTCTGCCGAGTAAAATAAGCAAATGAAACCTGCCTCCTTTTTTATCAGCTTCGACATCCGGAAATTCATTGATAAACAGTAGAAGCCATGTCAATATTCCAGGTGGAATTGCAATCAGCCATACTTCGAGAGGAATGATATTTGAAAATGTCATTCCTGGGCTGGCTGTCATACCGATGAATGTTCCGACAACCACCATAGTCCCGAGTGCAAATCCGGCAAAAAATTCTCCAAGCAGTATTTTTGCTAAAAATGGAGTATAAAGAACGATGGCAAAAGCACCGATTCCAATTGTCAGTACAATTGACCAATGAACAGTAATTGTGAAATAGATACCAATCGCTGCGGATATTAATAAAGTTAAAATTGATGCGAAAAGCACACTGCCGGGTTTTGACTTGCCCCCCGGGAGCAGTCCTGTGCCGCCGCTGAAAGGTGTCTTATTTGTATCAAAATCTATTTTGGTTTTATAATCCGAATACTCGTTGAATAGGTTGACCGAAGCATGTGCTGAAATAGAACCTACCATTAAAAGAATTGCTTTAAACCAATCGAAACCCTGGTGAGCTGCGAGCAGGTATTTATATGACAATGCCCATCCGATTGCGACAAGGAGAACTGCCAATATCAAAAAGTTGACCCTGATCTGAGCCAGCCATAATTTTGGCGCACTAATTTTTTCCATAAAGAACCTCCAACAAAAAAATCAATTGAAACAATTAACAAATTTATTTTCAAATAACCTGAATATGTTATTTCATTTAGAGGTACAAAAATAAAAAAAGAAATTAAATTGTGTAAGAAATGATTTTTTTCCTGTTAATATTACTCAACTTTTATTTGTCAATTACTACAGGATAAATGTAATTATTATTTTTTGTTTTTATTAAGGCATAATATAATCCGTTGGTTAAGCCTTGAACATCGAATTGAATATTACCCGTAGTAATACTCCCATTGGAATTGCTTTGATGTTCCCGGACAATTAAACTCCCTGTTGCCATTTCCGAACCAAGAGTATTATAAAGTTTGAATGTTTCATAAGTCGATTCACCACGGGGAACAAATCTGACAAAATCGAGTTTGACAGGACCAGCAGCCGGATTAGGCTGAGGCTGGGAAACTCTGATTGTGTATGAGTATAAATCCGCTGTAATGAATTCAATTGGTATGTCGCATTTGGTTTTACCGCCGTAAAGATTCGGATAGCCTGTGCCAAGTAAAGGAATAAGGTGAGGATAGCAATGATCGTCTATAACAAGAGTATCATACTGTTCACCTAATGTATTTGGAGCAAAGCATACTTCCACATCGAAACTGTCATTTGGAATTAGTGTTAATGGGAACTGCGATTGAGGAATTGAAAATTCAATATTTCTCTGTAAATATATATTATCTATAATTTCAGTTTCACTGCCGACATTTCTTATTCTAAGTTTTTTGCAGAGAATACTTAAAACATTTGTAGAATCAAAAGTGAAATTCCTTATTGAGCTTGATAATATGTCAACACTTATCCTGTTAGTATCGAATTTGAATTTAGCGGGAACCGTATCAGAAATTCCAATACAACCATAGGAATTTTTTACGATGACATAATAATCGCCATCTTCTGTAATTACTATTCTGTTTTTTCCAGAACTGATTAGTTTGCTTTTGCCGGCATCGAACCATGAATATTCGGCGAATGACGGCGATGTTTCAAGTATTATGCTGTCACCAACGCAAGAAACAGGTCTTGAAATTTTGTTGATTTCAGGTTTTGGATTTGCTACTACTGTAATGTATAGCGTTGCATTACCTGTGCAACCATTAGTATCGAATATATTAACAGAATAAAATCCTTCCTTATTTACAACTATTGATTGAGCAGTTTCACCTGTTGACCATCGAATTGACGGATAGGGCTTATCGAGAGACAATCTTGCGGAATCATTTTCGCAGATAATCGAATCGCTAACTATAATCTGAGGTTTTGGTTTTGGATTAAAATATATTTTTATTTTATTTGATTTGGTACTGTCACATTCAGTGTTAGAAACTGTAATATAATATGTTCCTGATTTTTTTACAACAATAGACTTTGTAGTTTCACCTGTTGACCAGTTGTAATGAGGATAATCCCGTTTAACATTAAGTATGACGCTGTCGCCTTCGCACTTGGTGGTATCTGTTGCTGTAATCACAGGATTGAGAGTGTCATAGTTGAAAGTTTTGTAAACTTTGTATCCAACAACCCAGCCGGTAGTGTCATTAATAAACCAGATATCATCAAGATTGTCACCGGGTTCTATTCCGCAATTACGAAGAGCCCAGGTTTGACCTGCATCGGAAGTATAATATATTTTTCTTTCCCAACCTACACCCCAGCCTCTTTTTTCATCCTGCAGGAATGTGCCGAACATAGGTTTATTCGTTCTGTATTGTCTCCAGTTAATTCCGCCGTCAGTTGAAATCCGTAGTCCGCCATCTTCATCTTGCCCACCACATCCAGATGAATATGGTAATAGAATTGTATTTCCATTTATTGATAATTCCTCCTGCCAGTCTTCATCGCCAGTTATCGAAATCATACTCCATGATAATCCGCCGTCATTTGTTCTCCAAAGTCTTCCGCTCGATACCGCATTTCCGAATCCGTTAGCGGAATAAAGAACAACATCGGTCAATCCTCCGTTATTATTATAGTTTTGCCTGAAAGTAGTCCAGGTTTTTCCACCGTCATAGGTATGATAAAAATAAAGTCCTGAACCACAGCCTCCTCCGATTACAACTCCTACATCACGAGTTACGAAATAATTGCCCCAAAGTACAGGTGATGATTGTTGAGGGGTAACATCTTTCCAGTTTATACCGCCGTCTGTACTTTTGAAAATACCTGATTGACCTGAAGTATACCCGTTGAGTGAATCAACGAAATGAATGCTTTCGAGTTGTCCCCCGTTCGGAATTCTAACTCCCGTCCATGTATTTCCACCGTCAACCGTTCTGAGAACTCTTCCTTCGTAACCGCATATCCAGCCGAGCCTGGGATTGTTTTTGAGAAACATCACTTCTAAGTATTCGGAATTTGTTTCAAAGCCGGGAGGTATATCAACTTTTTTCCAATTTGCATTACCAACAATGGAATTGAGTATAAATCCAAAAAATAAAAATAATATATTGTAAAAATTTAATTTCAAAAACCTCTCCGGTAATTTTGTTTATATTCCAAATAATTTTTATCTTACTGTTAGACGTTATAAAGAGAAAATACATTTTAATTTTTTTGAATTCTTTATAAAATCTTTTTTTTAAAACAAGTGAAAACCGGGTATGGCTTTTTTTCAGGGATAAAATATTATTTTCTTAGGTGCCCAAAACCCGCATCATTACTATGTTTACGGTATGCTGAAAAAATAATTATGCAAATTATATTGAATCGATTTTCGAATGAAATGAATAATTGCCGGGCATTGATTAATTGCTGTCAAATTATATAGTCAATTTATCAATTTGAATACCAAACCAAAATGTTAAGATTGAATGAAGAGTGATAGAGTATCAGTTTTTGTCATTAATTATTTTAATGTAAAGCACTTAAAAGAGAAAAATAAATAATTTGAAAATTAACATTTGTTGGCACGTTTCATAAGTCATTGAGATTAGAATTGTTTGAATTTTCCAAGAAAAATATTTTTCAAAATGAAAATTTATTTCTTGTGTGTTTTGAGAAAAAGTCAGATTTTAAATGTTAAGGAATTGTTAAAAATGTGAATAGAAGCCTTTTTTAATATATTTGATAAAAAAGCAACAGAATTTAATTAAATAAATTTCCATAGTAATAATTTTTTTTAATAAAAAAGTGTTTGATTGTTATCGGGTACTTTTACCCGAAGAGAGAAAATTGAAGGTTAGGTTTTTCTTTATTAGCATTTTTCCTTTTTAAATAACTATTTCAGAATCTTTAAACATAAGGGGTAGGTTGTGTCAGACAATCAACTTAAGGACACTCTTTCATTATTTACACAAGATAAAACTCCCGGGAAAAAGGGAAGCACAACAACAGAAGGCGAGAAAAAAGCAACTGCTTATTGGATTAAATGCCTCGAAATAATTAAGGATAATGTTTCTCCTCATATATTTAATACGTGGTTCGAACCTATAAAGGCTTTAAAATGGGAGAACAAACAACTTACCGTAAAAGTTCCGAGTCAATTCTTCTGCGAATGGATTGAAGACCAGTATTATTCCCTTCTTCAAAAAACCATCAGCCAGGTATTGGGGGAAGATGCAAAACTTCTGTATCAGATTGTTGTTGACGAAAGCGATTCAACGACAGATAAGCGAACAATCAAATTACCGGCATTTAAGTTTCCGCCGCAGCCGGTACATGGCGGGTTCGCAGAAAACCATACAGAAAAGAGAGTATTCACTTCTAATCTGAATCCTAAATATACCTTTAATAATTTTGTAAGGGGAGAAAGTAATCAGCTTGCTTATGCGGCTGGATTAGCAATTAGTCAGAATCCGGGTAAAACGAGATACAACCCGCTTGTAGTTTATGGAGATTCAGGACTCGGAAAAACTCATCTTGTTCAGGGTATCGGTAATAAAATTCTGCAGAATCACAAAAAATCGAAGGTTTTATATACAACCAGCGAAAGGTTCACCCAGGATTTTATTAATGCTATTCAAAATAACAGGCAAAATGAGTTTATTAATCTATACAGAAGCATCGATACATTAATAGTTGACGATATACAGTTTTTCTGCGGAAAAGAAAAAACCACAGATAATTTCTTCCATACCTTCAATGCTTTGCACCAGGACGGAAAGCAATTGATATTGACAAGCGACAGGCCCCCGCGCGATTTGAAAGACCTTGACGAGAGATTGATTTCGCGCTTCCAGTGGGGACTGATTGTTGACATTCAGCCGCCTGACCTTGAAATGAGGATGGCAATACTGCAAAAGAAAAGTGTGGATGAAGGAATCGAATTACCGATTGAAATCGTAGAGTACATCGCAAAGTATGTAACTAACAGCATACGTGAACTCGAAGGCACTCTGATTAGCCTGATTGCAAAATATACTTTTGAGAATAAATCTTTGAACCTTGCCCTGGCAAAGGAAGTGGTTAACGGAATCTCAAAAAGAGAACCCAAGCCTGTTACTATAGATGATATAAAGGAACTCGTTGCCGGTTATTACAAAATGCCTGTAGAAAGTCTTGAGTCTCAATCGCGAAAACATGAAATTGCTCTTGCGAGGCAGATGGCAATATACCTGACTAAGCAGTTTACCCAGCTTTCGCTAAAAAGCATTGGAGCAGGTTTCAGTAACCGCGACCACTCGACAATTCTGCATTCATGCCAGACAATCGAGAACTATCTCGTAACTGACCCAAGCGTAAAATCAGCTTATGAACATTTGCATAAAACTTTAAAGAGCAAGTAAAATTATAATCTAAATTGTATAATAAATATTTTATTTATAAATTTTAAATTGTATTTATTATTTATAAACGGATAAATTAATCTTCTAAAAGAAAAAAATCCATGTCCATTGTAACATTTTACCTTTTCTTGTGTTATTAAAGTTAATAATATGAAAATATTTTGAGACCTTTTTACTTCTGTTGTGTCATTATAATATACGAACTTGGAAAAAAGGTAAAATCATGAAATTAATATTATCAATGATAATTATATTATTATTCAATATTTACAATTCCAATTCACAAGTAGATACTAATTATGTAAAGCCGGAAGAATTGGAAAATGGATGGGATGCATTGTACGGTAAATATTTTTTTTATGAGCCTTATCCATTAAATTCTTATGTTTATTATTTATCTGTTTCAAAAGATGGCAAATGGCTTGCCTATTTAAATGATGGTATTTGGATTTATAATATAATCAATAAAATAAAAACAAAAATTTACAACCCACTAAACTGGACTCATCTGGAATGGGGAAATGATAATACCACTCTTCGCTTCTGGTCTAATAATGTTAATTATTATTACAATGTTAACACAAAGAATTTTGATTCAGTATTGTGTTCTGTTGATTCAGAATATTGCCCATTCGGATTAATGTGGGCATCAGATAATTATGCATATTTTTCCTATCCTTATGGTATTCCTTCTCCTGACAGTTCGATATATAGAGAGAATGTAAATTTATCTAGTCAACTTGGTTTTCCAATTAATGAAAAAATAATTGATACAAAATTCAATTCTCTAAAATTACCAAATTTCCCGCCATATAATATTGACTATTTTGCTCATCCTAAAGGATGTACTCAAGGTTCTAAGGCTCTCTGTGGTTTTATAATTACTCGAAATTTTTATTTTATCAATGAGTATGAAATAATATTAGATATTCCAAATAATGAGTGGAATTATTCTTACATTCACGCTCATACTATTGGTGCTCATTATCCCTTAAAAGTAAGTACTGAAGGTTGTATTTATATTTATTTATCTTACAGGAACCAACGTGAAAATTATTCTTCAACAAATGACCCTTTTGATTCAATTAATAGAATAGCAAGAGATGCAAGTGGTTGGTACAGGGTTGATACCTCAGGAAAAAATTTAGTTCAGCTTGTTCGTTCCTGGGTTGTTTATAATTGTGGATTAACTGTAACAGGTGATGGTGAAACTATTTATTATGCTTTCTTATTGCCAGATACAACAACCTGTATTATGAGAATGAATAAATACGGCAAAAACAAAGAACTGGTGCTAAAAATAGAACCTGAAACAATCGGAGTTGAAGATAATAAATTAGTAACAAACAGTATTGAAATAATACCAAATCCCGCAACAAACAAAATCTCAATTGAATTTCCTTTGGAATTTATGAGCAATGCCCGTGTTTCAATATTTGATTGTCTCGGCAATGAACTACTGACGAAAAACTCAGCAGGCAAGCGGATAGAATTTGACTGCTCCCCGCTTCCGAACGGTATTTACTTTTGTGTGGTGAGAGCGGGTAGCAAGGCGTATTCAGGGAAGTTTGTGATGGTGAAATAGTAATTATATAATTTTGAATGTTGAATTTATAAAACAAAAGGAAATTAAAAAAAAAGGACACTCAATACGGTGTCCTTTTTTATTTTGGGATTGCCTCATTTCCTATGATTTAGGCAAAAACGGGATTAACAGTTTTGCCAAAGCACCTACATTTCTTGTCTGAACCCACAGCTTGCCGGGTCCTACATATTCGCAGACAAGCCCTTCGCCGGAAGCAACGGTAGAGAATAATCCTTTAGCTGCTTTCTTAATTGTATAATTTATGGATTCCTCGAATGCAACTATATGCCCTGTGTCAACAATATATCTTTCACCGGGTGCAAGTTCTTTCATAAAAATAGCACCGTAAGAACTTACAAATAGTGTACCTGTGCCTGAAATTTTCGATAAGAATAATCCTTCACCCGAAAAAAGTGCCTTAGCCGACCCTTTGGTAGATAATTCGAGGTTAGGACTGCCAGCAAGGTAAGCACCCGCTTGGGTATATATGGTTTGATTATTCAATTCCATTTTTAAAATATCGCCCGGAGACGCAGGACCGAGAACCACTTCGCCTGCTCCTTCGACCGCAGTGAATAATGATGCAAAAAATCCTTCACCGCCGACTGCTGCTTTCAGAGTTCCGAATAATCCTTTGCCGGTTGTCTTTGCTTCGAGTTGAATTGTTGGCGACATAGACATCATAGCTCCTGCTTCAGCCCTGAATGATTCACCTTTTTCAAGATTTACCCTCAATATGGTAAATACGGGTTCATGTTCGATTTTAAAATTCATTTAATAACTCCATTATGTTGAACATTGATTATTTTCTCAAGATATTTTTTTATTTGCTTTCAAGAGTACTACAATTTAAATTTTTACCTGAATATATGAAAGTGATTATTTCACCCCTATGCTAAATAGAATATTTTTTATCTGAAAATTTAGTTAATTTTGATTTTTAAATGGGTAAATATTAAAATCATATCGATGAATCTGTGAATATGAAAAAAATTGCTGTTTTCACAAGCGGGGGCGACGCACCGGGAATGAATGCTCTAATTCGTGCAGTAGTGCGTGCTTCACTTGCAAAAGGGATTGAAGTTTACGGAGTGCTCGGTGGATATTCCGGAATGATTGAAGGAAACATGCTGAAACTCGGTAAGAAGGAAACTGCCAATCTGATTTCTTTAGGGGGAACAGTTCTCAAAACGAGCCGTTCGAAAGAATTTATGCAGAAGGGCGGAAGAGCTGCTGCTGCAGAAAAACTAAAGGATTACGGTATAGAAGGATTAGTAGCATGCGGCGGGGACGGCACTTTCCACGGAGCCCACGACATCTGGCTCGAGCATCAGATTCCTATTGTCGGAACACCCGGTACAATTGATAATGATTTATTCGGAACTGATTATACTATCGGATTTGATACAGCAATAAATACAGCAGCAGAAGCAATAGACAAAATACGTGATACGGCGGATTCTCACGGCAGGGTATTTATTGTCGAAGTTATGGGACGTCATGCAGGTTTCATTGCAATGGATGTAGGGATTTCTGCAGGAGCGGAATTTATAGCAGTACCTGAAACTGTAACGAATCTCGACCAGCTATACCAGAGAATTTTAACACAAGGGAAACAACAACGAACAATCGTAATAGTAGGCGAAGGAGATGAAGTCGGGGGAGCAAATACATTTGCACAGATACTGATTGAAAAATATGAAATCGATGCCAAGGTAACGATACTCGGACATATACAGCGTGGAGGAAGCCCAACAGTTAGGGACAGGGTGCTTGCCAGCCGGCTTGGTGTCGCTGCTGTCGATGCATTGCTTGCAGGCAAAACCGATGTGATGGTGGGAGAAATAAACAACGAAATCGCTTATACTCCTTTAGAAGAAACCTGGACAAAGAGAAAACCTATAAACGATTATCTCATTCAGCTTGCTGATATTCTTACTTAATATTCGTATTTAATAATGAAGTAGAACTTAATAATAATCATATAAATGAAAAATATCGGAATTTTTGAAAATAACGGGAAGCCGGAAGCAATCAAATGGATTGACTACTCACTCGGCATTCTCCGCAGTTACGGTTCGGAGTGTGCTGTCAGACCTGCACTCGTCAACCTGCTGGATAAAAACAACAGGGATTACGTAAAACCGCTTACCCACGAAGAATTTGAAAAATTTGCAGATGTAGTAATTTCTTTCGGCGGGGACGGAACAATGCTGTCCGCTTCAAGAATAATGCTTCGTTCTGATATTCCCATTATGGGTATCAATGTAGGTAAACTTGGCTTTCTTGCTGAGTTTTCAGTGAATCAGCTCGATAAGTCTCTTAATGATTTGATGAGAGGTAATTATCGTGTTGTTGACCGTACAGTCCTTGAAACGGATTTTGGAGATGAGAAGATTTTTTCACTCAATGATTTTGTCATAGAAAAAAAAGATTCTTCACGTATGATTACACTCGACGGGTATGTCAACGACCATTTTATCGGTTCACTTCGGGCAGACGGTTTGATTATTACCACACCGACCGGTTCGACTGCTTATTCATTATCATGCGGAGGACCGATAATAACACCTGCGACGGAGGTAATATGCATGACGCCGATTTCACCTCATTCGTTGACTTTACGTCCATTGGTTATACCCGATTCCAGCGAAGTAGTGCTCGTTGTGAACTCTCCTACCGGAGATGCATCATTGGTGGCTGACGGACAAATCAGCAAAACTGTAAAAAACGGAGATAAAGTTAAAATCAGGAAATCGGATGCAAAAGTGAAACTGATTAAACCGCTTGAAAGCTCTTATTTCGATTTGATTCGTGCTAAACTTTTGTGGGCTGTCAATGTTGTTGACAGCGAAAATAATCCCATCGAGGGAAGAATTTTGGAATAATATTTCAATTTATCGGATAAATATAATGGACATAATGGCAATAATCAACTGGAATGCAAATCCGGAAATATTTCATATAGGTTCAATTTCAATCAGATGGTACGGACTTCTTTTCTCACTTGCATTCATAGCAGGATACCAGATTATGTCCTGGGTATTCAAAAGCGAAAATAAAACACAAAAAGACCTTGAAGCATTGACAATAACAATGATTATCTCGACAGTTGTCGGAGCAAGACTTGGACATTGTTTATTCTATGACCCGGTTTATTATCTTTCGCATCCACTCGAAATAATAATGGTATGGAAAGGCGGACTGGCAAGTCACGGAGCCGCAATCGGAATCATTTTCGGGTTATGGTATTATTCGAGAAAACGAAAAAACATAAGTTGGTTATGGACACTCGACAGGATTGTCATTGTAGTTGCGCTTGCCGGATTATTCATTCGCACAGGAAATTTTATGAATTCCGAAATAATCGGCAAGGCATCCGATTTGCCCTGGGCTGTTGTGTTTCAGCGTGTAGATGCCATACCCCGCCACCCGGCACAGCTTTACGAAGCTTTTAGCTACCTCGCTATCTTTTTATACTTGTTTTTCAGATATAAAAAATACAAATCCGCATTGCCTGATGGTGAGCTTTTCGGATTCTTTCTTACAACGGTTTTCACAGCCCGGTTTATTCTTGAATTCCTAAAAAAAGAACAGGAAGCATTCGAAGCCTCTATGCCGTTGGACATGGGACAAATCCTCAGTATTCCGTTTATCATACTCGGAATTTATTTTCTGTATAGAGCATGGATGGGGAAGAAAAGAATCAAGGATTAATAAGAATTTTCAATTATGGCGAATTTGCCATAAATATAATTTTTCGTAATAAAAAAAAATTTCTGAGCCCAAATATATATAAAGTGTGATAATCGCATCATCCTTCCTTATTCACCACCGCTTTATTACTGCTGAAAAACTTTCTTGGGACACGGCTGATAGATATAGATGACTTGCGGAATAGCAAAATACCGATAACTGATAATATAGCAGACACTCCCATAATAAATGCAAAAGCATAAGGAGAACCCTGGAAAGGCAGTCCTATATTCATGCCGTAAGTGCTGACGATTAGTGTCGGTATCATAAGAATCAGCGAGATAAATGTGAGCTGCTTAATAACAACGTTAAGGTTATTTGAAATTACCGAAGCAAAGGCGTCCATCATTCCGCTCAAAATGTTGCTGTATATATTCCCCATTTCGAGAGCCTGTTTTATATCGTTTTGAACTTCCTCCAAAAAATCGGTCTCATCAGGATCCAGATAAAGTTGGGCAAGACGCGGAAATTTATCTAACAGGTATTGATTACCCTGCAATGAAGTGGTGAAATAAACCAGTGATTTTTCCATCGCCAATAATTCGATTAATGCACTGTTCTCTACCGATTTTCTCAGGTTACGCTCGACAACATAGGTCCTTCGGTTGATTTCCTTCAGATGCTTCAAAAAGTAATATGCCGAACGGTTGAAAATATTCAGAATATAATCGGTATAATTTGTCATGGTAACATTACGAATCTTGTTCGTAAGAATATCATCGAGTATGGCACTGTCATGCAGGCAAATAATGAGCAGGTAACCCCGGTGTAAAATTATACCGAAAGGAATCGTTCTGAACGGAATCTCTTCAGTCGGTGTGAATATAGGAATCCTCATTATAATTGCGGTCGTGCCATTTTCTTTGTCAATTCTTGCAACTTCGTCAATGTCAAGAATATCATGAATCAGGTCAATATCGAGACCTAACTTATTAACAAGGAATTCAAATTCATCTGCATCGGGTGCAACAACTTTAATCAAACAATTTTCTTCGCTGTCCTGGATTTGCTGAAAACTGCCTTTCTGTTGTTTCCAAAAAGTAATCATGTTAACCTCCACGTTATGGCTTTTGCCTCGCATGAAGATTTCACATTAGGTTAATATGAAGTATTCGTGCGGGGAATAAAGCTTGTACTATTTAAACTGTATCTACAACTACCACAAGGGTCGTTCATCTTTGAGTTTTAACTCCTTTGTTATTAAATAATCTTCAAAATTACAAAATTTCGGGGAGGCGGAAAAATTGAAGTTATAGTTATTGTATGTGAAATAATTTATAAATGCTTTCCTCTGGCTAATGATGCAAATATTCCTATTGTGCAAAGCACCACAAAAATTGTAAAGATGATTTTCATGCTTGCCATTAACTGTGAATGATATTCAGGTTTTATTTGCACATTTCCAATCATAACAGCGATAACCAGCATTGCAATGCCCATGCTAAGCATCTGCCCTATTAAACGCATTGTACTGACAGTAGCAGATGCAATTCCATAATATTTCCTTTCGACAGAACTCATCACCGCATTTGTATTTGGCGAGGAAAATAATCCGAATCCGAGACCGAGAATAATTAAACAAGTAATTATATAAATTTTTCCTGAATTTTCTGTCAGTAATGTCAGCAAAACCAAACCTATTACAGTCAATCCCATACCTATTGATGCAATTATTCTGGATTCAATTTTGTCAGAAAGCCTTCCTGAAATAGGAGCAAATACCGCCATGACAATCGGCTGTGTAACGAGTATGACACCTGCTGCCTGGGGAGTTAAAAGTTTAATGTATTGCAAATAAAGACTAAGTAAAAATGTAATTGCAAAAGTTGCACTATAATTTATCAATGCAGCAAAGTTTGAAAAAGCAAATACAGTGTTGTTTCTGAATAAATTCATATTCAAAACAGGATTATCAATCCTCAATTCCCAAATAATGAATAATAAAATACCGGCTAATCCGGCAGTGACCAAAATGAAACCTAATGTCTTTGGGAGCTGTGATAACCCATACATCAGCATAACGAGGGACAATCCGTAAATAACAGAACCGGTATAATCGAGTTTCTCACCTTTGGCTTCTGCCCAATCTCCTTTGAGTTTAAACATAACATAATAAATAGCGATGGAACCCAATGGCACATTAAAAATAAAAACGCTCCTCCATCCGAAATTATGTGTTAATACTCCTCCAAGAAAAGGACCAAGCGACAATCCGGCATAAACCATCGAAATTGTGATGCCTATTATTTTTCCTCTTTCATTCGCAGGAACTACTGAAGTAATTAGAGATATACCCGTTCCGAAAATCATTGCTCCGCCAATCCCCTGGATTATGCGTCCTATGATTATCATCAATCCTCCGTTTGATGCTGCACAAAAAATGGCTGATGCTGTATAAATGATTAATCCCAACAAAAAGATTTTCTTCCTGCCGTATATGTCAGCCACCTTGCCTAATGGAACGAGGAACATAGCAGCAGTCAAAAGATATGTGCTTGCCACCCAGCTTAAAAATATAGCACTCATTCCGAACTCTTTTCCTATTGTCGGCAGGGCAATGTTAATTGAAGATGCCATGAATGGTGTCAAAAAGGAACTTAAAGTTGCAGATATTATTACTGCTCTCTTTACAGCAGGATTATATTCTTCCATACTACAATTTTACTAAATTTCTGTTCTTAAAAATTGCATTTAATAAAATTAACAAATTGATGTGTAGAATAAAAGGTTTGTTAGAATTTTCCCAAATAATTTAAAATTAATTATCCTAATTAACCTTAGTAAAAGCTCTTTGATAACCACATTTAACCTTATTACCTTATAAATAATAAAATGCAATCAAATAATAAGGTAATAAGGTTGTATATCGGCGGTTTATTCTTTTACTAAGGTTAAAGGGATTTGATAAGGTTAAATTAATTGTATATATTAAATTGAAAATTCTATTTTTGTAAATAAACTTTATCATGTTTACTTATATGAATAACAAAAGAACATATTATAAAATACTGTTTATTGTAATAATTCTGCTTCTAGGAAATCCATTAGCTTCAATTCAAACTAATGATGAAAATGATTACCATAATTATGAATTTATAGGAAATGTATCTCGAAATCTAAACTTATTAAAGAGTAAAATCAATTTAAAAAAGTATTTGAAAATAATTAATGATTTAAAAACTAAGGATTATGATGATTATAAATATCAAATAAAAGAATTAACTTTTCTCGAAGCTGCTTATCGAATGAAATCTTATGAAATGTTAAAAGAGTTTTTAGATGCTTTTGCAGAAGAATCAGCACCCTTTGATTCAATTGAATATCAATCAAAACCACAATTTGAGAAAGAAGCATATAATATTTTTTATAAAATATTCAAACCACTTGACATTGGTTCAATTCTACGTATTCCTAAATATAATAATACAATATTAACAGATTATAATTTTTATTCTGATAAAAAATATTTGATAATTCAAGATAAAGTACCTATTGAGTTATATCAAGAAGAGACACATAAAGGGCCCTACAGTTATAGTAATTTAATTTCTGAAAAGGATACAATTTATCTTAATGTAAAGTCTAAATTTTTAATTTTAGGTTTCAATCCGAGTATCTTTATTAAAGGATATAAAATCATATTTTGTTCAAATGATTTTTCAACAGTAATAAAAGAATTTTTAGGTAAAAGACATCATTATAATTCGCTCAAAGATGAATTTATTGAAAGTAAAGAATTTAACAAAAGATTGGATTTTATCAACCATTTTATAACAATAATAACTAGTTTTCATGCAGATTTCTATAGAATAGAAACTAATCCTTTAATTGAAAATATATCACTTAATTTTAATTATACAGAAGCACGTGTATATACATGGATTAATGATAGATCAATTACTTTGAGATTAATCAAAAATGATCGAGTTTGGGAAATAATTGATAAAAGTGAAATTGTATATTAATGGAAAATGATATGAAAGATAAATGTAATAACTGCGGCAGTGAAAGCTTTCATGAGGGAATTGTCAATCATGTGCTTGAAATTAACGGACACATCTATGCCGTAAAAAATATCCCTGCAAAAATTTGTGACAGGTGCGAAGCTAATTTTTTTAGTCCTGAAACTTATGATTCTGTTTATAAAATGATTTACAATCCGAAGTCACCAAAAAGAAAAATTGAAGCAGAGTTGTTGGAATTTAGCTGATATTCAAATATTCTTCCACCTCTCTAATCTTAAACTCATTACCGTCAAAGCAGCCGAAAACCGGCTTTTCGAGCCATGTCCCAAGATTATAGTAATAACCCTTTCCGATTTTCTTTTCAATAAGGCGGTGCCTGTGTCCCATAATAACATAATCGAATCCTTCATTAATCCTGGCTTCAGCAAAGTCTTCCATCCCCTCTGTTTTCCCATAATGCTTGTTTGATGTATATCCCCTGCTTTTACGTGATGATGAAGAGGCAAGACGGATGCCGATGTTTGGGTGAAGTTTTAGATAAAGCCACAATGAAAAGCGATTCCTCATTATTTTCTTCAGGATTTTATATCCGGCATCATTGTTAGCTTTGCCGTCCCCGTGAGATATATAAAACTTCTTACCGGAATGTTCTCTTACTATATCTTCCTTATAAATCGGGATTCCCAATTCAGTTTCAAAAAAATCCTTATGCCCGAAGTCATGGTTGCCCATCAGGTATTCGATTTTGACATTATGAACCCTGAGCCATTTCAATGCTTCGAGAGTACGGTAAAAGTATTTTGGTATGACTGTCTTATACTCGAACCAATAATCGAACAAATCCCCTACAATATATAGTACTTCACAGTCCTTTACTATTGATTTCAGGTATTTAACGAGCAATTCCTCTCTGGGTGCATCAGCACTCCTTTCGAGTATTCCAAGGTGTATGTCCGAAATGAAGTAAATCATTTTTCCTCTTGTCATTCTGAGCGTCAGCGAAGAATCTAAGCCCCCTTTTTCAAAGGGGGATTAAGGGGGTTTTCTTTTATATAATGATTACCACCTTAATGATATTAATCAGTTAATTACAAAATAAAAATTTCCATTTTTCTTTGTCATGGAATTATATTAATTTTAATGATAATTTATGTTCCGCTGACAAAGGGTTATTGCAAAAATACAAGATAAAAATATATGAAATGCAATGCTTTCAATAAATTGAAATGTACTGTAATGAAAAATTTTTTCAAATATATTATTTTCATTCCGGTTTTATATGGCTGTATTTCGCTCAAATCGGAATATCCCGAAATAAGTTATTACCGTTTACACCAGGAAACGGTAAAATCCACCGACATAATAAATATACCGGGTACTCTGCAAATCAGGAATTTTTCGTGCAGTGACCAACTTAATACAGAACATATTATGGCTATCTGGGATGAAGCAAAAGTCCAGAATTATTATTATCACCGATGGGTATCAGCACCCGCAGACCTTGTAACGGATTTCATCATCGAAA
>JACRLY010000087.1 GCA_016219595.1 Ignavibacteriota bacterium | reverse complement strand
ATAGGAGAATTGTCATTAAAAGGTAAAAACCTAACTGAAGTAAAACAACTCATTCAAAATATATTAAAAGAAAGAAATCCTAATTCTATTACCTCGGTTTCACTATTTAAACCAAGGACTGTTTTAATTACTTTTAAAGGAGATGTTTTCTCCGAAGGCACTTTGAGCCTTCCTGCTACATATAATGTTTCAACAGCTTTCAAACTATCTGCTCTACCAAGATTGAAATCAAATGTTTCAATACCGGAATCAATATCTTATTTGAAATATACTGATAAAAAACAAAAAATTAATAAGTTGAATGCCGGTTCCGGAGCACCTAATCACGAGCATTATTATTCCAGAAATATATATGTAAAACATGCTGATGGCACACAACAAGTAGCAGATATACTCAAAGCTGCAGCATATAATAATCCAGCATTTGACCCTTATATTAAAGAAGGTGATGAAATTTTTGTACCTTTTGAATCGGGTAATTATCCAAAAATATCCATATCCGGAGAAGTAATTAATCCTTCTACTTTACCTTTTAAAAAAGGTGATAAAGTCTCACTATTGTTAAAATTAGCAGGCAGCTTTACTGACGATGCCGATAAAGATAATATTAAACTTATTCTTACTGAAAATTCTGAAAAAATTCAACTCAATGTCGATAGTGCGATGAATTTGATTGGGAATGATTATGAGTTAAACAATGGTTCAATGATTCTGGTTGGAAAAAAAATGATGGAAAATCCATCTGAATCGGGAATGGTTGCGGTATCAGGTCATATAAAAAATCCCGGTGTTTATCCAATAATTAATGGTAGGACTAAAATAAAAGAAATTATTGAATTAGCAGGTGGATTGACTGAAAGTGCATATTTGCCGATGGCTAATATATATAGAAAATATGATGGTTTATCGTATTCAGTAAATCCAAGAAATGATATAGATGAAAAATTTCAATACAGCGATTTAACATTGCAGGATACAGTACGTTTCAATATAGACCAAAATATGAAATTACCTGTAGTTTCATGTGATTTCAATGCATTATTCAAAGCTAATTCATCAGTTGACAATGTTGTTCTTTATGACGGCGATTTAATTGTATTACCTGCCAATCCGGGAAGTGTCTTTGTGTATGGACAGGTAAATAAACCAGGATATGTTACCTTTGAAAAAGGTAAGAATATGAATTGGTATATTGAAAGAGCAGGTGAAATAGCTGAAGGCGGAAAATCCGGCAGAGCAAGAATAATCAGGGGCAAAAATAATACATGGGCAGAAGGTGATGATGATGTCGAAGTTTTTGCCGGTGATGAAATCTATATACCAAGAGAAAAAGATATACCTCCTGGCACCGAAATTCAGACCTGGGCAATGATTGTCAGCGCTCTTGGTGCCACAGCGGCAGTAATTAATGCAATAATATTTGCATTACGCTGAAATTAATTAAACGAACCTAATATTTATTATTTATATGTTACGGATTTCCATAATTATTTTTCTTTTTACAGTAATCACATTTCCGGCATATTCTCAGATTGAACATGTTCCGGTCTATAATCCTGTTTATGATTTTTTACTTCATATGGAGACAAAGGGATTTCTTGAAAATTTTTCACTGTCATCTCTGCCTATGCAGCGGAATGAAATTATTAAGGTATTGAAAATAATAAGAAAAGAACAATCTACATTAAGTTCTTTTGACCTAAAAACTTTAGAATATTTCGAAGCAGAGTTTGAAATTATTGAACACAAAAATGCAGTAGTTTTCTATAGTTCATCTGATTCAACTCAAGTGTTCTCTTCCAGATTTTTTAGTAGTGATGAAAAGTTTTTTTATCATTATAAAGATACATCGAATACAGTTAATATTTCACCTCTCGGGTCAATTGAATCAATCTTCGGATTTCAAAATGATTTGTCATCCAATGTTTTTTATGGGAATCTTGGTATAAGATTATATGGTACATTATCAAATACGATTGGGTATTTTTTCCAGGCAACGAATGGAGCTGTAATTTCAGGTGACAAATACCTCGCACTCAATGAAGTACATAAGCTTAAACAAAATATTAAATTTACAGAGCTGAACAGTGATTTTGATTTTGCTGAATCTCATATTGTATATCAAAACGAATGGTTTAATGCAGGAATCGGAAGAGAAACAAGATTAGACGGGGCAGGAATTAATACGAGATTATATTTATCTGATAATGCACCTCAATTCGACGCAATAAGTGTAGGTGCAAGGTTTTCAAACTTTGAATACAAATTTACCCATGGAAGTTTATTATCACTGCCTTTCGAAAGTGCAGCTGTAGGTATCACAGCTAATTTACCTTCTAAATTTCTTGTTGAACATCGGTTTGCCCTTAAACCAAAATGGGGTGAAATTGGTTTTTGGGAGAATATAATATATTCCAAACGTGGTATAGATCTGGCATATCTGAATCCATTGAGTTTCTTTAAATCATTAGAACATGCATTAAGAGACAGAGATAATTCCATAATGGGATTGGACGCAACAATAAGACCTTTTAACGGTATTCAAATTAAAGGAACTTATTTGCTCGACGATTTACGTTTTGAAAAAATAGGAACCGGGTATTGGAGCAATAAATCAGCATGGAATATTGGTTTTATTTCATCGATTTTACCAAATATTGATTTAGGAGTTGAATATACTCGTATAGAACCATATACTTTTACTCATTTTGATTCCTTAAACGTTGTAGCAAATGACAGGATGTTATTAGGTTCCTTTTTGCTTCCGAATTCTGATGAATTGTCTTTAAATATTTTTTATTGGTGGGGAGAAAGATATCCTGTAAAATTAAAAGTCGGATACCAAAGACATGGCAGTAATTATTATGATACAACCGGTAATTTGATAAATGTTGGAGGCGATCCGTTTCAGACAAATAGATATAGTATAGATCCTGAAACTGCATACTTCCTCGATGGAAAGCGAATTAATACTATTGATGGGACAATCGAAGCAGGATACGAATTGTTAAGGGGATTGAATATACATTTTCTCTACCATATTAAATTAGTAAATAAAATGACAACAAATGCAATTAGATTTATTTTACGGTTTGAAGATTTTTAGGATATGATAATGAATTCATATGAAATTTTAATAGTTTTATTGTATCTATGTATTTTTGAATTAGTTTATGCATTCCTGTTGTATCCTATACTTTTATGGTTATTCTCCAAATTTTTTAAGAAACCTATTACAGAAAATTCTAATAATAAACATGCTATAACTGTAATTATTTCTGCTTATAATGAACAATCGTATATTCGTGATGCAATTATCTCTGTTTATGAATCAGGGTATCCAAAGAAATTAATAAATATTTTAATAGGAAACGATGGATCAACAGATAATACCTCTAAAATAATCAAGGAATTACAAATTAGCTATCCAAATATAATTTTAAAAGAATATCCTAGATCTGGTAAGAACAAAATATTAAATAATTTAATTCCATTAACAACTACTGATATTCTTGTTTTCATGGATTCAGATATTAGGATAATACCAGGTACTATTGATAGATTTTATTGCATAAAAAAGAATCTTTATAATCCATTACCAAATAATTTAGTTTGTGATGATTATTTTCCAATTTTAAACTGTATTTATCAAAATAAAAGAGTAATTTTTGATCCTGAAAATATTGTAATAGAAGTTAGGGAAAACTCATATAAAAATGAGATTAAAAGAAGAATTAGGCTTTCAGCAGGTAGTCTGGCAACAATTTGGTACTTCAAACGATTATTATTACCAGATTACAAATGGATTGCTTTCTTTACTTTATCACACAAATTAGCAAGATATGCTTCACCTTTCATGTTAATATTGATATTTATATGCTCATTACTTTTAAGTTTTAATTCAAATTTTTATAATATATTTGTTTATGGACAATTGATAATTTATTTTTCATCAATAATTGGGTGGGTATTTGATAAAGCTAATATTAGTTTTCTACCATTCCGAGTTTCATTACTTTTCATGACAATGAACATTAGTTTTTTAATTGGTATTTTTTGGTTTATTGCGGGTGGTCAAAATGCTCAGTGGGAAAGAGATATTAAATAATATATACAGTTAATTGATTTATAAATTTGAATATTAATACAATAAATATTGATAATATTATTAAAGATGAAAATATTAATTCTTCTTCTATTAAAATTAGCTTCTGGAGCAGATTATCTTCACCATATATTCAATTTTTCATTGACATTATATCTCTAATTCTTAGCTTTTTGTCATTTTACTTCGTTTTATTTGAATCAGGACTTTTTAGTTTATCTTTTAAACCTGAATTTACTGATAATATTACTATTATTATTTGTTTACAAATTTATTGGTTTATTTTATTTTGGTTAACTGGATTATATAAAGACTGGTATATACGTTCTCCATTCGATGAATTTTTTAGTATATTAAGAACTGCTTTCATAGGAACTTTTATTATTTTCTTTTTTATCTTTTTAGACAGCAGTAAATCACCAAGATTATCATTCCTTATATATTTTACTTTATTTATAACATTTGTTGGTACAGGGCGTTTAATTTCCAGAAATCTACAGAAAAAATTAAGAAAAAATAGAATAATAATAATTCCTGCTCTAATTATTGGTACTTCTAAAGAAGTTAAAGAATTATATGATAAAACATTAATAGCTAAAGCTTGGGGTTATCAGCCGATTGGCATTGTTTTACAAAATGAATCTGAAATTATTAAATGGAAGGAAATAAGTAAAAATGAAATAGATAATTCTAATATATTAGGAATTATTGATAAACTTCCGGAAATTATTTCATTAACAAATCCGAAGGAAATTTTAATAGCAGTCAATAATCAAGAACATCAGTTATTGTTAAAAATTACTTCAATTTGTGCAGAGAAAAAAGTGTCAATTAAAATTGTACCTGATTTATATGATTATTTTACTGGTCAAGCACGTACTCTGCATCTTTATGGTATTCCATTAATAGAAGTAAGTACACAATTATTAAAACCTTGGCAATCAATTACTAAACGTATTATTGATATAATTTTTAGTACATTAGTTATAATTATAGGTTTGCCTATATGGCTTCTAATAGGTATAATAATAAAACTCGAATCAAAAGGTCCTATATTTTATCTTCAGGAACGGGCTGGAAAGGAAGATAAATCTTTTCTTATTTATAAATTTAGGTCAATGGTAGAAAATGCAGAAGAAAATGGACCTGGATGGACAGCTGTAAATGATGCAAGGGTTACGAAATTTGGTAGATTTATCAGAAGAGCACATCTAGATGAAGTTCCACAATTTATCAATGTGTTAAAAGGTGAAATGAGTGTTGTTGGTCCGAGACCCGAATTATCAAAATTGGTTGATAAATTTACAATTTATGTCCCATACTATAAAAGAAGACTTGTTGTTAGACCCGGAATTACAGGGTGGTGGCAAGTTAAGTATACCTCTTATGAAGAATCAAAGGAAGAAATTGAAAACCGTTTAAAAGATGATTTTTATTATATTGAAAATATGTCATTAAGATTAGATTTTGAAATATTAATTAGAACTATATTTCTAATGATTAAAGGTCATGGCCAGGCTTAGGGTAATTTATGAAGATAATTGTTGTAATACCGACATATAATGAAATTGAGAATATTGAAAAACTAATCAAATCAATACATTGGATTGATGATGCAATAAATATTCTTATTGTTGATGATAATTCGCCCGACGGCACATCGGAGTTGATAAAAAAACTACAATTAAATGATAATAGAATACATTTGATTGTCAGACCTGGTAAGATGGGTCTAGGAACTGCATATTGCGAAGGATTTGCATATGCATTGAAGAACAATTTCGATATAATTTTTGAAATGGACGCAGATTTTTCTCATGACCCTGCAATGATTCCAAAGTTTCTTGAAGAATTGAATTCGAATGATTTAGTTATTGGTTCAAGGTATATCACAGGAGTTAATGTTGTAAATTGGCCATTAAGCAGACTTATTTTGAGTTATGGAGCTAATGTTTATACAAGATTTATAACAGGTATGCCTATAAAGGATGCAACCGGTGGTTTTAAATGTTTTAGAGCAAAGGCATTATCGAAAATAAATTTATCTACAATTAAATCAAACGGTTACGGGTTCCAGATTGAGATGAATTATAGAATGTGGAGGCATGGTGCGAAAATTAAAGAAATTCCAATTATTTTCATTGACAGAAGAAGCGGTGTTTCTAAAATGAATAAAGGAATTATTTGGGAAGCTATATTCTTAGTTTGGAAACTAAGATTTGGTTTCCACGCACATCTTGATAAAGATATTCATATTAAATGAATTATTAAATACAATTTATTAAATGATTGATATAATTTTATGAAAATAAAGATATTGCTTATGATTATCTAATATTCTCATATCGTTCTGTTTAAGTTTAATTTTAAATATTATATTCACTTAAGAAAATTGATGACATCCAAAGATATTTCGGTTATTATTGTAAATTACAATGTTAAAGATTTTCTTTTCCAGTGTCTTAAATCTGTCGAGAAAGCTTCTGATTTGGTCAGGAAAAGTGGATTTACTACTGAAATAATAGTTGTTGATAATAATTCTACAGATGGCTCAATAGATTACCTTTTGCAGAATTTTCCGAATGTAAACTTTATAAGTCTGAGTGATAATTTAGGTTTTGGAAAAGCTAATAATATTGGTGTAGAAAAATCCAGCGGAAAATATTTATTAATCCTTAATCCTGATACAGTTATTGAGGAAGATAACCTTCTGAAAATGTTTAATTACATGGAAAGTAATCCTGAAATTGGTGCCGCAGGATGTAAAGTGTTGAATTCCGACGGTTCATTCCAACTTTCATGCAGAAGAGGTTTACCAACTCCTTGGGCTTCATTTTCTAAATTGTTTGGATTGCAAAAATTGTTTCCAAAATCGAAATTTTTTGGAAAATATAATCTAACATACAGAAGTATCGATGAAACGTACTATATTGATATTCTGATAGGGGCTTACATGTTTGTTAAAAGAGAGGCGTTTGAATCCGTTGGAGGATTTGATGAAATATATTTCATGTACGGCGAGGATATTGATTTATGTTATAGTATTCAACGAAAAGGTTGGAAAATATCATACTTTCATGAAACTTCTATTATTCACTATAAAGGAGAGAGCACAAGGAGAAGTTCTATAAAGGAATTATATCATTTTTACAATGCAATGGAAATATTTTCAAAAAAATATTATAATTCTTCACGATTCTATCTATTTATCATAAAGTTAGGAATAAATATAAGAACTTTAGCAGCTTATTTTATGAAATTTAAAAGACAAATATTAATCATCTTATTTGATTTGATTTTCCTTAACTTATCAATATTAATAGGTACATATTTTAAATTTGGTGGAATTTTCAACCTTCCGGATTATGCTTATCCTACTGTTTTTATTATAATTAATATTTTGCTTTTCGGTTCAATGGTAGCAGTCGGAGAATATTTTGAGGGTAAAAATACAATCAGAAGATTATTCTATGGATTATTGTTGAGTTTCTTTATACTTTCATCTTTAACTTATTATTTTAGAGAATACGCATTCAGCAGGGGTATTTTATTATTCACAATTGGTTTTACTGCATTACTTTCAGGTTTCATGAGATTTTTAATTAGTTTATATGACAGAATTTCAGGTAAAGAGTCTGACAGAAGGATGGCAATACTTGGTATAAATGAAAATACTGAAAAGATTATTTATAAATTGAAATCAGGTGAAGCAAGAAACATCAATCTAATCGGAATGATTTCTAATGATAACAGTTCTATGGAATTGGAAACAGGAATCCCTGTTATCGGACAAATGCAAAATATTCCTAAAATAATAGAAGATAATGGATTAAGTGAGATTATAATAGCTGATTCCAATATAAATAAAAGCGAATTGCTTGATTTAATTTCTAAGATTTCTGATTTAAATGTGAAATTTCATATAGTTACAGAATATGAAGATCTATTGGCATCCAGGATAATTAATGATGTGTCAAAAGCAGAATCTATAATTCACAAATATAATATTATAAAATTAAGATATAGAATTCTTAAGAGAATATTCGATATAATTGTTTCCTTTTTTCTTTTGACTATTGGTTTACCATTGGTATATTTGCTATCGAAACAAAAATCAAAAGTCATTAACAGGATTTTGAGTGTTTTTAAAGGTGAATATTCTTTGGTCGGATTGTCTGACCTGCAAAATGAAAGACCTAAAATTGGAAAAAAAGGATTAACAGGTTTAGTTCAGATAAGCAAAGCTGACCGGTTAAATCAAAAAATTGTAAATGAATTAAATGAATATTACTTAATTAATTACAGTTTTTCACTCGATATTGATATTTTAATAAAACAATTTTTCAGGAAATAAAGTGGCAAAAAAATTCATTCTTGATTTTGAAAAACCGATAATTGAACTTGAAAAGAAAATTGATGAAATGAAATCTCTTTCAGGTGAACTTGATATAAGTAATGAAATAAATTATCTTCGAAAAAAAGCAGATGATTTGAGACTTCAAATTTATCAAAACCTAACACGCTGGCAAAGGGTTCAAATTGCACGTCACCCGGAAAGACCATTTACACTTGATTATATCCAGAATGTGTTTACTGATTTTTACGAATTGCATGGAGACAGGAACTTTAAAGATGACCCATCTATTATTGGAGGTATTGCTAAGTTAGGCGATAAATCAATAATGATAGTCGGTCATCAAAAGGGCAGAGACACAAAATCGAATCTGTACAGGAACTTCGGGATGCCTCACCCTGAAGGGTACAGGAAAGCAAACCGGTTATTCCAGCTTGCGGAAAAATATGGAAACCCGATTATTACCTTTCTCGATACACCTGGCGCATACCCGGGCATTGAAGCAGAAGAAAGAGGGCAGGCAGAAGCTATTGCAAGGAATTTATTATTAATGTCAAAATTGAAAGTTCCGATAATAATTGTTATTATTGGTGAGGGTGCCTCCGGAGGAGCTATAGGAATCGGTGTTGGAGACAGGATTTTAATGCTTGAAAATTCATGGTATTCAGTGATTTCACCCGAATCATGTTCGAGCATTTTATGGAGAAGCTGGGATTTTAAGGAACAGGCAGCAGAAGCTTTGCAATTAACTGCAAATGATTTAAAGAAAATTGGAATTATTGATGAAATTATTCCCGAACCGGTTGGCGGCGCTCATAATGACCCACAGAGAATGTTTTTAATAATGAGAGAATATCTTTCAAATAATTTAGATGATTTATTAAAATTTAAGAAAGATGAATTGGTTATCAAAAGAAGAGAAAAGTTCGCCAAAATGGGTGTTTGGGAAGAGAATTGATTGATTTTATATCTATATTATATCATTTATATTTATATTAACAGAAAAAGAATATCGAAGAAAAATAAATTTGAAAAGAGTAGTAATGCCTAAAATCGTATCTAATACAATTCAAGTACATATCGCGTTTATTGATAAAGATAAAGAACCAAAATATCTTTCATTACAGAGAACAAAAAACAGCAAATTATATCCAAATGTCTGGCAGGTAATAACAGGTAAAATGAAAAAAGGAGAAACTGCATTATCTGCGGCTCTCAGAGAAGTAGAAGAAGAGATTGGGATAAAACCTAAAAAATTATGGGCTATACCTTATGTTACAACTTATTATGATGTGAAGAGAGAATTAATAAATATTTCACCAGTTTTCGGTGCGTTGATTGGCAGGAATCAAAAAGTCAAATTATCAAAGGAACATCAGGCTTTCAAATGGCTTTCTTTCAAGGGATGTTATGATAAATTATTTCTAAGAACACATAAGGAAGGTGCTAAATTTTTTCATGATTATATTATAAATGGAAGTATGGTTGAATTATTTGAGATAAAGGTATTTTAAATTAATTAAATCTAGGCATTTCATATAGAAATTACAGTCAGATATGAATAATAAAAGAATTGCTGCAGTTGTTATCACATTTAATAGAATTACATTTTTAAAGGAAATAATTACTACTCTTAGAGAACAATCAATCAAACCAAATTCAATAATCGTAGTTAATAATTCGAGTACTGACAGAACTTCAGAGTGGCTAAGGGAACAGCAGGATATTATCATTGTGGAGCAAGAAAATTCAGGCAGTTCAGGCGGACAGTATACAGGTATAAAAACTGCTTATGATAATGGATTTGACTGGATTTGGACTATGGATGATGATGTAGTTCCCGAAAGAAATTGTCTTGAGTTGCTTTTAGAGAAAAAGGATGATAATTTAATCCGGACACCCCTAAGAATTAAACCAGACGGTAAAATATTTTATAATGACGTTGTAAGATATAACCTTAAAAATCCTTTTAAAAGATTCTGGCAGGAAATTGTTAATGAAAATCATTTGAAAGAAAAATTTATAAAGGTTGAAGGTATTACATTTGAAGGACCTATTTTTCATAGGAGTTTAGTGGAGAAATTTGGATTACCTGAGAAGAATTTCTTTATTTTTGGAGATGATACAGAATATTTCCTAAGGACAAAAGATTCTGAATTTAGAATTGAATTAATCAGGGAAGCAAAACTGCAACGTAAGTTAAATGCACCTGAAATGGAGAATATAACTCCGGCCAGGAAATTTTATGTTGTTCGAAACTTGATAGCAATCAATGTAAAACATGGAAATCTATTTGTCAGGTTCTTAAGACCATTTGCTATACTATTAAAATGGATATTCAGGGCAAAAAAATTAGAAGATTTCAAATACATCTGCAAGGGATTCTTCAAAGGATATTTTTATAAATCTGAAAATCCACCATTTAAAGCAGGAATTAGTTGAAAATTTCTTATCTTAGAGAAAAAGGAATAAATTAAAATAAAGCGGGAGTGGAAAAGTGAAACATTTTAAATTTTTTATAATAACTACTATTTTTTTCTCATCGATAAATATATTTTCGCAATCGAGATATACTGAAATACCTAAGCCTAAACCGATTGCAGAATGTATAAAGCAAATCGGAATGAATGATATTGAAGGACGTCCTCTTTATTATAAGAATCAAATTTATATAAAACTAAAAAAGAACGTTAAGGCTTTTTTAAAATCACCAGAACAAATTCTCGGTACTAAGGATTATAGATACGGAATAACAAGTCTCGATGAAAAAATTGAAAAATATAAAATAAAAACAAATAATACTTTTCACCAGAGAAAAAACCTGCTTCAAAAAAATAAAGATTATATTCAGTCGACCAAACAGGTATTGCCTGACCTTTCGCTTATATATACTTTAGAATTTCCCGATGAAAAAAATATAATAAATATTTTAAATGAATATTCACATGATGATAATATTGAGTATGCAGAACCGGTGCCAATAAGATATTTACTTGCAATTCCGAATGATACTCTTTATCCATTGCAGCAGCACCTGCCACAAATTAAAGCTGATTCTGCATGGGATATTTTCAAAGGCGAAAATAGTTCACAGGAAATAATAATAGGTATAAGTGATACCGGTGTTGAATGGGACCATCCTGATTTGATGAATAATTTGAAACAAAATCTCGGTGAAGATGCAAATCATAACGGACATGTAATTGAGTATAGTGAAAATGACAGTGCATGGGTATTTGACCCGGGAGACACCAACCATATAGATGATGATGGTAACGGATATATTGATGATTTTATCGGATGGGATTTTATGACAGATACATTAACAATGGGTGAAGGTAATAATCCCCAGGATTTCAACAGTCATGGAACTCATGTAACCGGTATCGCTGCAGGATGCACAAATAAGGAGGATATTCCACCGCCGAGGCAGAGGCAATTGCGTATGCTTACGGATTAGGTGCAATTATCGTAATTGCAGCCGGAAACAATTATAGTGAATATTTATTTTATCCTGCATCATATCCCAAAGTTATAAGCGTAGCATCAGTGGGAGTTGATGATAGAAAAGCAAATTATTCAAATTATGGAATAGGTGTAGACATATCTGCACCCGGGGGTGATTACGGTAATGGCGGTGGTATTTTAAGTACGATACCATATCATTCATATGCAAGTTACCAGGGTACTTCGATGGCATGCCCGGTTGCTGCAAGTTGCCTGGGACTGCTCAAAGCATATCATCCCAACTGGTCAAAAGACAGTCTTATTTCTCAATTTTTTGCTACGACAGATAATATTGATTCGATGAATGCGAACTATATAAATAAACTTGGAGCCGGCAGAGTTAATCCATACAGGTCTTTAACTGAATCAGAACCAATATTATCTAAAAAATTAAAACTAACTATTTACAATTCATTTGTAAGTGATTCAATTTCGAATAATAATGGAATAGTGGAACCCGGTGATTCAATTAATATTGGATTTACTATAAGAAACTATTCACACCTAATAAGTTCGAATTCAGTCAAATTCACTATCGAATCACCTGAATACTTCATCAGAAAATGAAGAAATTGTATATGGCAAGAGTATGGATTTTGAAATTCCTATTACAAGTGGTGGGGTATTAGTTTGGGAAGGAAGTTCTGTAAGAGGGTACAGCGGAACTTTTATAAGTGAATTTCTGAAACAACAAGGAATAAATGTTGTGTACACAAATTTATTTCCGGTTACCTTATCGGGTTTTGATGCTGTATTTCTTTCATTTGGCAGCCAGGGAATTACAGAGACAATTGAAGGAATGGGTATAACCAGTTTTGATGACTGGATGGCTGATGTTGTGAAAGATTATCTACTCGGAGGCGGAAAACTCTATATCGAAGGTACTGAAATATTTGGATGGGACCAAAGAAACAATAAAGATTTATTAGAATTATTTGGCATTGAAAGTACAGATGACGGAACGGATTATATTGTGTTAGATACATTGGATGGCAATTCATCAGCTTTGACAATTAATATGAATTTTATTGGTTCACATGCTTACAGGTTTTCATCAGTGGATAAATCTGTTCCGGGAAACGGTACTACTGCTTTTTTACAACCAGGTTATGGAACAGTAGCGGTAGAAAATATTGGTTTTTATACACAAAAAACCGTATACAGTGCCTATCCTATATCGGAGCTGAAAGACGATGCACAACCAAATAACAGGTATGAATTAGTTTCCAGG
>JACRLY010000079.1 GCA_016219595.1 Ignavibacteriota bacterium | reverse complement strand
ATAATTCGGCCTTCCCAATCCAAGAGCCTCTATTGTCAGCTTCTGCTTTTTACTTCTGTCAATTATACTGCGAACCTGTGTTACTTTAATCTTACTCATATTATCCTCTCTGTCATTCGGTCCGTTACTATTATCCATTAATTACTTTTTCTACCGGAATACCGCGTCTTGCAGCAACTGCAGATGCGTCGTTCAACTGCATCAATCCCTGCATTGCAGCTTTCACCGTATTATGCGGATTAGACGAGCCGAGACTTTTTGTCAGAACATCCTGCACTCCTGCAAGCTCGAGAATTGCCCGAACTCCGCCAGCGGCTATTACACCGGTACCGGGACTTGCCGGTCTGATAAGAACTTTTGGCGCACCGAATCTTCCGATAACTTCGTGAGGTATTGTTGACCCCTGTAAGCGAACCGAAGAAATGTGCTTTTTTGCCGATTCGGTAGCTTTAGTAACTGCATCGACTACTTCACCGGCTTTTCCCAAGCCGTATCCTACTTTGCCGTTACCGTCACCAACCACGACAATGGCTGAAAAGCTGAATCTCCTGCCGCCTTTTACAACCTTGGCAGTCCTGCCAACATATACCAGTTTATCTTTTAATTCAAGTTCAGATGCTTTAACTTTCGACACTTCTATCTCCTTTTGACTTTATTAAAATTCAAGGCCTGCTTCACGTGCAGAATCTGCAAGTGCCTTGATGCGTCCGTGATATAAAAAACCATTCCTGTCGAATGCCACTTTCTTAATTTTCTTCTCAATCGCCGTTTTAGCAATTGCTGCACCAACCAATTTGCTTTTTTCAATCTTTTTGGTCTTTGGAGTAACCTTCTCTGCAATATCTTTAGACAAAGTCGAAGCAGATGCCAGTGTTCTTCCCGATTCATCATCGATTATCTGTGCATAAATATGCTTAAGAGTTCTTGAAACGGTCAGCCTGGGTTTATCTGCTGTTCCGCTAATATTTCTCCTAACAGAAAATTTCCTTCTAATTTGCCTTCTCTTTTTTATTTCGTTAGATTTCATGGTTAACCATCAATTCAAAAAAACATTAAATTCATTACTTAGCAGTTGTCTTACCGGCTTTGTGCCTGACGTATTCGTTTTCATACCTGATGCCTTTGCCTTTATATGGCTCAGGTGGACGCAATTTCCTGATTACTGCAGCAGTTTGACCCACTAACTGTTTGTCGATGCCATTAATAATAATCGTATTTGCATTCGGAGAAATTATATCGATCCCATCCGGTGGGACAACTAAAACAGGATGCGAAAATCCTAAAGACAGCATTAATCTATTGCCTCTCATCTCTGCTTTATAACCTACTCCGTTTATCTGCAGAGTCTTTGTATAACCGTTGGCAACTCCTTCAATAACATTTGAAGCCAAAGCCCTCGTCAGACCATGAATAGACCTGACTTTCTTTTCGTCATTCGGTCTCGAAAACGATATTATATTATTCTCAATACTAATATCGATAGATTCAGGAAGCTTTAACGAAAGCTCACCCTTCGGACCTTTAGCTTTAATGGTATGGTTGTCAACACTCACCTGAACTTTAGGCGGTATATTAATCGGTTTTTTACCTATACGTGACACTTTATTTTCTCCTGTTTTCCGTTTTTTACCAAATTGTACAAATCAGTTCGCCGCCTATATTCAGCAGGCGAGCCTGTTTATCAGACATAATACCTTTTGATGTTGAAATTATCGCAACACCTAACCCGTTTTTGACACGAGGTAATTTATCCGCTGCTGAATAGACCCTCCTGCCGGGTTTACTGACCCGCTTCATTTCGTTAAAAGCAGGTTCGCGGTGATAATATCTCAGGGTTATCCTGATGTAACTTCTGTTACCATCCTCAATTTTTTCAAAATCGCTGACGTATCCCTGGTCTTTCAAAATCGCCGCTATCCCAAGTTTTGTGTTTGAACAAGGAATATCAGAACATGTTCCTGCACAAACCGAAGGTCTTATAAACTCCCCTGCCGCGTCCGGTGACCGAACACCTGTTGCGTATCCTTGTCGCAGAACTGTTGCGGGGCAATTTTTGCAATGCTTCATAATCACCGAGCTTTTTCAATTCGGCTCTTTTTTGGGCAAATTTTTCAGTCAGCCTTTTTCTTTTATTATTTCTTGCTACAATTGCTGTTGTTGACATAAATATTTCTCAATCACGTTTACGAAATGGAAAACCAAATTCCGAAAGAAGGGACAGTGCCTCTTCATCAGTATTTGCATCTGTTACAAAAGTTATATCGAGCCCTGTGATTTTATTAACCTTGTCTACATCAATCTCAGGGAAAATAATCTGTTCTTTAATACCGACAGTGTAATTGCCCCTCCCGTCAAAGCTCTTATCGGAAAATCCCCTGAAGTCCCTGATACGGGGAGAAGCTATATTAATAAACCTGTCCAAAAACTCATACATTCTTGCTCTTCTCAAAGTAACTTTAGTTCCAATAGGCATTCCTGCCCTGAGCTTAAAGTTAGAAATAGCTTTCTTCGATTTTGTGACTACTGGTCTTTGCCCAGCAATTAATTCGAGTTCGTTCACTGCAGATTGCAGGAGTTTAGTGTCCTGGGTAGCCTGACCCACACCCATATTCATAGAAATATGTTTGAGTTTAGGCACCTGCATAATCGATTTATAACCGAATTTTTTCATTAAAGCAGGAACAACGTTTTCTTTGTAAAAAGCTTCCAATCTCGGTTTCGGTGCCGGCTTGCCGTCTTTAACGTCTTCAAGCCTTTTACCTTCCGGTTTCATTTCGAGCTTCTTGGAAGTTCCTCCTGCCTGTGAACCTGATTTTGCCATATTAAATTATCTAAATATCCTTATAAATTTTTATCGTTTGTTTTTGCGTATCTGACCGGTGATTGCTTACCGTCCTTTTCTTCGAACCTGATACCGATTCTGGTCGGATTTTTATCCGCATCGATAATTAACACATTCGAATAATGAATCGGCATTTCCTTACTGACAATTCCACCCTGCTGATTTTTCGGATTAGGTTTCATGTGTTTTTTCCTGATGTTGACACCTTCAACCAAAATTTTACTTTTTGCAGGATATACTTCGAGCACTCTACCTGATGCCCCTTTGTCATTACCTGACAGAACCTGAACTATATCGCCTTTTTTTATTCTCATTTTCATAATTTTCACCATTAAATAACTTCAGGTGCAAGTGAAATAATTTTCATATAATTTTTTTCGCGTAATTCACGTGCAACGGGACCAAAAATTCTTGTTCCTCTCGGTTCGCCGGCAGCGTTAAGTATAATAGCAGCATTGTCGTCGAATTTGATGAAGGAACCGTCTTTTCTTCTGACTTCCTTGCAGGTACGGACAATGACAGCGCGGCAAACTTCGCCTTTTTTCACATTTGAATTCGGTAGTGCAGACTTGACAGAGACAACTACAAGGTCTCCGAGTCCTGCATATCGCCTGGCATGACCGCCAAGAACCCTGATACACCTGACCTTTTTGGCTCCCGAATTGTCTGCTACGACTAAATTTGTTTCTTCCTGTATCATTTTAATTAACTCCTAAGCTTATTTTGCTTTTTCAATAACTTCAATGAGTTCCCATCTCTTATTACGGCTGAGAGGACGGCACTCTTTCACCTTGACAGTATCGCCTATGCTACATTCATTTCTTTCATCATGAGCCATAATCTTCTTTGTTTTCTTATAATATTTTTTATAAAGAGGATGGGCTACCTGGCGTACTATTTTAACAACAATAGTTTTATCTGCCTTATTCGAAAATACTTTCCCCTGGAGAATCCTTTTATTGGATTTCTTTGGAGCTGAATCTTCTTCAACCGTTTTCTTATTTGCTTTTGCAGTTGGTTTGGCAGTTTTATCGACAGCCTGAGCAACAGGTTGCATTTCATTCATAATTTCTTGTCCTGTTTCCTGTTCCATATTATTTTACTCTCTTGCGTTCATTAATTAATGTCTTCATCCTGGCAACATCTTTTCTTAATATCCTAAGATATGCTGTATCATGAAGCTGGCTCAAAGCATGCTGAAATTTTTGTTTGGCAAGAGTTTCCTCTGCTTCTTTCAGAGACTGAACCAATTCCATTTCATTCAGTTCATTCAAATCTTTTGTTTTGCGTGGTTTCATCTCAAACCAAATCAATACGTGATACAAATTTTGTTTTAATCGGTAATTTATGCGAAGCAAGTCTCATTGCTTCCTCGGCTGATTTACGGGGTACTCCGTCCACTTCGAACATGATTTTACCCGGGCGTACAACCGCCACCCAACCTTCGGGACTTCCCTTACCGCTACCCTGCCTTGTTTCTGCAGGTTTCTTAGTATATGGTTTATCCGGGAATATTTTTATCCATACTTTCCCGTCACGTTTGAGGAACCTGTTGATAGCAATACGGGCGGCTTCAATCTGCCTGTTTGTTATCCATGCGTTTTCGAGTGCTTTCAATCCGTATGAGCCGAATGTAACCATAGAGCCGCGGAATGATTTTCCTCTTCTTCTTCCTCTTTGTGTCTTTCGATATTTTACCCTCTTTGGAGATAACATCGTTCCTGCTTTCGATTAATTAAACTTTTCTATGAAATTTGTTTACCAATTATTTCGCCCTTGCAAATCCACACTTTCACACCGATGCTCCCGTAAATTGTTTGTGCTGTTGCTACAGCATAATCAATATCGGCACGAAGTGTATGCAAAGGAATTCTTCCTTCTTTATATTGTTCTGTCCTTGCCATTTCAGCACCGCCAAGCCTGCCGGCACACATTATCCTGATGCCGCTTGCTCCCATCCTGATTGCTGAAGATACCGACTGTTTCATTGCCCTCCTGAAAGAAATTCTTCCTTCAAGCTGTTGTGCAATATTTTCTGCAACAAGGTATGCATCTAACTCTGGACGCTTTATTTCGCTTATTAGAATTTTTACATCATCCCTGCTTGTGAATTTCTTGATTTCTTCCTCGAGCTGGGTAATGTCTTTGCCTGACCTTCCGATAATCACACCGGGACGGGATGTGTTAATCGTAATCCTTAATTGCTTCGCCGTTCTTTCTAGTATCAATCTCGATACTCCCGCTTTCTTCAAACGGTTTTTAATATAATTCCTCACCTTGATGTCTTCAGAAAGCTTAGCTGCGATGTTCTTTTCGTCGAACCAGTTAGCTTCCCACTGCTTTATAATCCCTAAGCGAAGCCCTATCGGATTTGTTTTTTGTCCCAAGTTATACTCTCCTTTTAATCCTTTGTTGCAACAACTATTGTTAAATGATTAGAACGTTTCCTGATTCTGTATGCTCTTCCCATCGGAGCAGGCTGAATTCTTTTTACAATCGGTCCGCAATCAACAAAGGCAGTTTTAACAAATACTTCTTCGTTTTTGACAGACTTTCCGTCTTCTATATTAGAAAGATTAGAAATAGCTGATTTTAATACTCTTTCAGCATCTCTTGCTGCATGCTTTGTGGAAAAATGCAGTGTCGAAAAAGCTTCTGCCGCATTTTTTCCTCTAATCAAATCAATTACCAGCCTCATCTTGCGTGGCGATGATCTAATGAATTTCTTTATTGCTTTTGCTTCCATATTCCCAATCTCCGTCAATTATTTCTTTCCTGCCGGGGCAGCTGCAGGACTTTTCTGGTCTTTCCTGTGTCCGGAATGACCCCTGTAAATCCTTGTTGGTGAAAATTCACCGAGCTTATGCCCAACCATGTTTTCAGTTATATAAACAGGGATGAATTTGTTGCCGTTATGAACCGCAACCGTATGTCCCACAAAACCCGGAGTAATAGTTGAAGCTCTTGACCAGGTTTTGATTACCTTCTTTTGGTTGGACTCATTGAGAGCATCAACCTTTTTCTGTAATTTGTAGTAAACAAAATAACCTTTTTTAAGCGAACGTGACATAATTCAACCTGTATTATTAACCTTTTCTACTTCGTATAATATTTTTACTTGATAATTTTCTCTTTTTACGTGTTTTCAAACCCTTGGCATATTGTCCCCAGGGTGATCTCGGATGCTGTCTTCCACCGCCGGATTTCGAAGCACCTTCACCGCCGCCCATCGGGTGGTCTATCGGGTTCATAGCCATACCTCTTGTCTGAGGCCTGATTCCGAGCCATCTCAATCTACCGGCTTTACCCCATTGAATATTTTCATGGTCGCCGTTACTGACTATGCCGAGTGTGGCAGTGCAATTCGATGGAAGGATTCTTATTTCACCCGAAGGCAATTTCACCTGTGCTGATTTATCATCTACAGCAACAAGCTGTGCCGACATTCCCGCACTGCGGACAAGCTGACCACCTTTGCCGGGTTTCATTTCAATATTATGGATGAATAGTCCTACCGGGATTTTCCTAAGAGGCAATGTATTGCCATCTTTAAAATCAACATTATCACCGGATACAATTTTTTCTCCGACTTTCAATTTATCAGGAGCAAGAATATATTTTTTCTCACCGTCTTCATATTGAACCAGTGCAATTCTTGCTGAACGGTTGGGATCATATTCGATAGTCAGGACTTCGGCAAACATATTAAATTTGTTACGCTTGAAGTCAATGATTCTGTACCTGCGTTTATGACCTCCACCACGATGACGTGAAGTAACCCTGCCGGTATTATTCCTTCCTCCGGACTGCTTCAGAGCAACCGTCAAAGGTTTGTACGGCTTGCCGGTTGATAATTCTTCGAATGTATTCAAAGAATAGAACCTTGTTCCGGGTGTTATTGGTTTTAAATTTCTCAGTGCCATTTTAACTTCTTACTAATTTTTCCTTAATTTCAATTTATTCCGCACCTGCAGCACCGCCAACTATATCGATTGACTGTCCCTGCTTAAGTGTAATAAAAGCTTTCTTCTTCAATGCTGTTTTGCCGCGCTGAATTCCCCTGCGTGTAAAACGGCTTTTAATCTTACCCTTCACTCTTGCTGTCCTGATGCTGATTATATTAACTTCAAACATCTTTTCGATTGCATGCTTGATTTGAATCTTATTAGAATGAGGGTCAACTTCAAATACATATTGCCCCTGCTCCTGATTCCTCATAGCTTTTTCTGTTACAATCGGTCTTTTAATTATCTCTATCATATTATCACCATCAGCCTTAATTGCTTAAAGTATTATGAACAACATCAACAGCTTTTTTAAACAATAACAATTTCTTATGGTTTAAAATCTCATAAGTTGAAATTTTATCAACCGGATGAACAGTTACATTTGGAATATTTCTTGTTGAGAGGTAAATCAGTTCGTCTTTATCCGGCAGGAGAATAAGAATTTTTTCGTTTTCCAATTTCAAATTCTTTATTACTTCCACCATCTGTTTGGTTTTTATCTCAGCAAAAGAAAAATCTTCTATAACCATAAGATTTTTTTCTTCACATCTCGCAGAAAGCGCAGAAACTTTAGCAAGTCTTTTGACCTTTTTCGATAAATTCATTGTGAACTTATGTGGTTTCGGACCATGAATCGTTCCGCCGCCAACCCAAACGGGCGACCTGGATGAACCCGACCTTGCGGTACCTCTGCCTTTTTGTCTCCAGGGCTTTTTACCGCCGCCGGAAACTTCAGAACGTACTTTTGTTTTTGCATTTCCCTGCCTCTTATTGGCAAGGAAGGCTACAACCGCCTGGTACATGGCATGTTCATTCGGCTTTACGGCAAAGATTTCATCTTTAAGCTCGATCTGCCCTGATTGCGTTCCTTCTTTTGTATATATATCTACTAACATTTTAAGCCCTATTGCTTAACAATTTCTAATAAAGTATTTTTATATCCCGGAACATTTCCTTTTAACAGGATAACGTTCTGCTCTGGAATTATGTCCACTATCTCAAGATTCCTGATTGTCGTTGGTTTGCCCCCCATTCTACCAGCCATTCTCAAGCCTTTGAAGACTCTCGACGGATAAGAAGATGAGCCGATTGAGCCCGGATGTCTTGCCCTGTCAGACTGTCCATGTGTCGTCATACCAACACCGCTGAAATGATGTCTTCTGACAACTCCCTGGAATCCTTTTCCCTTACTATTACTTGTAACCCTAACTTTGTCACCTTTTCTGAACTGGTCAACTTTGAGAAACTCACCGATTGCCAAATTGATTTGTAAATCTCTGAATTCCTTCAAATACCTGACTGGCTCGATACCTGCTTTTGCAAAGTGTCCTTTTAAGGGTTTGTTTATTTTCCTTTCGGGGATATTTTCAAAACCGAGCTGAACCGAGTTATAACCATCATTATCAGATGTTTTCAACTGTACAATAGGACATGGACCTGCCTGAATAACAGTACAAGGTATCTGCTCACCGCTGTCGGTGTAGATACTTGTCATTCCAAGCTTTTTTCCTAGTAATGCCCCTGTCATCTCTACTCCTTTAATTAAACTTTAACCTCTACGTCAACTCCGGCAGGTAATTCCAGCCGCATCAATGCATCTATTGTCTTCTGGGTCGAACTGAAAATATCAATCAGTCTCTTATGGATTCTTGCCTCAAATTGCTCACGCGATTTTTTGTCTACATGAGGTGAACGGTTTACTGTATAAACCGAACGCTTCGTAGGCAGAGGAATCGGACCGGAGACTACTGCACCGGTCTGTTTTACTGTTCGCACTATCCTTTCACTCGATTTGTCAATCAAGTTATGGTCGTACGATTTTAATTTAATTCTTATTCTTTGTGTTGCCACGATTTACTCCATTAATCCTTTATTCGGGCTTCCAAATTCAATTTTTAAATTCGAAATTATTATTCGATAATTTTAGTAACAACTCCTGCACCTACTGTTCTTCCTCCTTCACGGATAGCGAATCTCAATCCATCTTCCATAGCAACCGGTGTGATAAGCTCAATTGTAAGATTATCGAGGTTGTCGCCGGGCATAACCATTTCGACTCCCGGAGGAAGATTAAGAATGCCTGTAACGTCGGTTGTCCTGAGATAGAACTGAGGTCTGTAACCTGCAAAGAAAGGTGTATGCCTTCCTCCTTCTTCTTTCTTAAGGAACACAACCTGTGCATTAAATTTATGATGAGGAGTTATCGAACCGGGTTTTGCAATAACCATACCGCGCTCGAGTTCGTTTTTGTCTACTCCGCGAAGCAATAGTCCGACGTTATCTCCGGCTCTGCCTTCATCGAGAAGTTTACGGAACATTTCGACACCGGTACAAGTTGTTTTTTTCTGCAATCCAAATCCAACGATTTCAATTTCCTCGCCGACTTTTACTATACCGCGTTCAATTCTTCCTGTTCCTACGGTTCCTCTACCAGTAATAGAGAATACGTCTTCTACCGGCATTAAGAATGGTTTGTCAACGTCACGAATAGGAGTCGGGATATAATCGTCAACTGCTTTCATCAGTTCATAAACACAAGTAAGCCTCGGGTCATCAGTTTTGACTGAAGCATCTGTTCCTGCCTGTAATGCCTGGAGTGCAGAACCTTTAACAATTGGAATATCATCGCCGGGAAATTCGTAAGATGTAAGAAGCTCACGAAGTTCCATCTCGATAAGTTCGAGAAGTTCCGGGTCTGCAATATCAACTTTATTCATGAATACTACAATTCTCGGTACGCCAACCTGGCGTGCCAGAAGAATATGTTCTCTTGTTTGCGGCATTGGACCGTCATCGGCTGCACATACAAGAATTGCTCCGTCCATCTGAGCGGCACCGGTAATCATATTTTTAATATAATCAGCGTGTCCCGGACAGTCGACGTGTGCATAGTGACGGTTGTCTGTTTCATACTCTACGTGTGCAGTAGCAATCGTTATTCCACGCGCACGTTCTTCTGGGGCATTATCAATAGAGTCGAATGTTCGGATTGCCGTATTCGTTCCTCTTTTTGCCAATGCCATTGTTATAGCGGCAGTTAAAGTAGTTTTGCCATGGTCAACATGGCCAATAGTACCAATATTAACATGTGGTTTAGAGCGATCAAATTTTTCTTTTGCCATTTTGAAATGCTCCTATATAATTTTATGAATAATAATTATTAATTAATTTTCTAAAAAAAAACACTATTAAAATCTATATCAAAAGTAATTTCCATTTTTTATAATCGCAGGTTCATAATGCGAATAAGTCATAGTGTAAACTGCTCTTCCCTGGCTTAATGATCTCAACTTTGTTACATAACCGAACATTTCCGAAAGGGGTGCAGCTCCTTTTATCACCTGCATCATTCCTCTCTGGTTGATTCCTTCGACTCTTCCTCTTCTTGCGTTCAAATCTGCAATGATATCTCCGACATATTCTTCGGGTGAAACAACTTCTACTTCAAATAAAGGTTCAAGTAATAACGTTCCTGAAGCCCTGAGTCCGTCTTTCACCGCTATTGAAGCCGCAATCTGGTATGCAAGTTCGGTTGATGTTTCCTGGTTAAAGGAACCTCCTGCCAAATTAACTTCTATATCGATGACGGGATAACCGTTCATTCCTACCTGAAGTGCTTCATTAATCCCTTTCCTGATAGCCTGGTGAAACTTTTTGGGAATAATATCATCCTTAATATTTATGTTAATGATGATACCCTTACTTCTCTGAGATTGTTTCATCTCGACAATTACATTTCCAAATTGAGCTTTACCGCCTATCGGTTTGTCGAAAACACCTTCTTGTCTAATCTCGCCTGCAATAGTCTCCCTGTATGCAACCTGTGGTTTGCCGACTTTAGCCGGGATGTTGAATTCCCTGTTCAGTCTGTCCACGATTATTTCCAGGTGGAGCTCCCCAACGCCGCTGATGATAATTTGTCCGCTTTCTTCATCCGTATTGAACCTGAAAGTCGGGTCTTCATCGACAAGCTTTTCGAGAGTCTGCAAGAGTTTATCCTGGTCGGCTAATGTTTTGGCTTCAATTGCTTGATTTATGACTGGTTCGGAGAAATGTATCTGTTCGTAAGCAATCGGGTGTTTGGTGTCGCACAGCGTATCGCCGGTTTTAGTGAATCTAAGACCCGGTATCGCTATGATTTCCCCCGCTGTTGCTTCCTGAACTTCATCTCTCTTATTTGCATGTAAAATCAGGATTTTATTAATTTTCTCCTGCTTTCCCGCAAATGAATTGAGGACTGAATTTCCGATTTTAACAGCGCCCGAATATATCCTTACAAAAGTTAACTTTCCCACAAACTGGTCGGTCAATATTTTGAAAGCCAGTCCGGAAAAGGGTTCATCTTTTAACGGTTTCCTGATTATTGCTTTTTCATGGTCTTTCACATCAAATCCCTGATATTGTTTAATGTTATCAGGTGATGGCAAATAATCAATCACAGCATCTAAAAGCGGCTGAACGCCGACATTTTTCAAAGATGATCCGCAAAGGACGGGAACAAACCTAAGCTCTAAAGTGCCTTTTCTCAAGCCTTTCTTGATTTCATCATCTGTAAGCGATACTCCTTCAATGTATTTGCGGAGAAACTCATCATCGGTTTCTGCGACAGCTTCCAGCATTTTTGCCCTGTAATTTTCGGCTGTAATCCTGTAATCTTCGGGAATAACCGCTTCTTCATAATTCAAACCCTGGGTTTCATCATCGAAGTAAATTGACTTCATTTTAATGAGGTCTATAATTCCTTCGAAATTATCTTCAGCACCGATTGGTATCTGAATCGCAACAGGATTTGTTTTCAGTTTTGAAATCATTGTCTCGAGAACATTTTCAAAGTTTGCTCCGAGCCTGTCCATTTTGTTCACATAGGCTATTCTTGGGACATCGTACATTTCTGCCTGATGCCACACGGTTTCCGATTGAGGTTCGACACCTCCGACACCGCAGAATAGAGCAATTGCTCCGTCGAGAACTCTTAGAGAACGCTGAACTTCGGCAGTAAAGTCTACATGACCGGGAGTATCAATAATATTGATTTGATAATCCTTCCAGAAGCTTGTAGTGGCAGCGGCAGTAATTGTAATGCCTCTTTCCTTTTCCTGCTCCATATAGTCCATGAAGGCATTGCCGTCATCAACTTCTCCAATCCTATGCAAATAGCCGGTATAATATAAAATTCTTTCCGTCGTTGTGGTTTTACCGGCGTCTATATGAGCCATTATGCCAATATTTCTGAGTTTCGATATATCTTTTACCCGTGGCATAATTTCTCACCAAGGAAATTTCAGTTGACAAAGAACGATTCTTTTATTACCATTTGAAATGCGCAAAAGCTTTATTAGCTTCTGCCATTTTATGTACATCATCTCTTTTCTTGACAGAGGCACCCTCGCCGTTTGCGGCTGCGATAAGCTCTGCGGCTAACCTGAGAGCCATCGATTTATCCCTGCGTGCCTTTGCGTATTGTTTAATCCATCTCAGAGCCAGTGCTATCCTGCGGTCTTCCCGAACTTCGATAGGGACCTGGTATGTTGCTCCTCCAACTCTGCGCGACCTGACTTCGAGTACAGGTGCTACGTTTGAAAGTGCTTTGCGAAAAACTTCGAGAGGGTCAGCCTTTGTTCTCTGGGCAATTGTTTCGAATGCTTCGTAAACTGCTTTACGCGCAGTACTTTTTTTGCCCTGGTACATTATATTGTTAACTAAGCGCGAAACAACCAAATCGTTGTATTTCGGGTCAACATCCAAACGTCTTTTTTCTGCTTTTCTTTTTCTCATATCGTTTTACTCGCAATTCACCTAATTTGTTTTAAGCAGTTTTCTTTGGTTTCTTGGAACCGTATTTCGACCTGCCCTGTTTTCTTCCTTCGACTCCCTGTGTGTCGGCAGTACCGCGAATTATATGATACCTGACACCGGGCAAATCTTTTACCCTGCCTCCACGGAGGTAAACCAATGAGTGCTCCTGTAAATTATGTCCCTCGCCGGGTATATATGAAGTAACTTCAAAACCCGAAGTCAATCTGACACGCGCAACTTTTCTCAAAGCCGAATTCGGCTTCTTGGGAGTAGTCGTATATACTCTCGTGCATACCCCTCTTCTTTGCGGGCATGATTTCAAAGCCGGTGATTTACTTTTCACTGTAACTTTCTTTCTCGGCTTCCTGATTAACTGACTTATTGTCGGCACTCAAACACTCCAAAATAATATATTTATAAAATAATTTTGACAGAGCTTACAAACTTATTGAAAAAAATTTAAAAATCAAAACAATTTGTTCAATTATTTTAATTATTTACCTATTTTTTGCCTGGTTGTTTAAAATTACTTTAAATTGGTTTGTTCATTGACAATATCTCAGTTCAGGAAAATTGACCAATTATTCGGATTAAAAATTCCTTTTTTATATCAAATAAAACTTAAAATAAAAAAAAACCGCACCCTAATCAGAATGCGGTTTCAATTCAAATTGTTGTCTGATTTTTTATTTCAAAATCACAATAGGCAGACGTACTTGTGTGTCTCCAACATTGGCAATAATATAATAATTACCTGATGACAGCTTTGCAGCAGGCACATCCATTTCAAGCCTGTACTCTCCGGGATTTACTTTTGAATTGAACAAAGTAGAAATTCTGCTTCCGAGAACATCAACAAGGAAAATTTCAACATTGTTCGGGATATCTCCCTTCAGTTCATAATCAATAACAGCTTTGCCGTAATTAGGATTGGGCATTGCTTTCATAACAAACAAATCATTACCTTCAAATTCTGTATATTCTTCGACACCAACAATAGGGTATCCCTGACCTTTTAAATTAATTGTAGCCTGGGTCAGGTTCGATGCATCTGATTCAATTAATATTGTTGCCATGTAAATTATTGTATCTTTTGGACTGAATTTCACTTTCAGTTCAAACCAATCATTTACTTCTATGGTTTTTGGAACAGCTCCATCTAATATACTAAATACAGATGAATCATTCCTGGTAAATTCCAATTTTGTTATTGTCAATTCTTTACTACCGGTATTGGTAATTGTTATAAGATTATCCTGAGTTGAACCTTCTATGACTTTTATGGTATCAAAAGGTACCTCAAATTTTATTTTTGGAACAGGAGGTGAAGACCATCCTTTTAAAACTATATAATTAAAAGGATTGTCGCCTTTCTTATTCGTTTCAATCTTTACCTGTCCGGTATATTCTTTATTAAATTCCTGTGGTACAAATCTTATATTAAAAATATGACTTGTTTGAGGCTGGATTGCCATTCCGGATTTACTATCTTCAGTTGTATTAAATGAAAAGGCTCCGCTTGCGTTATCAGTTATTTTTTTATCCTGCATTATGATTTCAGAAGTTCCAACACTATAAAGAGTTATTGGCTGAATATTAAATCCCCTGCGGTCAGTAGTATCAAAATATACTGTATCAACAACTGCAATTGCAGGTCCCTGCTGTATTTCAGGACCGCCTAATCCCTTCAAATCAACATCAATCGTAGCAGATAAATAAGAATTTGATTCAAATGTCAAAACTTCTTCATATTTTCTTTCTTCTTTTGGTAAAAATTTAACAAAAACAGTATGTGTGTCTAAAGGTTGTAATGTGAACGGGGATGGATTCAACACTTCGAAAATATCAGGATCCTCAAATCCGAATGTATAAATATCTTTTACTTCCAATTTCTTTCTTCCCCAATTAGTTACTTTTATCCCGACTATTTTATTTGTATCAATTGATACTGCTTTAAAGTCAACAGGATTAGGGACTATCAAAGCATAAGGTTCGATTTTCGGAATGTCAACCAACAGCCATTCGAATGCCTGCCAAAGTTCTGTTTGTGCCAGATTAATCGAAATCCAGGCATTGAAATATTCAAATCCTAAACCCCAAAATACCATTTTTGAATTGTCGGTGAATGCCCTTACACCCATAATTGTATCGGAAGGCGGATGATTGATTATTTCTATATCATCGATTATCTTTGATGCCCATTCAATAGGTATATATTTGGTAGAGTCATTTCTTATCTTGAATGCTTCCACATCTTTTGTCCAAATCCAGGGGTCATACCAGTCACTTCCATAGGATGACCTTTTGCAGTTTGCCCATTTCCTGGCATCATCCGATATTGGGTCGCTCGGATAACCGTTAACAGTATACCCGTCATACCTCCACCCATTACTAATTGGAGTATGTGTTGTCATTCTGAATGTCTCATCAATTCCGAGGTAATTATAGAAGAAACTTTGTACCGGCTGATTTGGCTGAGTAACAAATGCCTTGGTTAACAAAGACCTGCCTATTATAATCACACGCTTGCCCGCAGCTTCCATTTCTTTAATTTTATTAAGTACACTTATTCCTCCCGGAGTTGTGAAATTCAGCGGTGTGTCCCCCATAGGAAAAACAGCAAGGTCAAAATCGGTAATTTTATAAGTACTAAATGTTGCATCGGAAAAAGGTACTTTGAGATAATAATTACCAAATTCAACTGTATTTTTTATGGGCCAGTAATACAAATCGTCAAAAGCATTTGATATTGGTACACCATCAGTATTAACAATTACATCCAGGTTATCGAACACAACATAATAAT